>CALLKZ010000016.1:0-2787 GCA_938082345.1 uncultured Alphaproteobacteria bacterium
AAATATCAGCACTGGTCCCGCCGATATCAACAGTCACAATATCATTGATACCGCAGGCCTGTGCCTCAGCCAGAGCGCCCACTACGCCCGCCGCCGGCCCGGACAGAGCAGTGAGAGCAGGCGCTTGGCGAATTTTGGCAGCCCCCGCCACACCACCGTTTGATTGCATCAGCAAAAGCGGTGCCGTCACACCTTCGTCTGCCAAGCGCTGCTCTAGGCGGGCTACATAGCTCGTCACCCCGGGCATCACGATCGCATTCAGGACTGATGCCAGCGTGCGTTCATATTCGCGCACCACAGGCAATACGTCTGTCGAGGCCGTCACCGCCACGCCGGGCAGTTGTGCGCGCAGGATTTCAGCCACGCGCACCTCATGCGCTGGATTGGCAAAGGCATGCAGCAAACAGACCGCGACCGCTTCCACATCCAACTCCCGCAAAAAATCAGCGGCTTCACGGACCGAATTTTCGTCCAACACCTCTAGCACCGCACCTCCCGCTGCCACCCGCTCTGCCACTTCGGCGATGCGGTCAGGCGGGATCGGACGGCGCGGCTTTACCCAATTGTAAAGATTGGCTTTACGCGGGATATCCTGACGCCCGATAGACAACACATGACGAAAGCCGCGCGTTGTGACCAACGCCGCTCTTGCGCCCTTATCCTCAAGGATCATATTGGTTGCCACAGTCGTGCCATGCAGAACTTCGGTCAGTTCATCCGCGCTATGGCCTGCTTTGGACAAGGCGCCGCGGATTCCATCCAGAAAGGCAGCGGACGGATCATCTGGCGTGCTGGGTAATTTCGCGCGCCAGACTTCGCCGGTAGCGCCATTGCGCAGGGCAATATCGGTAAAGGTTCCGCCGATATCGACGGCCAAGGCCAAATCAGTCGAGGGCATCTACATACTCCTTGCGATGAAACGCTTTCACCTCTGGACGTCGGGCGCGCAGGCGCTGCGTCTCGTCCGTATTAATCTGCCGTCCGGAAACCGCGACACCATAAAGACTGGCAGCAGCCTCGGTGCTGACAAAGCCACCCAGAACGTCGTTCAACACAGCCTCAACGGGTCGGTCAAACGGGTGTCCATGACCGCCGCCGCCGCCTGTTTCGATTCTCAGAATGTCGCCCTTAACAAGGGGATTGCCGTCCGACAACGGGTTCAGTTCGATCTCATTCGCCAAACCGGGATTAACGACGATCCGGCCAGCACCGCCGCCGTGACCGCCGTCAATACCCCAAGGCGGGTTCTGCACCCCGTCAATACGGATACCAAGAACACTGGTGTCAGCCAGAATTTCATATTCGCGGGCGATGCCTACGCCGCCGCGATACCGCCCGGCCCCACCACTGTCACGCACCACCCCGTATTCGCGAAGGCGGATCGGATACCCAAGCTCGAGAAACTCGACCGGGTAATTCTCCTGCGCCACGAAATAGACAGCATCGATCCCGTCGGCAAAACTGCGCGCCCCGTATCCAACGCCGATCCCGTCAGCCAGTAAGTAAGGAGCGCTGCGCCCATCCTTGGTGGTAAAGGTTCCGCGCATAATCGCGATCACATAGGCGGCGTGTGAGGCCGGAGCGCCGCCGCCAGCCGCATTCACCAGACCGTTCAATGTTGAAAGGGTGCGCATCATCGTTAGCCCGCGCATTCCCAGCGGTGCGGGCCATTTTGGCTGCACCAGCGAGCCCTCACGCAGCCGCACTTCGTCCAGTGCCAGAGGACCGCCCGCGTTGCAAACCTGACTGGCATCGCCGCCAAGATAAAACAGCCCCAGCGCCATTCCCGGAACCCCGGGATTCATCAGAAAATTCACCGGCCCGGCTGCCTGATCATCAGTCTCGCTTGCATCAAAGATGAACCTGTCCTCACCCGCCGACTTTTCACGGGTCAGAGAAAACCGCAAGGCATAGGGCCCGCCTCCATGCCCATCCTTATCAATCCGGTCAGTAAAGGAATGCCTGCCATAGTCAAAAGTTTCTGCCAGCTTGGAGCGCACTAGGTTGCGCGTTCGGGTCAACAGCTGGGCCAGCCCATCGGCAAAAACATCAGCGCTGAACCGCTCAATGATTTCAGTCACCCGTTTGGCGCCAAGCTCGACCGCTGCCATCAAGGCGCTCATGTCACCAGCACTTTGTTCAGGGTAGCGCGAATTGCGATGAAAGATAGACAATGCGCCTTCGTTCAAAACCCCCCGGTCCAGTAATTTGGTGGGCGGTACGATGATCCCCTCATGGAATATCTCTTTGGTGTCCGGACTAATGGATCCGGGGCGCAGGCCGCCAATGTCGGCAAAATGCGCCCACCCCATGACAAAGGCGCAAAGGGTGCCTTCAAAAAACACCGGCGCAAGAAGCACCTGATCATTGGAATGCGATACTGCGCCTTGCGAGCCATAACAATCATTGTACCAGTACAAATCTCCCTCGGACATGGTTTCTCTGGGGAAATGCTTGAACACAGGGCCTGTCATATCACCAAAGACCGGCACCATGGACCCTACCGCCAGAACCCCGTTACCATCAAAAAGAGCGGTGTAAAAATCCTTCTTCTCGCGGATAAATGCGGAAATGGCGGTTCTTTCGATCAACGCCTCC
This sequence comes from uncultured Alphaproteobacteria bacterium, assembly GCA_938082345.1. GTDB lineage: Bacteria > Pseudomonadota > Alphaproteobacteria > Puniceispirillales > Puniceispirillaceae > UBA8309. The sequence goes on from CALLKZ010000016.1 coordinate 2,599, forward strand.
ATCTCGCGCTGGGTGGCGGTGATGGCCCCTCGCACAATTTCCAGCGTGACTGGATCGCAGTGTTTTTCGGGTGATGAGATATCAGCGCTCATAAAGTCAGATCCTCTTGTGGGAAGTTTGGTTAATAGCTGAGAGTTTGGTTTACCTATCGGCGTTGTGCAAGCCGACTACTACGTTTGCTGGCGCGCC
>CALLKZ010000017.1:0-4622 GCA_938082345.1 uncultured Alphaproteobacteria bacterium
CCGCCAGAATGACAGTGCATAGCCATTGACTGACGCAACCACAATCGAGATCACAACTGAGGGAACCAGAATCTGTACCGAATTCCAAAAGCCGCGACTAAGACCATCACAATTCAATCCCGTACAGGCCGTTGCCCACGCCTTAAACCATGGCGCAAAAGTGACATCCCTTGGCAATGAGAACACATTACCAAGACGAATTTCAGGCATGGTTTTCAGTGACGTCACAACCATCACATAAAGCGGTGCAAGATAATAGATCGCTAGCAGGGTTAGCGTCGTATAGATGATGATTTTCGGGCCGGTCACAGCTTTTTGCGGCTTCGGGCCTCTTGCCTCAGTCATTACGGTATCAACCACGACGTTTCTCCCGATATTCATAAACCGTCCACGGGATCAAAATTATAATAACAAAAGCCAGCATCATGGTCGAAGCTGCAAAGCCCTGACCAAGGTTTTGATTGCGGAACATCATATCCATCACGTATTTTGCCGGAACTTCGGTAGCAAGACCGGGGCCGCCCTGTGTCTGGGCCACAATCAGGTCAAAAACCTTGATAATGCTGGTTGCAACCAGCACCAATGCCGTAATAATCGCGCCACGCATAAGCGGGATGACGATGCGGATATAGGTCTTCCATTTTGGAATGCCATCAACACGCGTCGCCTTCCAGATATCCTCATCAATACCGCGAAGCCCCGCCAGCATAATCACCATAACCAGCCCTGTTCCCTGCCACAGTCCAGCCATCAGCACCCCATAAATTGCATAATCACTGTCGGTTAACGGGGCAAAGGTAAAGGCGGTATAGCCCCAATCACGCACCACTTTTTGAACGCCAAAAGTGGGATTCAGCATCCATTGCCACGTCAAACCCGTAACAACGAAGGAGAGTGCATAAGGATAGAGAAAGATCGATCTGAAGGTATTTTCAAACCGAATACGCTGGTCCAGAAGGGCGGCCATAACAAAGCCGACAACCATCGAGAACAGCAGCATACAAAAGCCATAGATGGCAAGGTTTTCGATCGACACAATCCAGCGGTCGGTGCCCCATAGCCGGTCATATTGGCTGAGCCCGGTCCACCGTAATTTTGGAAGTAATTTTGAACCTGTAAATGAATAAACGACTGTCCATGTAGAGCAGCCAATAAAAATAACCAGCGCAGTTAGCGCCATAGGTATCGAAGCAATTTTGGACGAAATATTGCGAGACAAGATGCTCGGACGTTTACTGTCCGCCATGGCTTTCCCCTTTTCTGACGCGATTGCTACTTATCAAAATGAGGCCAGCAATGGTGCTGGCCCCACTAAATAATATCGGCCTAAGATTTAGTCGGCCTGAGCAATGATAGCAGCATATTTCGCTTGAGCATCTGCAGCTGACATTGATGTATCATTCCAGAACTGAACCATCAGATCTTCAATCTGGCCAATGGTGTCACGTGACAATGCAATGTTACCACCAGCAAGAATCTTGCCGTCTGCAAGCAGGCCAAGGCCCTTTTTCATGCAGTCATTGGCGGCAGACAGATTTACGTCACCACGAACTGGCAGCGAGCCTTTCTTGAGGTTGAAGCTAACCTGAACCTCTTTCGAGATCATCAGGGACGCCAGCTCAAGCTGGGCCTTTGTTGTTTCTGCATCCTTGTTCTTTGGGAAGTAGAACGCATCACCACCAAGCGACAGAACAGGGTTCACACCCAGACCTGGAAGACAGCTGTAATCCTTACCAGCAACCTGCTCGGCAACAGCAAATTCACCTTGCGCCCAGTCACCCATGATCTGAGCAGCGGCCTGACCAGTGATAACAGCGGCAGTTGCCAGGTTCCAGTCGGTGACAGAAATGTCAGCGGCCAGTTCACGCGCAGTTGCAGCAGCTTCAAATACTTTTGTGTAAGCAGGACCAGCAGCAACTGAAGCATCCTTGTCGATGTTCACCTTGTTCCAAGTGTCTGGACCAGCAATGGCCACAGCCAGAACCTCAGTGATCATACCCGTTGACTGCCACGCTTGCGCACCAACAGCCATCGGGGCAATACCAGCTGCGCGCAGCTTTGGTGCAGAGGCAACAAACTCATCCCAGTTTGTTGGGACATCCAGACCCGCCTTTTGGAAGGCAGGGTTTGACAGCCAAATCCACTGCCATGAATGGATGTTCACCGGCACACAATACAGACGACCATCATATGTACATGCATCGAGAAGTGAGCCTGGGAAAACAAAATCGCGCCAGCCTTCTTTTTCAGACAACTCGGTCAGATCAAGAAATAGACCTTCTTGGATAAGGTCTTCAGTCTGACGGCCGTGGTTAAACTGTGTTGCGCCCATTGGATCGCCACCAAGCAGACGAGAAACAACAGCAGGGATAGCGTTTGTTCCGCCGCCACCGGCGATCGCACCGTCAACCCATTTATGGCCACTTGCGTCAAGTGCCTTGGCGAATTCAGCAACCGCAGCAGCCTCACCGCCAGATGTCCACCAATGAACAACTTCAAGCTCAGCGGCTTTGGCAGCTCCCGCTGCCATGATAGCGGTCATAGCGAGCGCAGTAATTGTCTTTTTCATATTTTCCTCCCGAAATGTAACTAAGTATGTATTTTTGTTGTTCGCTGGGTATAACGCGATGATATTGATAAATCAATCAGGATGGATAATTATTGTTTTTAATATCTCTGATTTGTTGTTTTATTCTTTTTATGCGTTTAAAAATGCATTTTTATTACCGTTAGTGCATTAAATTGTAGTGCATTAAATTGCAACGCGTTCAAAACCCTTTTTTGCCCTGATAAAACAGCATAAGGGCTTGGTAAGGGGCAAGGCGATTTTGCGAAAATCCATCGGACTATGGCATCGTTTCGTCAGTGACCCGAAGTTGAAATAAGTCCGACCCAAGAATGGAAAAACATGATGGCAAACAAAATACCTGAGACGATGACGCCCGAAATACGCGATTCCATCCGCCAGATGAAAGCCGAGATTCGTGCCAAAAATATAGATGTCAAGGCTGCTTTCGAGGCAATGGATAAGCGCCTTGAGACGCAAATCGTAGCCATAGAAAAAGAGGTGGCCGCAGGTATCTCGCCAATTCCGGTTTGTGACTACACCGATATTTCCAATCTTGCCGATGACGCCGCGGATACTCTTCGTGATCGGGTTAAGCAGCGCGGCGTGGCAATTGTGCGTAACGTGTTCGACAAAAAGCGCGTCGAGACATGGAACACCGAGTTGATGGATTATGTCGCACGCAATGATTATTTTGAAAAGCAGAAGGAAAAGGACGGGTTGGACAAATATTTCGCCGGTCTTTCCTCATCGAAACCGCAGATTTTTGGGTTGTATTGGTCAATGGCCCAAATGGAAGCTCGCACGTCTCAGGAACTGGCAGATGTGCGGCGCTGGCTGAACCGGCTTTGGCGGTTTGAATCTACAAATGGCGCGGAATTCAATCCCGACAAAGAATGCCTTTATGCCGACCGAATGCGCCAGCGTGAGCCCGGCGACAATACGCTTGGCCTTAGTCCTCATGTGGATGGCGGATCTGTTGAACGCTGGATTGATCGTGGCTATCAAGAGGTCTATCGCCATATTCTTGCAGGTGATATTGCGGCCTATGATCCGTTTGACGCGGCCTTTCGGACAACGACTAAGGAAATTCCATCGCCTGCCGTCTGTTCTATGTTTAGAACCTATCAGGGATGGACCGCGCTTAGCCGTCAAGGGCCGGGCGATGGCACCTTGAATCTGGTGCCGATCGCTGACGCCATGGGATGGATGATTCTGCGCGCCCTGCAAGATGATGTTCCGGATGACGCGCTATGCGGTGCTGCACCAAGCCGCGCTCTGACCGTCAGCGCCGAATATCATGCCAAACTGCTGCGCGCCTATGTTCCCATTCCGGTTGTTGAAGCCGGTGACACGGTATGGTGGCACCCCGACGTTATTCACGGCGTGGAAGACAAACATTCCGGCGACGGCTATAGCAATGTGATGTATATCGGCGCCGCGCCGGATTGCGATAAAAACCGTGCCTTTTTGTCAAAACAGCAACCTGCATTCGAAGCTGGAAAAAGCTCTCCGGACTTTGCTGCCGAGGATTATGAGGTCGACTTCTCCGGACGCTTCACCCTAGAAATGCTTTCACCTTTGGGCCGTAGTCAAATGGGCTACGAGACTTAAGGTCTACAGATAGGATATCGAGCATGAACGTTTATCTTGATGCCGGTCACGCTGTCAGTTTTGGCACCTTTCCCCTTCGCGGCGAAGCGCTACACGCAGCAATGATTTCAGCGGCCGAGATTGGATATCGCAGCTTTGATACCGCCCAGCTTTATCAGAACGAGGTTGATGTCGGTGCTTGCCTAAAGGATATGGCGCTGGCACGCGATGATGTTTTTGTTACCACAAAGGTCAGCCCAAGCAATTTTGCTGCCGACAGATTTATCCCGTCAGTGGAAAAATCCCTAGCCGATTTGCAACTCGATCAGGTTGATATGTTGCTTTTGCACTGGCCGGATCAACATGGCGATAACGGGGCTGCACTAGATCTTTTGCAACAGGCACATGCCAAAGAATATACCAAGCATATTGGTATTTCGAACTACACAATCGCCATGATGGA
>CALLKZ010000018.1:0-28645 GCA_938082345.1 uncultured Alphaproteobacteria bacterium
ACTGGCCGCTGTTGACCATTGGACTGCCAGCGGCAGGGGTAGTTGTTCTTTATAATAGCGAGTTGGCTTTTCTAACGGCGCTGGTTGCAAGTTTTCCTAGCGCTGTCAGTGATGGTTTTGGCATTGGTGCCCGGATTTACGGGTTTTTGTTTTTTATAAATGTTGGCCTTTCGCTGGGCGTATCGGTGGCGGTGGGTCAGGCTATCGGCGCCAAAGATCCGAAGGCAGTTTGGGACGGTATCACTTGGGTAATTGCCGTTATTCTGGGCGCGCTGACTTTGATGTCGGCGGCTTTGATTCTACTAGCACCAATAATCGTTTCCGGTTTTACATCAAACCCGCAATCGATTGATGCAGCGGTCACATATCTGCGGTTTATGGCAGTCGCCAATATTGGCCTTGGCCTGATGTGGATGTTTATTGGTGTGTTTGAAGGGGCTGGACGCAACGGCCCGTCGCTTCGTGCAACAACGGTTATGTATCTGATGTTTGAATTTCCGGTGCTGGTGTTACTGTGGATCAGCGGCGCGTATAATCTTTACCTAATCTGGATAATCGTCAGCATAACCGCGTGGTTTGGCGCCTTTCTAATCTGGCGCCAGTTTCATGCTGGCAGCTGGGCCAGCGGCCTTGGCGATAGGTTAGAGACCTAATGCCTCAGCCATTTCGTCAATCTGGGCGCATTGCCAGCGCACCTGATTTTCTGTCGGTTGCTGTTTTACGAAATTCGGTAAGAAGGGGTCTTCCAAGGCGGTATCAATGCCGGAAAGAGCTTCAATAACCCGGTGTCCGCAAAAGGGGAGATAGGCTTCGGAATAGCCGCCCTCATGCATGGCAACTACTCGGCCGCCACAATGCACCGCTGCGGCATGAGTGATCATCATAGTCATTTCGGCGTACGTGCTGGACAGGCACGACATCCGCGCCAACGGGTCTACATGGCTGGCATCCAGACCGCAGGCAATGATAATCACATCCGGGTTAAAGCGCGCAATTTGCGGTAGCACAATGCGCTGCATGGCGTGAATATAGGCCGCATGACCGCATCCAGCTGGCAAGGGAATGTTGGTGTTCGCGCCTTCGCCCGCTGCGTTACCGCGTTCATCCAGGCCGGAATAGCCAACCGGAAACATATTCGCCTGATGCAATGATAATGTATGCACGTTCGGATCATCATAGAAAATGCTCTGGGTACCGTTGCCGTGATGAACGTCCCAATCGACAACAAAAAAACGTTCAGCTAGACCGGCGGCTTTGGCCGCTGCAATGGCAATCGGAATGTTCGCCAGCAAACAAAACCCCATCGCCTGATCAGGCAGGCAATGATGGCCGGGTGGACGGGTCAGGGCATAGGCCGTGACGTGCGTCCCGTTCAATACATTAGTCAGGGCGTCACGGGCCAGCCCCGCAGACTGGCGGGCAATGTCGAATGAACCGCGGCCAAACGGCGCCGAAATACCAAGAAGGCCGCCTTTTTCATCGCTCAACTTCTTAAATTCATCCAGATAGCTAGCGGTGTGAATGCGGCGCATTTCATCATCGTCAACACAAGCTGCATCCAGCACATCGAGATTGCGCATCAGCCCAGAGACTTCCATGAGGTTGCGCATGCGCCGCTTTGACTCGGCGCTTTCGGCATGTCCGCCAGCAGCCATTGGCTGAATCCAGCCGCCAACAGGGGCGGTCAATGCAGCCTCTCCAGTGGTATGCCAAAAGCACGCCTCGGATTGATAAAAAGCTGTTTTTTCCCTACCGGTAAACTTGCTCATGTCATAGATTTCCTCAATGCGGGCCGGATCAGATTAGGCGCTCTTTGGCGGCGCCTTCTGGCTATTGTGACTTTAGAGGATAGACCAACATTCCAATCCCTACCAGAGACTTGCAGTGACATAAGACGTGCTGTGATATGGATTTCTGGAGATCGTGGCCCGCCTTAGAATGTGCAGCCCCATTTATCACCCCATGCCGCCTGCCAAAAAGAACTGTTGGTGATGTTGGATTTCGGTGTTCCGCCAGCCCATAAATCACGCTTCGGATCGCTATGCTGTCGGAAATAATCCTGAAGCTGTGTTGATAAATTGGCCATGACCATCTGCGCATCATCGCCGCAGTTTTGTGGATCACAAAGATTTATCCGCTCTTCTGGATCGCTGTGCAGATCATAAAGCTCGCTTTTCAACGGATCAACGCCGGGGTGGGTGAAGCGTTCAATATAGAGATTATCTGCCGTGCGAATGGCACGGCTTTCCTCCTGCTCCATAAATAAAGCGCCACGATGGGCGTGCCGGGGATTGTCCAAATCAATTGCGCGGCTATCGGTTCGGGGCCCGCCGAGACCCGGCGCACCAACTGCGTCAAGCAGGGTATTGGCAAGGTCCAACTGGCTGACCAGCTTGTCAGATGTTGCGGCGGCGATTCCCGGGCCCCGCATAATCAGCGGAATGTTATAGCTTGGTCGCAGCATTGACGATGGCCAGGCCGCAAGTCCATGCCCCCAGATGCCGTGATTGCCAAGCGAGAATCCGTGATCCGCGGTGTAGATAACGATGGTGTTTTCAGCAAATCCGCTGACCTCCAACTGCGCCAAAATACGGCCAACCCCTTTATCTATAAGCGACGTTTGTGAAAAGTAATTGCGCAGGCTGTCGGTATCGTTCGGCAGCCTTAACGGACCCGCAAAGCGCTCATGCGGGGCCTGACCTGCTTCCAAAACCCGCTGGGTATATCGGTCAATCACCCGTTGATTAACGCCCTCACGCGGGACCGAGGATAACGGTGTTTCATCATAAAGCGCGGCAAACTCATTCGCCGCACGCCCGCGAATTGCCGGCCAGTGACCATAGGGGCCGTTAAAGGGAACAAAGGCAAAAAACGGGGTGTCACTGCCTTCTTGATCGCTTAGAAACTGCACCGTCTTATCGGTGAAAAAATCAACCGAATGACCCTCAAAGACATAATTCTCGTCGTTTTCGATCATGCGATTGCCATAAAAGCTGACCGTATGGCCATGCGGAAATGTCACCCAATGATCGAAAGCCGATGGCGGCTGCCATGCCTTGCCAAGATGATATTTCCCGATCAGCGCGGTGGTATAGCCAGCAGCCTTCAACTGATCCGGAAGGGCATTAAATTCACCAATAGCGTTCCAGCGATCAGGCCATTGTGCCTCCAGTCCATCATCCAGCCATGTATGAATTCCGTGCGCGGAGGGCATCAGGCCGGTAAGAACTGATGCACGGCAGGGCGAACACATCGCATTAACACAATAGGCATTGGTGAATTTCGTGCCGCCCTTTGCCAGTGCGTTTAAGGCCGGTGTTTTTACTTCGGAATTGCCATAGCTTCCCAGAAAATCTGCTGATTGATTGTCCGACATGAACAGCAGGATATTTGGACGCTTGCCAGATTTTGAAGCCAATTTTGATGCCATGTCGAAATTCTCCTGACGTGGTCGATGCTATTTGGCCGACAATTTAGAGCCATATTGCTATCATGCATGGCTCGTCAGCTTGTGCAAAAAGAAAGTAGCGGCAGCTTTGATATTTCAATGCCGGAACGCGTGCAAAGGTTGCATTACCGCTAAGGCTGCGCTTAGGTAGGCCGTCATGGAATTTTGGGACTGAGTGATGGCTGAGTTTATGGCGTTGAAACAGGCGGTTGAAACCTATCTCGAAAACGGGATGTTGGTATCATTTGAAGGCTTTACGCATTTAATGCCCTTTGCGGCGGCGCACGAAGTTATCCGCCAGAACCGGCGTGATCTGACCGTGGTAAGGATGACGCCCGACGTCATTTACGATCAGATGATCGGCATGGGCTGTGTTGCCAAGATGATTTTTTCATATGCCGGCAATCCCGGCGTTGGATTGTTGCGCCGGTTACGGGATTCGGTGGAAAATGGCTGGCCGCACCGCATTGATCTCGTCGAACATTCGCATGCCGCCTTGGCGCATGCTTATGAGGCTGGTGCGTCCCGATTGCCGTTTGCGATGCTGCGCGGGTATGTGGGCGCCGAGCTTGCAGAGGTCAATTCCGATATTCGCAGCGTTACCTGCCCATTCACTGGTGAAAAGCTAGCGGCGGTTCCGGCGATTAATCCTGACGTGACGTTCATTCATGCGTTAAAGGCGGATCGTCACGGCAATGTTCTGATCGAAGGTATTGTCGGTGTCCAGAAAGAGGCGGTTCTGGCGGCAAAAAAGGCGATTGTTACGGTTGAGGAAATCGTTGACACGTTCGACGCCCATCCCAACGCATTGGTTTTGCCGCGCTGGACGATCGATGCCATCGCCCTTGTTCCGGGGGGTGCGCATCCCTCTTATGCGCATGGCTATTACCCGCGCGACAATGCCGGATATTTGGCGTGGGATAAGATTGCGGCCGACCGCGAAGGGTTTCTTCAATGGATGACAGAGAATGTTCTGAATGTTGATGAAACGGTCTTTGCGGACCGCGTGCAGTGGAGGCGACAATCATGACCAATGCCGCGGACACCCCCTTTACCGATGACGAGATGATGACGATTGCTGCGGCGCGGATGCTGACTTCGGATGATGTCTGTTTTGTAGGAATCGGGCCGCCATCAGCCGCCTGCAATGTGGCCCGGATGACTCACGCGCCCGGAATTACCCTGATTTACGAATCCGGTACTATTGGCACAGCCCCCGATGTTTTGCCGCTGTCGATCGGTGATGGTGAGTTGTGTGAAACCGCGCTTACAACGGTTCCGGTTCCCGAGATGTTTCGCTATTGGCTGCAGGGCGGACATATCACCGTTGGGTTTCTGGGGGCAGCTCAGATCGATAAATTCGCCAATATCAACACCACAGTTATCGGAGATTATAAAGCTCCAAAAACGCGGTTGCCGGGCGGCGGCGGTGCGCCGGAAATTGCCAGCCTGTCGCAAAAAGTTTTTGTGACAATGAAGCAGTCGCTCCGCAGCATGGTGGAGAAAATCGACTTTGTTACCAGCTTTGGTTTTGGCGAGGGCGGCGATCATCGTCGTCGCATGGGGCTTGAAACCGCTGGCCCGGCGGCGCTGATAACGGACCTTGCCGTTTGGGAGCCGGACCCCGTGACGCGCGAATTGACCGTCACTAGATTGCATCCGGGAACAACGCGGGAAATGGTGCAGGATAAGTGTGGATGGAGCGTGCGTTTTGGCGAGAATTTAGAAGTATCAACACCGCCGAATATAGACGAGTTGACTATCCTGCGAGAGCTGAAAGCGCGCACCAAGGCCGCCCATGAAGCCGGCGTCTAGCCTGATAGTAGGAGGCCAAAATTCTATGTGAGCCACTTGCTATCAAGCTCGGGTAGAGGGATGGCTTCCAAAAGTGTGCGGGTGTATTCGTGGCGCGGCTTATCGAATATCTGCCGCGTTGGACCTTGTTCTACGATCAGGCCAGACTGCATCACCATAACATGATGACAGAGCCTGCGAATAATCGATAAATCGTGGCTGATGAACAATATCGTCAGTGATCTTTTGATTGCGATGTTCTGCAGCAAATCCAATATTTGAGCCTGTGTCGAAACATCCAAGCCGGATACAATTTCATCGGCAACAATACAGGTTGGATTAAGGGCCAATGCGCGGGCAATGCCAACGCGTTGCCGCTGACCGCCAGATAGCTGATGCGGATACCGAACAGCCAGCGCCGGATCAAGTTGAACCGCGGTCATTAACTCCGCTACCATGAGGTGAATATCAGTGGCCGACTGCCGGGAGCCTTGATGAAGCTTTAATGGTGCGGCGATGATCTGGCCGATCGTCAACCGCGGATTTAATGATGACATCGGGTCCTGAAAAATCATCTGAATGTTCTGGCGCAGTGGCAGGAATTCAGTGTCGCTGATTGAGGCAACGTCATTCCCATCGAACAGAATCTGACCGCTTGTCGGCTTGTAAAGGCGCACAAGACAGCGGGCTAATGTTGATTTTCCCGACCCACTTTCACCAACAATGCCAAAGACCTCGCCGCGCTGAACTGTAAAGCTTAACCCGTTCAAGATGCGGATTTTGGGCGTCGCACCAAAGGTTGACTTGGCGTTCATATCGGGCAAGTCCAGCACTAGATCACGGACATCGAACATCACCTCGCTCATAGCTCTGCCCCGGTCCATTTCGCATCCGCAGCAGCGATTTCATTTTGCAAACCGACAATCACATTATCCGCCACCGGAAGCAGCGATTCATCGGGTTTATCAAAACGTGGCGTCGCTGTAATCAACGCGCGTGCATAGGGATGAATATCGTCGGTGCTGAACAGGCTCGCAGCATCGGTATCGCAGACAACCATGCCTTGCCACATCACCGAAACGCTCTGACAGATTTTGGCAACAACACCCATGTCATGAGTGACGAACAGCAAAGTTGTCTGGTGCTCGCGCTGCATATTGGCGATCAGGCGTAATATCTGTTTTTGCACAGTTACATCCAGCGCGGTTGTAGGCTCGTCAGCGATAATAAGGTCTGGTTCGGCGGCAAAAGCGGCGGCGATCAAAACGCGCTGGCGCATGCCGCCGGACAGCTCATGCGGGAACGCCCGCAGCACGCGTTCGGGATCACGGATGGAAACCTCATGCAAAAGATCAAGCGCGCGTTTAGTGGCACGTTTATTGTCCCAGCCCAGAATTCGGGTCAGCCGGTCGGTCATTTGATCGGCAATACGCCGGCATGGGTTCAGCGCTGTCAGAGGATCCTGCGGGATGATGGCAATACGCTGTCCGATAACATAGCGGGCCTTCGCCGGAGGCAGCGTTGCAAGGTCCACACTATCCAGCAGAACTTGGCCAGAAGCACGCACGATCTGCTGTGGCAACAGGTTGCAAATCGTCTTGCCGATCATGCTTTTGCCAGCGCCGCTTTCGCCAACCAAACCATGCACTGATCCGCGCTCAACCGACAGTGACACATCACGCAAAAGGCGCGGGCCGGACTGGCCCAATGTTACGTTCAGATTATCGATTTTAAGAAACGGTGCCATCAAATTCACCGCAAGACCGGGTCGAACCGCTCTTTAAGCCCCTCGCCAAACTGCGAAAAGGATAAAACAGTCAGAAACAGAGTTATCATTGGCACGATCAACAGCCACGGGGCGAAATGGATTTGCGTTCTACCTTCGGCAATCATTCCCCCCCATGTCGGATCGTCGGTCGGTATCGACAAATTGACGAATGACAAAATTGCCTCAACGATCACGGCGACTCCCATTTCTAGCGATAGCAAAACGCCAATTGTTGGCAGAACATTTGGGGCAACTTCGGCCAGAAGAATTCCGAATTTCGTTCGCCCGATGATGACTGCACTGCTGACATATTCCATCCGCGCCTGCTGCATAGTCTCGGCCCTGACAACACGGCAAAACCGGGTCCAGTCAATCACCGCAATGGCTATGATCACCGAATGCAGGCCAGTGCCCAGAACAGCAACCAGCAGAATTGAAAACAGCACTGGCGGAAAGCTCATCCAGATGTCGACGATGCGGCTGATTATGCGGTCGGTCCAGCCCCCAAAATACCCAGCAAGAAGGCCCAGCGACGATCCAATCAGACAAGCGCCGCCGCTGGCCAGAACCGCCACAATCAAGGCAATCCGGGCACCGTAAATTGTGCGTGATAGCACATCACGGCCCAGCGTGTCAGTGCCCAGCCAGTATCCAGCTTCACTGCCATCCTCCCAGAACGGCGGCAGTTTCCCAAGGAATAAATCCTGAGCCAACGGGTCGTGTGGGGTAATTAATGGGGCAAAAACCGCCGCCAGTACCAGACATAATAGCCATCCAGACGGTAGGATAAGGCGCCATGAAAGGGGCTTGCTCTTATCCATTGCGAAGCCTCGGATTCAACAGCACATAAGTCATATCAACCAGTAGATTTATCACAATGAAAATCACCGAAAACAAAATGACAATACCCTGTATCAGCGGCAGATCACGGTTAATCACAGCATCAATCGCAAGGTTGCCTAGCCCTTCATAAGAGAACAGCTTTTCGACAATGACAGTGCCGCCAATCAGAAAGGTGAACTGCACCCCGACGAGTGTCAGCGTGGGGAGTACGGCGTTGCGAAGACACTCGCGCATGATTACCGATAATTCAGAAAAACCGCGCGCCCTAGCAAGCATGACATAGTCATTCCCAACAACTTCCTTCAGCGACTGTTTCAATAGCTGGGAGATGACAGCAGCCAGAGGCAATGCCAGCGCCGTAGCCGGAAGACACATATGCATCAATAAGTCGGTCAGCACCGTTCCATCAAATCGGATGATCGATTCGAGGAGATAAAAATTTGTAGTATAGTCGATCATCAGCGATGGAGAGATGCGCCCGGAAACAGGAAAAATCGGTAGAGCAACACCCAGTAATAGAATAAAGCTGAGACCCCACAGAAAATCGGGGATTGATAGCGACATTCCGTTCCAAAGGTCGATCGTTGCCTCGGTACGCTTACCGCGATGTAATGTTCCAAGAACAGCAAGACAGCCGCCAATTAGCACCGCGAGCAACAGGGCGAAAATAGCCAGCTCCAGCGTTGCAGGCAAGCGGCCCAAAACGATCATCAGAACATTCTGCCGCAATGAAATTGAGGTTCCAAAATCGCCTCTGACCACGGAAGTTAGCCAGATGATGAACTGCTCGGCAATGGATTTATCAAACCCGTAGAGCTTGCGCAGCAAAGCAATATCGGCCTCGCTAGCACCGGGCGGCAGCATCATCGAAATGGGGTCGCCCGGGGCAACGCGAATGACCACGAACACCACAAGGGCAACCCCAAACAGCGTTACCAGTGTGGTAATAAATCTAATTAAAGCTTCATGCAAAGACATGTGGCGTTTTGGCATCCCATCACGTTTTTGGTTCAGGAAATATACTTAATAAATCACCCGGGGAATATTTCAAATGAAAGGCGGGTGGCAGTATGAACCGCCACCCGCGATATGATTTAGGAGCCGGCCCGACCCGTGTGAAGCGGCCCTTCTTGTTAGGCTGGCCCTCTTTGTTAGGCGGGCTTCACGCGGTGTGCGTGCAAGGCCCCGGATACGTGCGGAACGACAGATATATCGGCCGAATGGATGATTGGCTGAACATATTGAAGCAAAGGAATGACGTATCCTTCCTCGGCAATCTTGCGATCGACAGCCTGATATCCGGCAATGCGCTTGGCCTCATCCGGCTCGCCCCAAAGTGGCCCGATCATATCGATGATGTCCTGACCGTCCCACACCGAATGCGGTGAGGGGCCGAACATCGCAAAACCGGTCGAAGTTGCCGGATCACCGATCGAATTACCCCAGTTGTAAAACGCAGCAGGCGCCAGCGTATCGGCGGCACGAAGCTCGTAATGTTTGGCAATTTCATAGACCTCAATTTCGGCCTCGATGCCAACCCTGCGCCACAAACCAACAATGGCCTGGATCATTTCATAATCCTTCGGCTTAAAACCGCGAGTCGTCTGGATTTTGAACTTCACCGGATTATCGGTGCTATAGCCAGATGCTGCCAACAATTGCTTTGCCTTTTCAGGATCGTAGCCAACCTTGATCGACGAATCATAGGCCGAATATTCAGGCGTTTGCAGCGTATCAATAGCCACACCATAGCCTGACAGCAACCGCGAAATAATGGTTTCTTTGTCGATCGCATGATGGGCTGCCAGACGCACGTTCCGGTCAGTCATCACGTCGATATCGTTAAGGAAAATCATGCCGATATCCGACACCGGAGTGGTCACACCGGCAAGATTTGGCTTTTTACGAAGGCGGTCATATTCCTCATAAGGAATTTCCATGGTGATGTGCGATGCACCAGATTCAACCTCGGCAACTCTCGATGACGCATCCGCGACGAACTTGATTGTCACAGTTTCAAAAGCAGGCTTGCCGCCCCAATAGTTCGGGTTGGCCTTCAGGCGCATGAACGCATTGCGCTCAAACTTTTCGACCATATAGGGGCCAGTACCAATCGGCGCAGCCTCAAAACCTTCGGCACCGACTTTTTCAAAATACGCTTTCGGCATTACATATCCGGTCAGGAAAGACATCCATTTGAACAGCGTTGGCTCATAGGCCAGCACGTCAGCGGTGACTTTGTTGCCGTCAGCGGAGATATTACCAATTTTGGACCAGACGAACTGGATCGGATTTCCGGTCGCAGCGTCGCCTGCACGTTGCAGTGACCACGCAACATCCTCGGCGGTGAACGGTGATCCGTCGTGCCAGGTCACGCCTTCGCGCACGGTCATTTCGATTTTCGTTTTGTCAGCATTCCAGCCCCAGCCGGTTAAAAGGCCGGGTGAAAAGCTGAGATCAGGTTCCTGTGCGATATACTGATCAAAAACTGACTGATACAGCCCCTGAATCGTCGGGTTCACCGCTGATGGGCCCACTGTGGGGTCCCAAGATGGCAGGTTGACGTTATAGGCAATGGTGAGGTCGCTGGTCTGTGCGGCCACATATCCGGGTATGCCAAGCAAACCGATTGATGCTGACGCAGCTCCATAACCAAGAAGCGTGCGGCGTTTCATTTTTAATGTCATGACTTTCTCCCATAGATGGAACGATTCGCGCGGTTTAGTTTACGATGTTATCGCTATCTTTGATAATTGTCCGAAATATCTTTTCGAAACACTTCCTCATTATCACCAACGAAACACTATTATGCATATTTAGTGATAAATGAAAGCTTCAAGCTTAAAACAAGTCAAGTCGGATTGTTGCCAATCACGATAATAGATCGAGTTTAATTCCAGACCATAAGTAGGTCTATGAGATGGAATGCAGGATCGCCTATTTTCTGATTCGGCTAAATGACTGCAAATCCTATCTGAGCTTGCTATTTCGCAAGCTGTTTTAGCAATTGGTAGCCAGAGCCAGCGCCCACACCGGCTCCAGGCCAGACGGATGCGCCAACTAGGTGAAGCTTTTTAATCGGAGTGCTGCCATCGGCGAATCCGGCGGCTGGTCTGAACAGGAAATTCTGTGCCAGATGGTGCGAGCCTGAAATCTGATCGCCGCCCACGAGATTTGCATTCCCGGCCTGAAGATCAAGTGGCGAAACAATTGTTGATCCCAGAATTCGCGCGCGCAAATCGGGTGCATATCTCTCTATGATATCGAGTATGCGCTCGGCCATCGGTTCTTTGGCGTTGGCCCAGTCACGCGCCGCGATAATTTTTCCAGAGGTTAGGCCATCACCTTTAATGACCGCCGGTACCATGCGCACCTGCACCCATAACGTATGCTGGCCTGCGGGGGCACGCGACGGATCAATGGTTGTTGGCTGACCTATTACTAGCACCGGCTCGCTAGGCAGCAATCCCGCTTTGGCCTGCTGATAGGCAAGCGACATCATGTCCAGTGACGGAGCAAGATGGACATAGGCAAACCGGCGCAGTTCAGCGGCTCGCCAGTTTGGCAGGTCGGACAGCGCAAGATGCAGCATCATGGTGCCCGGGGCAGAAATAAATTTGCTGACAGCCCGATCAAATGAAGGCGTGTCTGTGGGCTGATCAAGA
Organism: uncultured Alphaproteobacteria bacterium; assembly: GCA_938082345.1. GTDB lineage: Bacteria > Pseudomonadota > Alphaproteobacteria > Puniceispirillales > Puniceispirillaceae > UBA8309. The sequence goes on from CALLKZ010000018.1 coordinate 11,519, forward strand.
AGGCTGCTATGATTTTTATCGGGCGTAAACCCATTGGCTAAAAGAGCCTTGGGGTGAACATTGGCGATCACCGCGCGCGAAGCTGTGAATTGGCGGCCATCTTCTAGGGTAATGCCAGTGGCGGTGCCATTTGCGGTGTTGATTTTGGCAACGCGGGCGCCGCAATGCAACTCACCGCCGTTTTCGGTCAGCATCGCGCATAACGCGCCGGTCATTGTTTGCGCTCCGCCCCGGCCAATCACCAGACCAAATGCCTGATTCGCCATCGATTCCAGATAGGGGAACATCGCCCCACCAGCTTGATCCGGCGCAAAATCAAGATGCATGCCCCAAGCTGCCATCATCGCCTTTAGATGCGGGCTTTCGAAATTCTCATCCAGAAAGGCGCGCGGTGACTGCAATAATAGTCTAGCAAGGCTGAACAGCCGCTTACTGCCATGTTTGCGCCAGATCGAGAATAATGTACGCGCCAGCGAAAGCGGCGTCATCCTGCTGCCCAGAACAGCCAATATCGGACCGGCCGTCTCGCCAAATTCTGTGAGCATTGCCCGCCATGCCGTTGCATCTTTCTGCGAAAACCCGCCAATACGCGCCGCGGTTATATTCACGTCCGTTGATACGCCAAGCCAGCGCCCGTCAGGCCATGCGGTGGCAAAACAATCGCGCGCCGGGACGAACGCTAGACCGTGAGAAGCAAGCGTTTCTGCATTTTCTGCATGAAAGGCGGATCCTGCAAAAAGCGACAGATTCATCGCCGCGAGGTCATGTTTGAAGCCGGGTATGGTCAGCTCGGCACTGCGCACCGCACCGCCGGGGGAATCAGCGGCTTCAAACACACCAACCTTCCACCCCTTGGCGGCCAGTCCGGCGGCTGCGGCTAGTCCATTATGCCCCGACCCAATGACAATCGCGTCAAACATTATTATCTCCAATTGTTGGCTTCGGAAGACCTCCAATATTGTTTACATAATAGCATAGATTTGTTTAGGGTTAAACTAATCTGGAGTTTCCAGACTTGCGGGCAATGGGTTTGCCAGTTTGTATTGCTATTGCGGCGCCCTTGTGGGTGTGTTTGGCGTTCGGGTGCTAGAGCCAAGTGAAATGGTGACTGCATCCGGCGATGCTGATTTCACAGCTAGGGGAAACAACCCAGAATTTTGATAGGGAGACAATAACATGAGCGCATCACAAGTTTTAGATAATCTGGGGCAAAAGCTTCTTACCGGCGAAGTCCGCGTGGTTGATCTTTCGGGCGAGTTGGGCCCGGATACGCCGATCCTGCAATTGCCGGAAGATTTTGCTAAAAACACCCCAAAAGTCGAGATTCACAAAATCTCGGAATATGACGAGGACGGACCGTTTTTTGCGTGGAACTGGCTTGTTCTTGGTGAGCATACCGGAACGCATTTTGATGCGCCGCATCACTGGATCACTGGCAAGGATTACGAAGACGGCTATACAGACTCGATCTCGCCGCAAAATTTTGTTGCCCCGTTGAATGTCATTGATTGTTCGGCTGAAGCTGCGTCCGACCCAGACTTTTTGCTGACAGCGGAACGTGTGCAGGCATGGGAAGCCGAGCATGGTGAAATCAAGGAAGGCGAATGGGTTGTCATGCGCACTGACTGGTATAAGCGCTCGCATGATGAAGGCATGTTCCTGAACGCGGACGAAAACGGACCACATTCACCTGGCCCAACTGTCGATTGCATTGAATATCTGCTTTCGAAAGGCATCATCGGCTGGGGCAATGAATGTATCGGAACCGATGCAGGATCAGCTGGCGGTATGGAGCCACCATTCCCGGCGCATAATCTGCTACATAAGGCAAACCGCTACGGATTGGCGAGCCTTGCCCATCTGGACGAGTTGCCGGCGAAAGGGGCAATCCTTTTCGCAGCACCATTGAAAATCAAAAATGGTACCGGCAGTCCGATCCGAGCATTGGCATTGGTTGCCTGATAAAAGTGCGTGCAAAGACGATTTTAGAAACAGGACTAAGACCTCATGGCGTGTAGCAGAATTGCTATTGTCGGAAGCGGAATAAACGCGCTTGTCGCGGCCGCAATGCTGAGCAAAAAGGGCCATGAGGTCACTGTTTTTGAACGTAACGACAGAGCTGGCGGTTGCATCCGGTCTGATGAAATCACAGCACCTGGTTATATTCATGACGTGCTGGCAGCCACCTTTGTTCTGTTTCTGGTATCACCTGCGTACGGCGAGCTTGCCGAGGATCTTGCCGCACATGGTCTGGAGTTTTGCCATAGCCCGCATCCGACCGCGGTGTTGCGCCCGAACGGCAAGTCGCAGATTATCGCAATGGACCGTGCGGCCAATATTGCCGCGTTCGAAAAAATGGCAGCCGGTGATGGTGCGGCGTGGCAGCGCACCGTAAGCGAGGTTGAGGGGGAGGCCGAATTGTTGTTTGCGATGCTGGGTCAACCTTTGATGTCGCGAAAGATGGCGTGGATGCTGGCGCGGCGATTCTGGTCGCGCGGCATCACCGAAACCAAGGCATTTTTTGGCCAGCAATTGCAAACCGCGCGGCATTGGCTTGATGGTAGTTTTGCCGATGACACTAATATGGCGGCGCTTGCTCCATGGGTTCTGCACACAGGGCTTGGCCCTGAGGCGGCTTATTCGGGGGCTATGGCGCGGATTATCGCATTTACGCTAGAGGCAGCGGGTGCGCCCATCGTCAAAGGCGGGGCGGCGCAGATTGTGGCGGCGTTCGAGGGCGTGATTAAGGCGAATGGCGGTGCTGTCAGGGTTGGTCAGGACGTGGCCTCAATTGAGGTTTCCAATGGCCGGGCCGTTGGTGTCCGGCTGGCTGACGGTGAGGTTTTCAAGGCTGATCATGTGATTGCATCGGTTACGCCGCACCAATTATATGGCCGTCTTGTTGATGACGTGCCGGACGGCGTTGAGCGCGAGGTTAGCGCTTTTCGTTATGGCAAAGGAAATTTTCAACTTCATTATGCGCTGAAAAGCCCGCCGAAATGGAAGTCCGCAGGACTGGAAGATGTGGCGCTGATTCATCTTAGCGATGGTGTGGATGCCGTATCGAAAGCCAGTAACGAGGCCGAACGTGGAATGTTGCCCGAAGTGCCGACCATCTGTGTCGGCCAGCCAACGGCGCTCGATCCTACGCGTGCGCCTAAAGGCGGCGCTATATTGTGGCTGCAAATGCCCGAAGCGCCGCGCCATATAAAAGGCGATGCAGCTGGCAGCATTAAGGTTGGCAGTGATGGTAAATGGAGCGAACATATCCGTGAAGCGTGGGCGGACCGCATTGAGGCAATTCTGCGCACCCAAATTGATAATTTTGATGAGATAATAATCGCCAGACGCGCTTTATCACCTGCTGATCTGGCATCTATAAATGTAAATCTTGTCGATGGCGATCCTTACGGCGGCTATTGCGGGCTAGATCAGTTCTTTGCTTGGAGGCCGCTGAAATCAACGGTCAATCATGCGACGCATGTTCGCAATCTTTGGCATGTTGGTGCCTCGACTCATCCTGGACCCGGACTTGGCGGGGGTTCGGGTTATTTAATTGCAAAGCAGTTGCAATAGCTACGGAGAAACCATGGCAGAACGATCATTTAAAAAGGAAGTTCAGCAGCTGCGCATCGGCGCGGGTGAAGAGTTCCGCGGTGAGGGTATTCTGGCCATCACCAAGGCGCTGCTGGAAAATGGTGTCGGTTACGTTGGGGGCTATCAGGGCGCACCGATCAGTCATCTGATGGATGTTCTGGCTGACGCTGAAGACATTTTATCCGAGCTTGATATTCGCTTTGAAGCGTCGGCTTCGGAGGCAACGGCGGCTGCCACGTTGGCGGCGTCTGTTCATTATCCGATTCGCGGCGCGGTCACGTTTAAATCCACTGTCGGCACGAACGTCGCCTCTGACGCGCTGGCTAATTTGGCATCAGGCGGGGTTTTGGGCGGCGCGCTGATCATCGTCGGTGAAGATTATGGTGAAGGCAGCTCGATCATGCAGGAGCGCAGCCATGCGTTCGCGATGAAATCTCAGATATGGCTGCTTGATCCGCGTCCCAATTTGCCTTCGATTACGACGGCGGTCAAACATGGCTTTCAGCTGTCCGAGGCATCAAATTCACCGGTGATGCTGGAAGTGCGTATCCGCAGTTGTCACGTCCATGGCAGCTTTATCGCTTCCGATAATAAGCGGCCCGAATTTACCGTTAAAGACGCGCTGGCCAATCCGCGCCGCGATACCGCGCGCGTTGTACTGCCGCCAGCCTCCTACATTCACGAAAAGGAAAAATATTCAAAACGTCTACCGGCTGCCATCCGTTATATCAAAGAGCATGGGCTTAATGAGCATTTTGGTCCGGCGGATGCCAAGTCCAAAGACGGCATAGGCATCGTTCTGCAGGGCGGTATGTATAACGGCGTTATTCGTGCGCTGCAGCGTTTGGGACTGGCTGATTTATATGGTGAAAGTAAAATCCCGCTATATGTGCTGAATGTCACTTATCCGTTGGTACCGGACGAGTTCTATGCGTTCTGCAAAGGCAAGGATCAGGTTCTGGTGATCGAAGAAGGCCAGCCCGACTTTATCGAGGAAGCCTTGCGCGCCCTTCTACATAAGGCAAAATCGAACGTTGAGATTTCTGGTAAGGACGTATTGCCGATGGCCGGTGAATATACAGGTCAGGTAATGCTGGACGGGATCACTGGGTTTCTGGCAAAGGCCGCCCCGCATATGTTGCCTGATAATCGGCGCGCCCCGAATGAACCTTCGGGCGATGCTGATATGCCTGACCTTTCCAAGACTGTGCCGATGCGCCCTCCTGGGTTTTGCACCGGCTGTCCCGAGCGGCCGATTTTTGCCGCCATTAAACTTGCTCAGGCCGAGCACGGCACGTTTCAAGTAGCCGGCGATATTGGCTGTCATCTATTTGGGTCCCTGCCACCGTTTAACATAGGCGGAACCACGATGGGTTATGGGTTGGGTCCGGCGTCCAATTCTGCGTTTCATGGCGGTGATGGAACAAAACGGCCATTGTCGATCATTGGTGATGGCGGTTTCTGGCATAATGGCCTGAACAGCTCTATTGGAAATGCCGTTTATAATCGGGGCGATGGTGTGACCATTGTCGTTGATAATTACTATTCAGCAGCGACCGGCGGACAGGATATTCTGTCCTCACGGGCTGATAGCGCCTCACGCAATACACAACATCCGATTACCAAAGCCGTTGAAGGCGTTGGCGTGGAGTGGGTTCGTCAGATTAACCACACCTATGACGTTACCAAAATGCGCGATACGCTGACCGAGGCGCTAACCACCGATCATAAAGGGCCCAAGGTCATTGTCGCCTCGTCCGAATGTATGCTGAACCGGCAACGTCGTGAAAAGCCGATCCTGAAAAAGGCGATCGGCGATGGGGTTCGAATCGTTAAGCCAAAATTCGGTGTTGATGAGGATGTCTGTACCGGGGATCATGCCTGTATGCGGTTGTCGGGATGTCCTTCATTGACACTAAAAACGCTGGATGATCCGCTGCGTGACGATCCGGTTGCCTATATTGATCAGACCTGCGTTGGTTGCGGTAATTGCGGCGAAGTTGCCGATGCTGCGGTTCTATGCCCGTCATTTTATCAAGCGGATCTGGTGTATAATCCGGGATGGTTGGAAAAAACGATGGCCGGAATGCGCCGCGCTGCTATCGGCTGGTTACAGGCACGCCGCGCAAAACGCCGCCTGACTTGGTCAGAGGATATAGGCGGTTCCGGGGGTGGACCACTGGCAGGCGAGGCAAGCTGATGAGCGCTGGAAGTGCCGATAAAATTATCAAGCTAGCCATTATGGCTGTTGGGGGTCAGGGCGGCGGCGTTCTCAGCAACTGGGTGATTGATCTTGCCGAGTCCAACGGATTCAACGCGCAGGCCACATCGGTTGCGGGTGTTGCGCAGCGAACCGGCGCTACAATTTACTATATTGAAATGATGGAAAAGACAAAAAAAACACCGGTGTTTTCCCTAGCCCCTGTTGAGGGCGATGTTGATATTTTGATTGCCGCTGAGTGGATGGAGGCGGGAAGGGCAATGATACGCCGCTTTGTCACGCCCGATAAAACGGTCCTGATTGCCTCGTCGCACCGCGCCCTTGCTACGTCTGAAAAAACAGCGCCGGGCAACGAAATCGCCAATGACGAAGAGGTGCTGGATGCCGCCCGCAAAATGGCGCACCGCATCGTGGCATTTGATATGGAGACCATCGCACAGGAAAACGGCACGATGATTTCGGCCAGCCTGTTCGGGGCGCTATGCGGGGCCGGAGCGCTGCCATTCACGATTGAGCAGTTCCGCGATACGGTCACAAGATCGGGACGCGGGGTTGCCGCATCATTGGCCGCCTTCGAAGCCGCGCAAAAGCGCGCTGCATCACAAGCTGGCGAAAAATCAGAATCCAGCCAGAGGCCCGAATCCAGCCAGAGACCTACGACTCAAAAATCATTAGGCAAGAAGGCGCGGTTATCACCAACCAAGCCAAACGGTCCGGCAAAGATGCAGAAAGAATGGGCAAGCCTTTCTGCCCGAATTGTTGATATGCCGGATGCTGCCCGCATGATGGCCGAGGCTGGTCTTCGTAAAGTTGTTGATTATCAGAATGTGAAATACGGCGTGATGTGGCTTGACCGTCTGGAAGCGTTGGTTGCGCTGGACCGCAAGCATGGCGGCGGCGGCCATGATTTTGCATTTTCCGCAACGGCTGCCAAATATCTGGCCAATGCGTTTTGCTATGACGATATTATTCGCGTTGCCGATCTGAAAACGCGGGGCAACCGCCAAGGCCGTATCGACCGCGAGGTGGGGGCTAACGATGATACGCTGGTGCAGGTGACCGAATATGTGCACCCGGGCGCAGCGGAATTTATATCACTGATGCCGCGCGGCATTGGCAGGTTTATTTCGGCGCGCCCGTCACTGGTGGGTTTTATCGATAGGCGCGTTAATCATGGGCGGCGGGTGCGTTCTGATAAACTGTCCGGCTTTTTGATGTTTTATTTACTGGCAGGATTGCGCCGCTGGCGGCTGGGGCTTTACCGGCATGAAGGCGAGATGGCGCATATTGATAGCTGGTTAAAGGCCGCCAGTGACGTTCTGGTACATGATTATGAACACGCCGTCAGCATTTTGCGCGTGCGCCGTCTGATTAAAGGCTACAGCGATACGCATGCTCGCGGGCTGGGTAAGTTTGACCGGGTGATTGAGGGTGCGGCGTTGGTGGCGGGGCGTAATGACGCTGCCGAATGGACCGACCGTTTGATCCGTACCGCGTTGGCTGATCCGGAAGGTGAAAAGCTGGACGGCGCGCTGAAAACCATCCAGTCCTTTGCGTTGGAGAAGTCGGCCTAAATCTGGTTCGATTCAGGCTTAGGTTAGGTTCGGGCCTGGGTTAGGGTTAGGGTTAGGGTTGGGCTTGGGTTAGGTTCGGGCTTGATCTTCTTTGAAGTTATCCATCACCGCGCGTGCGATGATCAGTTTTTGCACTTCGCTGGCACCTTCATAAATACGCAACGCCCTAATTTCACGATAAAGCTGCTCGACCATAACCCCGCTTCGCACGCCGTCCCCGCCATGCAGTTGAACCGCTTTGTCGATTACCTGCTGGGCTGTTTCGGTGGCGTGAAGCTTGGCCATTGATGCTTCGCGGCTGACCCGGGCAGCACCTTTATCTTTGGTCCATGCGGCGCGGTAAATCAGCAGGGCGGCGCTATCCACATCCAGTGCCATTTCGGCAAGCGATGCTTGGACTGTAGGCATGGCAGCCAACGGCGCGCCAAATAATTCACGGCTGCCGGTGCGGTCCAAAGCTTCATCAAGGGCGCGGCGCGCAAATCCCAACGCGGCGGCACCAACCGTCGATCTGAAAACATCCAGCACCGCCATGGCGATCCCAAACCCCTTGCCAGCGGTCCCGATCAGCGCCGATCCGGGAAGCTTCAATTCGTTAAAGCGAAGGCGGGCCAACGGGTGCGGGGCAATAACATCAATGCGCTCGGCAATTTCCAGACCGGGGGTGTCCGCAGGAACCAGAAAACAGGACAATCCCTTGGCTCCCGGACCCTCGCCAGTGCGGGCAAAAACGGTGTAGATATCGGCGATACCGCCATTAGATATCCAGGTTTTTTCACCATTCAACACCCAGCCATTGCCATCGCTGGTGGCGGTGGTCGACATATTGGCAACGTCCGATCCGCTGGCAGGTTCCGACAAAGCAAACCCGGCAATGGCATCCCCCGAAGTGGTGGCTGACAGCCAGCGCCGATGCTCATCATCCCCGAACAGGCTGACCGGCCCCATCCCCAGTCCCTGCATGGCAAAGGCGAAATCGGCTAGACCGTCATGGCGTGCCAGCGTCTCGCGGATCAGGCATAAAGTCCGAACATCTAGCACAGGCTGGTCCAAATTGGCGGAATGGGTCAGCCAACCGTCCTCGCCAAGCGCGCGAACAAGGCTGCGGCAAGCAGCGTCAGTATCGGTGTGGTCGGCTGGCAGATTGGCAAGGCACCAATCATCGAGCGCGGCCGCAATCTGGCGGTGTTTATCGTCAAGAAACGGCCAGTCAAGAAAGCTACGGTCGGCCATCAGTCCCCCTTAAAGACGGGTTTTTCTTTCCCGACAAAAGCGTGATAGGCACGGCTGAAATCTTCGGTTTGCATGCAGATTGCCTGAGCCTGCGCTTCGGCTTCAATGGCCTGTTCCAGTCCCATTGACCATTCGGCATTCAGCTGTGTTTTGGTGATCATATGAGCAAAATTAGGGCCGGCGGAAATACGCTGCGCCAGTGTTGTTGCGGCATTATCCAGATCATCTGGCGCATGCAATGCATTCCAGAACCCCCAGCTATGACCTTCGTCGGCGCTCATTGTCCGGCCAGTATAAAGCAAATCGGCGGCGCGCCCTTGCCCGATAATTCGCGGCAGCATGGCACACGCGCCCATGTCGCATCCGGCAAGGCCAACACGGGTAAATAAAAACGCCGTTTTGGCGGCAGGTGTCGCCAAGCGTAAATCGGACGCCATCGCAATGATAGCCCCGGCCCCAACGCAAACCCCGTCAACCGCTGCGATGATCGGCTTGCCGCATCCCAGCATTGCCTTGACCAGATCACCAGTCATGCGGGTAAATGCGAGGAGGTCTTTCATGTCCATCCCTACCAACGGGCCGATGATGTCATGAACATCACCGCCGGAACAGAAATTCCCCTCATTTGATCCGACAATGACAACATCAACATCGCTGGCATAGGCCATGGACCGAAACGTATCGCGAAGCTCCGCATAGCTATCAAAGGTCAGCGGGTTTTTACGATCACCGCCGAGAAGATTGAGTCTGGCAATGCCATCCTTCAAATTCCACGCGAAACGCTTGGGCGTAAGACTCGCCATTTCGTGCGTTCCAAAACCGCCCATTTCTATCTCTCCTCCAGAAGATCGAGAAGGCCGGCAAATTGATCAAGATCATCGCTGTCCATACCGGCAAACATTTTATTGACCCATTCTTCATGCGATGTAGCCATTTCGGCAAAGCGTTCGATTCCCCGTTTGGTCAACCGCACAGTGGCGGCGCGCTTGTCTTCGGGGGACACTTCACGGATGACATGGCCTTCGCGGATCAGGCTGTCGATAATACCGGTGACATTGCCGTTCGATACTTTCAGATGGGCTGATAGATGGCTCATTCTCAGGCCGTCCCGATATCGGTCCAAGGTTGCTAGAACATCAAAACGCGGCAAGGTGGTGTCAAAATCATTGCGAAGCGATGTGCGAAGATGGCTTTGCATGGTTCTGTTAGTATCCAGAAACCGCAGCCAGATGCGCAGCCGATGCTTTGAAACAGCGTCGTTATGCGTATCGCCCTTGGCCTCATGCTGACCATGTTGTGGTGGCAGAGTCATGCTTCACCGCCATTGATTGCAACAGTTTGACCATTGATTGCATCCGAGCCGGGCCCGCATAGCCATAGGGCAGCCTGACTGACTTCTTGTGGTGAGATTAGTCTTCCTAGAGGACTCATATCCCCCAGAACTGCGGTTGCCTCGGCTTTGCTCTTTCCGGTTTTGGCCATTATATTATCAATGCTGCGGCCGGTCATTTCGGTGTCCAGATACCCCGGACACAGAGCATTTACGGTGATGCCGGTCATGGCGAGTTCTTGCGCGGTTGATTTTACCAGACCGTTGACGCCATGTTTGGATGCACTGTAGGCAGACGCGTAGCGATGTCCGGAGATGCCGGTAATTGATGAGATTGCGATCAGGCGGCCCCATTTTGAGCCAGCACTGCGAAGCTGTTGATAGGCACTCCGAAAGGTCAGGAAACATCCGGTCAGATTAATCGCCATAATCTGGTGCCATAATTCTGTTGAGGTGCGGTGCAAGGGAGCGCTTTCGGCAATGCCGGCGTTGGCAATGGTAATTTCAATTGCCCCGATGCTATCGAACAGCGCCTTGGTCGCATCCTCATCAGTCACGTCGAGCTGGTGAGCGTGAATATTGTCATGCACTTGAGATACCGCCTGCAGCGGTTCCATCCGCCGCCCGCAGATATGAACTTCTGCGCCTCTCGCGGCAAAATCTTCTGCTAGTACGCTGCCAAGTCCGCTGCCGCCGCCGGTCACAAGAACCTTGCAGTTTGATAGCTCCACCGCGATATCCCCCCCGCCAATGATTCCGCACATTTAATATAGCATAGCCATATAAAAACCTAAACGCGAATGCCGATGCCTTCGCCGCGTTCGGCCAGCCTTACCAGCTGATCACGGCCCGGATGATAAGGGGCAGGCCATGCTTCACCATCATCCCCCAATGCAGCCGAGGCATGCAACGTCCAGTAGGGATTGGCCAAATGCGGGCGCGCCAGACAAACAAGGTCGGCCCGGCCAGCCATCAAGATCGAATTCACATGATCAGGCTCATAAATATTGCCTACTGCCATGGTCGGTATGGCGCGCTCGTTGCGGATACGGTCAGAGAACGGAGTCTGGAACATGCGGCCATAAACAGGGCGCGCCTCGATCGAGGTCTGGCCCGCCGACACATCAACAATATCAACTCCGGCATCGCGGAAAGCCTGTGCAATATCCACCGCTTCACCACCGCTGACCCCTGCATCTCCAACCCAGTCGGTAGCGGAAATGCGAACTGACATCGGCTTTTCTTTCGGCCAGACAGCCCGCATCGCGTTGAAAACTTCCAACGGATAGCGAAGGCGGTTCTCAAGGGTGCCGCCATATTCATCGGTTCGAATATTCGAGATAGGTGAGATGAAAGATGAAATCAGATAACCATGCGCCGCGTGAAGCTCAATCATATCAAAGCCGCAGCGAAGGGCCATTTCGGTTGACGCAACAAACTGATCGCGGACCTCATCCATATCGGCGCGGTCCATTTCTTTAGGCTCTGCATTGTTCGGTGACCACGCGATTGCTGACGCCGACAATAGCGGCCAATTATCTGCCTCCAGCGGGGCATCCATTTCCTGCCAGCCAAGTTGGGTTGACCCTTTGCGTCCGGCATGGCCGATCTGCATACATAATTTAGCATCGGTTTCGGCATGGGCAAAATCAACGATGCGCGTCCATGCGGCCTCATGTTCCGGGGTGTATAGCCCGGGACAGCCCGGGGTGATTCGGCCTTGGGCGCTCACGCAAGTCATTTCCATGTAGACAAGACCGGCACCGCCCTTGGCACGTTCCGAGTAATGCACAAGGTGCCAGTCATTGGGGGTGCCATCGACGGCCTTATATTGGGCCATCGGCGAGACAACCAGCCGGTTTTTCAATCGTAGATCGCGAAGCTGATAGGGGGCAAACATGGGGGCGCGGTGAATGCCGTTTGCACCAGCCTGTTTCTGGAACCAGATTTCAGCAGATTTCAGCCATTCAGAATCACGAACCCGCAGATTTTCATGACCAATCCGCTGCGAGCGGGTCAGCAGAGAATAATTCAGTTGAACTGGATCAAGGTGAAGATAGCGTTCGACATCCTCAAACCATTCGGTGGAGTTGCGGGCCGCCGATTGCAACCGTAAAACGTCCAGACGGCGGTCTTCCTGATAGCGCGAAAACGCATCCTCCAGCCGGTCTTCCTCATGCAGAAGATCCGCCAGCGCAATTGCCGATTCCAAAGCTAATTTGGTCCCCGACCCAATGGAAAAATGCGCGGTGGCGGACGAATCGCCAAGCAGCACAACATTGCGATGATACCATTTCTCGCACAGCACACGATTGAAGTTCAGCCATGCCGAGCCGCGAAGATGTTTGGCGTTGGACATCAGGGCGTGACCGCCAAGATGATCTTTGAAAATCTGTTCGCAAGCGGCGATATTCTGATCCTGCGACATTTTATCAAAGCCCCAGGCATTATAGGTATCCTCGCTGCATTCAACGATAAAGGTCGCGGTGTCCTCGTCAAACTGATAGGCGTGTGCCCACACCCAGCCATGCTCGGTTTCTTCAAAGATAAAGGTGAAGGCGTCATCGAATTTCTGCTGTGTTCCTAGCCAGACGAACTTGCAGGCGCGGCGATCAATTTCGGGTTTGAAATGATCGGCAAAATGCGTGCGAACGCGTGAATTCACCCCGTCAGCAGCAACCACCAGATCGTAATCCGCGCACAGCGCGTCGATGTCATCAATGTCGGTTTCGAATTGCAGGTCAACGCCCAGTTGGGTGGCGCGCTCCTGCAGCAGCATCAGCAGACGTTTGCGGCCAATTCCGCAGAAACCGTGGCCCGTTGATACCAGCCGCTCCCCTTGATGGATCAGCGCAATATCGTCCCAATAGGCAAAATGTTCATGGATCATCTCAGCGCTGACAGGATCGTTGCTGCGCAGATTTGCTAACGTTTCGTCAGACAGAACAACACCCCAGCCAAACGTGTCATCAGCGCGATTGCGCTCAATGATTAAGACCGTATGTTCTGGGTTACGAAGCTTTACGCTGATCGCAAAATACAGACCAGCAGGTCCGCCGCCAAGGCAGGCTATTTTCATCACATGCTCCACACCATTAAATTTTTCCGGACACCCTTGCTCGATCACGCAATTTCACCGCACAAAATAGGCTCCCTATAGAAAATGTGGCATCGGCCATGATTAATTTCAAGCCTAAAACATTATACTTGAATTCATTTCTAAGGCGGCTAGTGTATTTTTGCGGCTCGGGTTGGCGATTTTTGAGACGGCGGTGCGTTTTTGAACATCAAATCGAAGATTTGGGCTACGTATCGAAATTATCTTGGAGAAGCGCGTTATGGCTAGTTTTCAACTCCGGCTGGATATCATGTTTCAGCATTGCGATCCTGCTGGCATTGTCTTCTATCCACGTTATTTTGAGATGATGAATAACGTTACCGAAATATTTTTCCGTGACGTCGTAGGCTGGCCCTTCAGCCAGATGCACGCCACTGACCGCCGCGGTATTCCGGCAGTGTCAGCGAAACTCGATTTCAAATCTCCGGCGCGTCTTGGCGATCAGCTGGATTGGTCATTGCAGGTGGCACGTCTTGGCAAGTCGAGTGTGACTTTTGACTATCACGCATTTGCTGGCCCGCGCGAAGTTTTGGCGGGGCAGGCGGCGATTGTTCACACCGATCTGGACGCTATGAAATCGCTGCAATGGACGCCCGAAATTCGTGCTGTTCTGGTTGATTATGTGAACGAAACGCCCGATGATTAACGGTGTAGTTTAGATTTAGGTATAGGTAAGATGAGGGGGAGGCCGCGAATGGCAATCATTAATGTTCAGCCCGAAGGATGGGCACCGCCAAAAGGATACGCCAATGGACTGATTGGTGAGGGGCGCATTCTGTGTGTTGGCGGTCAAATCGGCTGGAACACCGAGCAGGTTTTCGAGCACCATGATTTCATCGGCCAGATGAAGCAATGCCTTCGTAATATTCTGGATGTGGTTGAGGCCGCCGGCGGAACAGCATCCGATATTGCCCGTCTGACCTGGTATGTTACCGACAAGCAGGATTATGTCGCGAACCAGCGTCAGGTTGGCGCTGCCTACCGCGAGGTGATGGGGTATCATTTTCCGGCGATGACGATGGTGGTAATTTCAGCACTGGTCGAAGATGATGCGCGCATCGAAATTGAAGCGACAGCGGTTCTGGCGACCTAAATTCTTGGAATAACTTTCAACCGTGGAAAGGAATTTTTAGGTGCTTACTTCTGCCCATATAGATAGCTTTGCGCGTGATAATCTACCAGATGTATCGCTATGGCCTGACTTTTTGCTTGATAAATTTGCCTATGAAGACCGGCTGAATGTCGGTGTTGAACTCACTGATGCCATGGTTGAAAAAGGCTTCGGTGATCATGTGGCGCTGATCGGCAACGGGCGGCGGCGCACCTATAAAGAACTCTCCGACTGGACGAACCGTCTGGCAAATGCGCTGGTTGATGATCTTGGTATTAAGCCGGGGGCGCGTGTCCTAATCCGCTCGGCCAATAATCCGGCGATGGTTGCCTGCTGGCTGGCCGCAACAAAAATCGGTGCTGTTGTTGTCAATACGATGCCGCTGCTGCGGGCTGGTGAGCTGGCCAAATATGTTGAGAAGGCCGAAATTTCCTATGCACTATGCGATACTCGGCTGATGGATGAGCTGACCATCTGTGCCAAGAATAGCCCGTTTCTCAAAACTGTTGTCGGGTTTGATGGCACTGCAAGTCATGATGCCGAGCTTGACCGGTTGGCATTGGATAAGCCGGTTCATTATGACGCGGTGCAAACATCGAACGACGATGTGGCGCTGATCGGATTTACGTCGGGGTCTACTGGCGAGCCAAAAGGCACTATGCATTTCCACCGCGATCTTTTGATTATTGCTGATGGCTATGCCAGCGAAGTGCTTGGCGTTACGCCCAAAGATATCTTTATCGGCTCGCCGCCGCTTGCCTTTACCTTTGGTCTTGGGGGTCTGGCGGTGTTTCCGCTGCGCTTCGGAGCGGCGGCAATTTTGCTGGAAAATGCGGCGCCACCAAATCTGATTGAAATGATCGAACAATACCGGGCGACGGTTTGCTTTACCGCGCCGACGGCGTATCGGGTGATGTTATCAGCAATGGATCAGGGGGCTGATTTATCCTCGCTTCGCGCTGCCGTTTCGGCCGGTGAGACATTGCCTGCGCCAGTCTATAATGACTGGATCGAAAAAACCGGTAAGCCGATGCTAGACGGTATTGGTGCCACCGAGCTTTTACATATTTTCATCAGCAACCGTTTTGATGACCATGCTCCGGCCAGCACGGGGCGGCCCGTTGCCGGATATGAGGCGCAGGTGGTTGGCCCTGACGGCAAGCAAGTCGGGGTTGGCGAGATTGGCCGGCTGGCGGTTCGCGGGCCAACGGGATGCCGGTATCTTGGTGGTGAGCGGCAGAGCGAATATGTGGTCGATGGGTGGAACATTACCGGCGATAGCTTTTCGCAGGACGCGGATGGGTATTTTCGTTTTGCCGCACGCAATGACGATATGATTATCTCGTCGGGATATAATATCGCCGGGCCAGAAGTTGAGGCGGCGCTGCTCTCGCACAGCGCGGTTGCTGAATGCGCGGTGATTGGCGTTCCCGACGAAGATCGCGGTGCCATTGTGCAGGCGCATGTCGTTCTTCGCGGCGGGTCAACACCAGGCGACTCGCTGATCAAAGAGTTGCAAGACCATGTTAAAGCAACGATCGCTCCGAACAAATATCCGCGTTCGGTGATCTTTGCGGATGACCTGCCAAAGACGCAGACCGGCAAAATTCAGCGTTTCAAATTGAAACCTTCAAACTAGCGGCAAATTGCCTGATAGCGTTGTTTACAGAACATTCAAGAGTGTGTTTAGGTGGTTCACACTAAGAGAAATTTTTGGGAGAGTTAAAAAATGAAAACCAAATTGATTGCTGCAGCGATGTCTGCGGCACTTGCTGCGGGTTCTAGTGCCGCTTTCGCAGATACTGTTAAGGTTGGTTATATGACCACTCTTACAGGTGGCGGCGGCGTTATTGGAGCGCAGATGAAAAATGCTGTCGATCTTGCCATGGAGCATATGGGCGGCAAGCTTGGCGGGATGGACGCAGAGATTATCTTTGCCGATGATCAGCGCAAGCCCGATGTTGCCAAACAGTTGGTAAACCGTCTTATCAAGAGCGATAAGGTTGATGTTGTTGCGGGTATTATTTGGTCAAATCTATTGATGGCGGTTCACAAGCAAGTAACACGCGCAGACACGCTTTTGATTAGCTCGAACGCTGGTCCATCGCCAATCGCTGGCGGCGAATGCCACCCGAATTTTGTTTCGATGTCTTGGCAGAATGACCAGACACCTGAGGCAATGGGTGAGTACATGAAAAATGCTGGTGTGAAGGCGGCTTATCTGCTTGCACCAAACTATCAGGCTGGCAAAGATATGCTTTCCGGTTTCAAGCGTTTTTACGACGGTGAGATTGTTGGCGAGGTTTACACCAAGCTTGGTCAAACTGATTTCCAAGCTGAATTGTCCACGCTTCGTGCGGCAAAGCCGCCAGCAACATTCATCTTCCAGCCTGGTGGAATGGGGATCAACTTTATCAAGCAGTGGGAACAGGCTGGCATGAGTGAAGTCAGTAAGTTGTACACAGTTTTCTCTGTAGACGGTGTCTCGCTTCCAGCACTTAAAGATTCCGCGCTTGGCACGATTAGCACACAGACATGGTCGCCTGATCTAGACAACGCCGTTAATAAGAAATTCGTTGCTGATTATAAGGCGAAGTTTGGCGGATATCCTTCGTTCTATGCGGCTCAAGCTTATGACACCATGCTTGCAATCGATTACGCGGTTGGAAAGTCGGGCAGCACTGATGCTGAAAAAATGCGTGCTGTTCTGGCATCTGGGGACATCCCAACAACCCGAGGGCCTTTGCAGATGAATAGCAACAATTTCCCGGTGCAGAACTTTTATCTCCGTGAAGCCGTTAAAGATGCTGATGGTGTGGTGACAACAAAGATTATTGAGACTGTCTTTGAAAATCATGGCGATGCCTACGCCAAAGATTGCAGCTTCTAATAGGCCTCAAAATCAGAATGTTGGCATCCATCGTGGTGCCAACATTATTTTTT
>CALLKZ010000019.1:0-65698 GCA_938082345.1 uncultured Alphaproteobacteria bacterium
GGCCATGATATGGTTGCCCCGTCGGGTGAGGGTGCGGTGCGGTGTATGGAGCTGGCACTTGCCGGGTTTAATGGCGAGGCATTGACGGACAAAGTTGACTATATCAACGCGCACGGCACATCAACGCCCGTCGGTGACGTCAAAGAGCTGGACGCCGTTCGTGAGGTGTTTTCGCCGCGCGGCTATCTACCACCTGTGACATCAACCAAATCACTTACCGGACATTCGCTGGGGGCAACGGGTGTGCAAGAAGCTATTTATACGATGATTATGATGAAAGAGGGCTTTATTGCGGGATCGGCTAACATCGAAAACCCTGATCCAGCGATCGGTGATATTCCAGTGCCGACCAACCGCGTTGACGGGGTCCAGATTAACTTGGCGTTGTCGAATTCATTTGGTTTTGGGGGCACAAACGCGACGTTGGCTCTAAAGAAATGGACCTAGAACTGAGGCGGAACTGGGGCGGAACTGAGACATGACTTCGGGAATTATGGCCGGAAAGCGGGGCCTGATCATGGGCGTCGCAAATGAGCGATCCAGCGCGTGGGGTATCGCCAAGGCGGCGGCAGATGCGGGCGCCGAGCTGGCATTCACCTATCAGATGGAGGGGTTTGGCAAAAGATTGCGCCCTCTTGCGGAATCTGTGGGATCAGACCTGATGGTCGAATGTGATGTCGCCAATGAAGGCGCGATTGCCGAAAGCTTTGAGTGGTTGTCGAAAAGCTGGAGCCAGATTGATTTTGTTGTGCATGCGCTGGCCTTCTCCGACAAGTCTGAGTTGAAGGACGGCTATATGAACACTAGCCGCAAGAATTTTAATGACACCATGCTTGTCTCGGCCTTTTCCTTTACTGAAACCGCGCAGGCTGCCCGGGCGATGATGCCGGATGGCGGCGCATTGCTGACGCTCAGCTATATCGGTGCGCAACGCATTTCGCCGAATTATAATGTCATGGGTGTTGCCAAGGCGGCGCTAGAATCATCGGTTCGATATCTTGCTGTTGATCTTGGCGGGCAAAATATCCGGGTCAATGCGCTATCCGCTGGCCCGATGAAAACACTGGCGGGCGCTGCTATTACGGGGGCACGTCATATCTATAGACATTCGGAAGAATCGTCTCTCTTGGGGCGCAATCCTGATATTCATGAGGTTGGAAAATCGGGTCTATATCTGATTTCAGACCTGTCTTCAGGCGTAACCGGAGAAACGCATTTTGTTGATGGCGGGTTCAACGCCGTTGCGGTACCTCCCGAGGGGAATAGCCCCGAAGGTAAATAAACCAAAAAAGGGCCCAGCGTTTCCGCCGGGCCCGAATTTTTATAGTCGGAAAGATATGATTATTCGGCTTCGGCTTCTGCCGCATCCAAATCAGCGCCGGTTTCCTGATCAACCCGCTTCATCGACAGCTTAACCTTACCCCGATCATCAAATCCGATAACCTTAACCTTGACGGTATCGCCTTCTTTGCAGATGTCGGTCGTCTTTTCGGTCCGACCATTCTGCAATTCAGAAATGTGAACAAGGCCGTCCTTGGCACCAAGGAAATTCACGAACGCGCCAAAATCAACGGTTTTCACAACGGTACCATTATAGATAACGCCCATTTCAGGCTCGGCCACAATGTCACGAATACGAGCAACCGCAGCTTCTCCAGACGCACCGGTGACAGCAGCAACCTTTACGGTTCCATCATCATCAATGTCGATCTTGGCACCGGTCGTCTCACAAATTTCGCGGATGATCTTGCCACCCGGGCCGATAATATCGCGAATTTTGTCAACCGGAATTGAAAGCGTGGTGATCTTTGGTGCGCTGTCGGCAAGCCCATCGCGTGACGAGGTCAGCGCCTTGGACATTTCGCCAAGGATATGAACCCGGCCTTCGCGAGCCTGTTCGAGAGCGATTTTCATGATTTCCGGCGTGATCGAGGTGATCTTGATATCCATCTGCAACGATGTGATACCATTTTCTGACCCGGCAACCTTAAAATCCATGTCGCCAAGATGATCTTCGTCACCAAGAATGTCGGACAGGACAGCGTAATCATCGCCGTCCTTGATCAGACCCATGGCAATTCCGGCAACTGGACGCGACAGCGGAACCCCGGCATCCATCAGCGCCAGCGAGCCACCACAAACCGTCGCCATTGAAGACGAGCCGTTTGATTCGGTGATCTCAGAAACCAGACGAATGGTGTAGGGAAAATCCTCTTTCGCTGGAAGCAGCGGGCGAAGAGCGCGCCAAGCCAGCTTGCCGTGACCAATTTCACGGCGGCCCGGTGAGCCAACACGCCCGGCTTCACCAACCGAATAAGGCGGGAAGTTGTAATGCAGCATAAAGTTTGAGCGGCTCTCACCAACCAACGCGTCAATGATCTGCTCATCCTGTCCTGTGCCAAGCGTGGCCACAACCATGGCCTGCGTTTCGCCGCGCGTAAACAGTGCCGATCCGTGGGCACGCGGAAGGAATCCAGCCTCTGAAACGATCTGACGGACTGTTTTGGTATCGCGCCCGTCAATCCGCTTGCCAGTTTTCAGGATTGATCCGCGAACGATGCCAGCTTCTAAAGCTTTAATCAGCCCGCCAACCAGAACGCTGTCATACTCATCACCCAGCTTTTCCTTGGCAGCGGCTCTGGCTTCGCCGAGAGCTGCCTGACGCTCAGATTTATCACCGATTTTATAGGCAGCTTTAAACTTTGACTCGAATTTTTCGATGATTGCCTTAATTTCAGCAGTCTCGGCTGGCTCTTCTGGAAGCGCACGCGGCTCTTTTGCACATGATTCAGCAAGCTCAATAATCGCATCAATAACCGGTTTGATTGACTTGTGACCAAAATTAACCGCTCCTAGCATAATCTCTTCAGACAACTCACTTGCTTCGGATTCAACCATCAGCACGCCTTCATGCGTTCCGGCCATAACCAGATCGAGCGATGTTTCTTCCATCTGATCAACGGTTGGGTTCAAAACATATTCGCCATCAATCCAGCCGATACGCGCGGCGGCAATTGGGCCAAAGAACGGCACACCCGACAAGGTCAACGCGGCAGAAGCGCCGATAATCGCAGCAATGTCCGGGTTGTTTTCCATATCATGCGCAAGCACGGTACAGATGATTTGCGTCTCGCATTTGAAGGATGACGGGAACAGAGGCCTGATAGGCCGGTCAATAAGGCGGCAAACCAGCGTTTCATTTTCAGATGGGCGGCCTTCACGCTTGAAAAATCCACCGGGAATTTTGCCAGCTGCAAATGCCTTTTCCTGATAATTGACGGTCATCGGGAAAAAATCCTGACCGGGTTTTGCTTTCTGCGCGGCGACCGCCGTACACAGAACTTTTGTCTCACCGAGGCTGACCATAACAGCTCCATCGGCCTGACGCGCAACTTTACCTGTTTCAAGAACGAGCGATGTGCCATTCCAGTCCAGCTCTTTGCGGAAAATTTTAAACATTATATTTTGTCTCTTTCATCTACATCTTGCCTGACCTGACAAATTCCAGCCAATCTGGAACCGGCAATCAGTCTTGATTACCAGTTAAGAACAAGGGATGTTTTTTTGGGGGGTGTGCGACCACCGCTCGGTCCGCGGGTATGGTCACTTGGGCCCCCGTTGCATCTTGTCCGGGCCCAGGCATTGTTTCCTGTGTTTCTTGTCTCGGCGATGTTGTGGCATGCAACCTGTTAAAATGCAAACATTAATGCACCGTGCGCACTAAGGCGTAGCCCAGCGCTGGGATAGCGGCTGGGCAAACACAATTTGAATCCCGAAAAATTTGCTAATACCGATCTGGTATTTGACGCAAAACTTGGCCTGAAAATTAAGCCAGAATTAACGCCGCAGACCCAACCGTGCAATCAGCGCCTTGTAGGCAGCTTCATCGCCTGATTTGATGTAATCAAGCAGGTTACGGCGTTGACCAACCATCGACAAAAGACCGCGGCGTGAACCGAAGTCCTTTTTATGTGTTTTCAGATGTTCAGTCAGGTTGACGATGCGCTCGCTCAAAATGGCGACCTGAACCGCTGCTGACCCTGAATCTGTATCAGACTTGCCAAATTCCTTGATAAGCTCGACCGTACGTTCACTCGTAATCGACATCGAAACCTCCTTTGGTTTCATCCATTTAAAAATGGATCAAAGATTAAAAACACGCAGCGGCTGCAACTGGCCCGACTTAACCGAAACCAACGCCACAGGCACACTGCTGGCAAGCGCCACCCCAATCTCAGACGAGATCACTTCCTCAAAACGCGCCTGAGCCGAAGGGCCAAGCGCCGGAAGTGTCTGTCCATGACGGAGCTTTACCGCCTCATCAGCCGAAATGGGCACCGCCGGGATGTCGTCCAGCGCGCTCACAACAGGCTTCAAATGCTCGAAAGCGGCCGAACTATGCTCTAGCTTTTCCAGAAAATCCAGTGAAATCGCATCACTTTCGAAAAACGGACCAACTGAAAGTCGTCGCAGCGAGCTAACATGTCCAGCGCTGCCAAGAATTAGCGCAATATCGCGCGCCAATGAGCGGATATAAGTACCTTTTCCGCAAGCAACAAAAAACGAGGCACTGGCAGCATCAACCGAGCGTAATTCCAGCCGGTCAATGTCAATCGGACGCGCATCAAGCTCAGGCAGATCGGGGGCACCACTGGCAATTGCTTTGCGGGCAATATCATAGGCCCGCGCGCCATCAACCTTAATAGCCGAGAAAATTGGAGGACGCTGTTGAATGGTGCCGATAAATTGAGGTAGGACCGTCTCAATCTGCGCTGCGGTCGGCATTATATCAGAGCTAAAAATGACCTCGCCTTCGCGGTCATCGGTTGTTGTTTGCGCCCCGAATGCCAGAGTGAATTCATAGCTTTTGGCGCCATGCATAGCAAAAGATACGGTTTTTGTAGCCTCGCCAAGGGCAATGGGAAGAAGACCTGTTGCCAGCGGATCCAGAGTTCCGCCATGCCCTGCTTTGGCGGCGTTAAAAATGCGGCGAACGATACCCACCGCCTTTGATGAGCTCAGGCCAATGGGTTTGTCTAGAACGACCCAACCATGAACGGGATTACCTTTTCGTGACGCCATGCCGGTTGCTTTAAACCATTATCAATCATCGCGCCGGATGGTGTTGAAAACAACATTCAGGCGTGCGGCATTGTCAAAACTGTCATCAAGATAGAATTTCAGCTTAGGGACGCGGCGAAGATGCACCTTTGAGGCAATCTCTTTTTGCAGCAGCGGGGCAAGCCGGTTCAGGGCAGGCAAAACAGTTTCCGACTTTTCCCCGCCAAGCGGCATCGTATAAACGCGGGCGTTAGACAAATCAGGACTGACTGAAATCTCGGAAATTGTGATTGGCACATTTTCCAGATCCGGATCAAAAAAATTGTCGCGTGATAGAATAACCGACAGCGCATGACGCAACGTTTCACCAACGCGCAACTGGCGCTGGCTTGGCAAATTCGCCGACATTGACCGTCTGGATTTTCCAGCCATGATTACCTCGCACGCACAATTTGACTCAATCAGTCGAGCGTTCTGGCGACCTCGCGGACTTCAAAACATTCGATCATATCGTTTTCCTGAATGTCCGAATAATTCTCAAATCCCATGCCGCATTCAAAGCCCTCACGAACTTCCTTAACTTCATCCTTAAAGCGCTTGAGCGTTTTCAGCGCGCCCTCATGGATAACGACATTGTCGCGCAGCAGGCGAACTTTACACCCGCGCTTGATAACACCTTCGGTGACCATACAACCGGCAATCTTGCCAATTTTTGAAACCCCAAAGACCTTTCTGATTTCGGCATATCCGATAAAATCTTCCTGCGTATACGGGCTGAGTAGACCACCCATCGCCGATTTCACTTCATCAATCAATTCATAGATGATCGAGTGGTAACGAATTTCAACACCATCGCGCTTGGCAAGATCACGAGCCTGCGGGATAGCGCGCACGTTAAAGCCAATGACAATGGCATTGGTCGCCGCCGAAAGCGAAATATCAGATTCGCTGATAGCACCAACGCCCGAAGACAGAATACGCACTTTAACCTGATCGGTACCCAGTTTTTCAAGCGCAACCCGAATAGCCTCAAGCGAGCCGTGAACATCGGTCTTGATAATAATTGGCAGCTCTTCGGCCTCACCAGCTGCAATCGCAGACAACATCTGTTCAACTGATCCACGCGCACCGCGCGCAGCTTCACGTTCCTTAATCTGGCGCGTCCGGTATTCGGCAATTTCCCTTGCACGTGCTTCGGATTCAACAACCACACAGCTATCGCCGGCCATTGGCGTTCCGTTCAGACCCAGAATTTCCACCGGCTGACCTGGCAATGCCTGAACCAATTTTTCACCACGATAATCCAACAGCGCCCGAACACGTCCGCTTTCAGCGCCAATGACAAAAATATCGCCCTGGCGCAGCGTGCCGCGCTGCACAAGAACAGTAGCAACAGAACCCCGGCCGCGTTCGACCTTGGCTTCCACCACAACGCCAGCAGCATCGCGGTCCGGATTGGCCTGCAACTCAAGAAGTTCGGCCTGAAGCATGATCGCCTCTTCCAGCTTATCCAGCCCCTGACCGTTAAGCGCCGAGACATCAACACATAAAACATCGCCGCCAAACTCTTCGGTGATGATCTCATGCTGGAGCAAATCACTGCGCACCCGCTTTGGATCAGCACCGGGCTTGTCACATTTGTTGACAGCCACAATCACCGGACACCCCGCAGCTTTGGAATGATTGATTGCCTCGATAGTTTGCGCCATCACACTGTCATCAGCCGCAACAACCAGAACCACAATATCGGTGATATCGGCACCGCGTAATCGCATTTCAGTAAAGGCCTCGTGGCCCGGAGTATCAATAAACGTAATCAGGTTACCGGCTTGGGTGTTGATTTGATAGGCGCCGATATGCTGGGTAATGCCGCCCGATTCGCCCGCCGCAACATCAGTTCGGCGAATGGCATCCAGCAAGCTGGTTTTACCGTGGTCAACATGACCCATTACAGTCACAACAGGGGGGCGTGGGAGCATATTCTCGGCAGAATCATCATCGCCCTCAAGGCCGATTTCAACATCCGATTCCGAGACCCGCTGAGCTCGGTGTCCAAATTCCTGTGAAACCAGCTCGGCAGTCTCACCATCAATGGTCTGTGTTGCCGTTGCCATAACGCCGAGCTTCATCAGCTCTTTGACAACATCGGCTGTACGTTCGGCCATCCGGTTGGCGAGTTCAGCAACCGAAATTGTATCTGGAATAATAACGTCACGAACCTGTTTGACCTGCGGTTGGTCGTCCCGCATGCGGGCCTTTTCACGCTGACGGCGAACCGAAGCCAGCGAACGCTGACGGCGTTGTTCATCACCGGACAGTGCTTGCGTGATTGTCATTTTACCCGACTGGCGGCGACCCGGGCCATCACGGCGCGGTGCTGATGGTCTGCGTGCAGGCATCTCTTCGACCTGACGGCGGCGGCGGCCAAACGCATCACCAGTGGCTTCACCCCCAGCAGGCGGAACTGCAGCAGCAGCAGGCGGCACGTCAACGCCAACGCTACGGCGGGCATTTGCCTCGGTATGTTTGCGGGCTTCTTCCTCACGGCGGCTGGCTTCTGCAGCCTCAATTTCCTGAAGCTCGGCAAGTTCAGCGGCACGGCGGGCATCAATCTCGCTTAAAGGTGCAGCGGGCTCGGCAGCGGTGGCAGGTTCGGCAGTGGCTGTGTCAGCAGCCCCATCACCCGCGCCATCGCTAGCGGCGGTTTCGTCGGCCATACCGCCAGACATTTCACTAGCGACCTCGTCAGCGGTCGCATCGGCACCCTCATCAGAAGACGGTTTTTTCATAATTTCTTGAAGAGCGCGGTTACGCGCGGCACGTTCCTGCGTAGTCAGCCGGTCATCAGCATTGCTGGCAGGCGATGCTTCGACGGGGGCTGGTGCGACGGGTACGGCGATTTCTTCCGGTTCAACCGCTGGTGGTGTTACAGCGCGGTGTGGGGCGGCAGGCGCGCGTTTACGACGTACCTCGACCTGAACAGTACGACGACCGGCTCCAGCCGTGCTTGGGCGCATCTGACCAGCTTCAACGCCGCCAAGTGTCAGCTTGTTGCCTGACAGGCTGAGCTTCTTTGATTTGCCGCTATCGTCACTCATAGTAAACCTTTCCTGGCTATTGATGCTGCATGATGCAAAAAAGCACCTGACAGCGTCGCAGCCTATATTGCGAACGGTGATACACCGGTATCACCCAGCATGACAACCCGAAGACACATAAAAGGCCTCTAGGCGGCCAAGTTCATGCTTCAGATTTTCTGCAAGTTTTGCGCTCTTACCACCACGAATAGCGGCAAAAGCAAGGCTTGGCCTGCCACAAATCTGGCCAAGCTCGGTTGCGTCCAGAATTTGGCTAACCCAACGCGCTTCAATTCTGGTGCTTAATTTACGAAGTTCTCTTTGCGATGCATCGGGCGCTGCTAGCAATCCGACAAACTGACCTTCACTCGTCAGTTTGCCGCCACCGCCAATGAGTGCACCTGACCGCCGCGCCATCGCCGCAAGCGACAGGGCGCGTTTGCGCATCAGCACAGCGATCATTGAAATATCATTTTCTATATCACGAAAGCTTGCATCGATGGACCGTTTGAACAGGCCTTTACTATCGGCCCGCCGCACAGCACCGGCGTCGTTCGAGACCCACACACCGCGACCCGGCAATTTTTCAGCGAGGTCAGCAACAGCAAACCCGTCCGGATTTGCAACGATCCGGATTAGCTGGTCACGCGGCAGGTTTTGTCCGGTGACAATGCAGGTGCGCTCGCCCATTGGTGCTCTCGCCACATCGCACTAGCTGGCGTCGGCGTTAGAATCAGGCGTCTCTTCTGCTGCCTGTTCTTCGTCCGCAAACCAGTGTGCCCTTGCCGCCATGATGATATCACCGGCTTCTGTATCGTCTTCCAGCCCGTGCTCCGACAACATCTCAACAAGCTCCTCATTATCGAGGTCGGCAAGATCATCAAGTGTCAGAACGCCGCTTTCAGCAAGCTTTAGCATCATGCCAAGGCTGATATATTCGAAATTCCGCAGATCTTCCGATACTTTTAACGTGTTCAGTGCCTCGTTGATGCGCTCGGCTTCACGCTCGACAAATTCGACGGCGCGGGTTTGCAACTCTTCGGCAATGCCTTCATCAAAGCCTTGAATGGCAGCGAGCTCTTCGATTGGTGTTTCAGCAATTTCTTCAGGCAGAATAAACCCTTCAGCCACCAGCAGATGCGCGATTACATCATCGATGTTCAGCGCTTCAATAAAGCCCGTTGACCGGGTACGGAATTCTTCTTGGCGGCGCTCAGATTCTTCAGCCTCGGTCAGAATATCAATGTACCAACCGGACAATTGTGATGCCAGCCGGACATTCTGTCCGCGGCGCCCAATGGCAAGGCTAAGCTGATCATCGGGAACAACAACCTCCATCCGTTTGGCGACTTCATCCATCACCACCTTAGCAACTTCGGCCGGGGCCAATGCATTCACCACAAAAGAAGCCGGGTCCTCGGTATAGGGAATAATCTCGACTTTTTCACCCTGCAACTCACCAACCACTGCCTGCACACGGCTGCCGCGCATACCAACACAGGCACCGACCGGATCAATGCTTGGATCGTTGGAGAGAACGGTAATCTTGGCGCGACTGCCAGCTTCACGGGCAACGCCTTTGATTTCAATAATGCCGTCATAAATTTCCGGCACTTCCTGCGTGAACAGTTTTGCCATGAATTCGTTACATGCCCGCGACAGGAAAATCTGTGGGCCGCGCGGCTCTTCGCGAACGTCTATGATATAGGCGCGCACCCGGTCTCCTTGACGCAGATTTTCGCGCGGAATCATTTCTTCGCGGCGGATAACGGCTTCGGCACGGCCAAGATCAACGGTAATTGAATAGCTTTCGGCGCGCTTGACCGTTCCAACAACGATCTCGCCAATCCGGTGCTTATATTCCTCAAACTGACGCGCGCGTTCAGCATCGCGTACTTTTTGTGAGATAACCTGTTTTGCGGTCTGCGCAGCAATCCGGCCAAATTCGATAGGCGGCAATGATTGACGCCAGAACTCACCAACGGCCAGCGGCGGTGATTGCTTGGTGCCTTCGTCAACTGTCATCTGGGTTGCGTCGTCTTCGACCTCTTCGACGACTTCAATCCAGCGTTCCAGCGTAATTGTGCCTGATTTACGGTCGATCATCGCGCGAATATCGCGATCTAGGCCGTATTTAGCGCGACCGGCTTTTTGGATCGCCTCTTCCATTGCCACCATCACTTCTTCGCGATCGATGGATTTCTCGCGCGCAACAACATCCGCAACTTGGATCAATTCAAGACCCGGTATCGATGAAGTATCCATTTTATCTCACCTGCTTCTCTGCTGGTTCAAATCTGCTTAACTTCTTAAACTTCTGACCACTTATAGTGTTAATGGTCTTGGAGGTATTCTATTTGTCTTTGGTTTGGCGGTTCAAAATTTCTGACGGATCAATTCGTCCGGAATCAATTTCGTCAAAGGCAAAAGCAAACTGGCCAAAGCTTGTTTCCAGAACCACGCGTCCCTCTTCATCCAGACCGCCAAGTCTGCCATTAAAGCGGCGGCGGCCATCCTGCATCACACGAAGCGTTACCTTGGCAAGCTCACCGGCGAACCGACTGTAATCTTCAAGGCGCGTCAGCGGACGATCTATTCCGGGCGAACTCACTTCCAACGTATAGGCATCCGAAATTGGATCATCCACATCAAGGAGCGCCGCCACCTGCCGGCTCAGCATTTCGCAATCCTGAACCGTCATTTCGCGCTCTTCAACCGGCTCAGCCATGATCTGCAACTGGCTGCGGCCACTATTGGCGCCCGAATAAAGTACCCTGACAAGACGGAATCCGAGATCGGTTACCGCGTTTTCAACAATTTGACTGACCCGTGATTCTACCACTGCGTTCCAGCCCGTCCCTTATCCGGTTTCCATGTGATCATTTAATTCAAGTGATTATCTAGGCCAGATGATCATTTAGGCCAATTATTATAGGCAATAAAAAAGTGGGCTCGCGGCCCACCGTCATATTCGACAGTATGTTTATGGGAGGAAGTATAATGCGCGACGCGGCGAAAGGCAAGCCCTCAAGAGTGTCGGTCAAAAATGAACCATGATGGTACACGGTCCTCACGTTCGGCTTTTTTCATATAGCGGGTTGCGCCAAGATCATCCGGGCGGGTGCGCCAGTCAGCCGGGCCACGCGCGCTCCACGTAAAAGCCGGATGCGCCATCGCCGCTTGCAAAAGCCAGCTTTTCGCCACCGCATGATCGCTTGCCAGAACAAGACGCCCCTTTGGCCGGATAAGTCGTGCCAATTCATCCAGCACCGCCGGTTGCAGAATGCGCCGCGCCGAATGACGCCGTTTGGGCCAGGGATCCGGAAACAGCACATAGGCACCCGCAAGATCCGCATCAGACATCCCGCCAAGGATCAGGCGCACATCATCATCCCACACTCTTATGTTGGTGATCGACATGTCTTCGATGTGGCGAACGAGGCTGGCAACACCATTGACGAAAGGCTCGGCGCCAATAAAACCTGCCTGCGGATTTGCCGCGGCCATTGCAGCAAGATTCTCACCGCCACCAAAACCGATTTCCAGAAACAGATCAGCGGGCCGGTGGGTGAACTGGCTGGCAACCGGTGCCTGTCGGTCAATGCGCAACTGGGGAAGACGCGTCTCCAGCAAATCCTGCATAGAGCGCCGCAACCGACGCCCCTTGCGCCGACCAAAAAATTGCGGCTTTTCACCCTGCATGACACATCATCCGATTTACGCTTGGCTGTAATCAGAAGCCTCAACGATCAGAAGCCCCAACTTGGCCAAATTCAAACTTGGCTAAATTCCAGTGCCTAAGGTGCGTTTCACTCTATCGCCGCCACCAACGCATCGGCAAGATCGGTAGCCTCCCAGCTGAATGATCCGGGACCAGCCTCACCCGCTATTCGGCCAAAATGACCATAAGCGGCAGTAGCTGCATAAATCGGATTATTCAGACCAAGATGTTTACGGATATTACCCGGGGTCAGCGGCATAAGTGTTGTCAACGCGGCCTCTAGCATCTTGTCGCCAACCTTGCCCGTGCCATGCGTATTAGCATAAACCGAAACCGGCTCGGCCACACCGATCGCATAGGCAATCTGGATAGTGCACCGATCCGCAAGACCAGAGGCGATGACATTCTTTGCCAGATAGCGCGCGGCATAGGCGGCGGACCGGTCAACTTTTGTCGGGTCTTTACCAGAAAAAGCGCCGCCACCATGCGGGGCCGCACCACCATAAGTATCAACAATGATTTTGCGTCCTGTCAGACCGGCATCGCCATCAGGCCCACCAATGACAAAATTGCCAGTCGGGTTCACCAACAGATCATCCGCGCCAACCATCCATCCCTCAGGCAGAATATCAGCAATAACTGGGGTTACCAGATTGCGAATATCGGACTGCGTGGCACCTTGGGCATGTTGGGTTGAAAGAACAACCTTATGCGCCCCGGTTGGATTGCCGTTATCATCATAGACAAGCGTGATCTGGCTTTTCGAGTCCGGGCCAAGAATGGAATCAGCGTCCGCTTTACGGATGGCCGCAAGTCGCTGTAGAATCTGATGCGAGTAGTGGATCGCCGCCGGCATCAACACATCAGTTTCGCGGCAGGCAAAACCGAACATAAGTCCCTGATCGCCTGCGCCTTCTTCCTTTTTGTCATCGCCATCCACACCCATGGCAATGTCGGTTGACTGTTCATGCAGGTAATTCTGAAATTCAAAATGCGCATGATGGAATTTTTCCTGCTCATAACCAATATCGGCTACGGCAGCGCGCACCGCGCTTTCGATTGACTCCATAATTCCCGGCATCATGTCTTTGGGCGCACGAACTTCGCCGCCGATAATCACGCGGTTCGTTGTAGCAAAAGTCTCACAAGCAACACGGGATTCAGCATGATTTGAGAGAAACAGATCAAGCACGGTGTCTGAAATACGGTCACAGACCTTATCCGGATGGCCTTCCGACACTGATTCTGAGGTGAAAAGATAGGGCATTTAATCCTCCAACAAAGCGCGCTTCTTCTGCCTCAATACGAATCTCCGGTCAAGGCTGACGATCATTATCAACATAAAGAACAAAATTAAAATCAAAATTAACTGTCGTAATTCAGCATAGATCGTCACCTCCAGCGGCGGCGGTATGTCAACATCAATAAACCCCTGCTCGCCAAGACCAATCATCGCTAGCTGGCGCCCGGCTCCATCAAAAGCAGCACTCACACCGGTATTTGCAACCCTGACCATCGGAATACCTTCTTCAACTGCCCGCATTCGCGCTTGTGCCAAATGCTGCCAAGGGCCGGGGCTGTCCCCAAACCAGCCATCATTGGTAATGTTAACCAGTATGTCGGGGCGCGGACCGGGACCGGCGGCAACCCCCGGAAAAATGGCCTCATAGCAAATCAACATCTGGATCCTGCCATAACCCGAAACCGAAAAAATGGCGTTTTTGGCACCCGCAGAAAAATCCGTTGGTCCGGCGATAATATCGGCAAAAGGCAGAAAATCGCGAAAGGGAACAAACTCCCCAAAAGGCACAAGGCGGCGCTTGTCATAAAGCATTTCAATCTTGCCGTTTGCGCGGATCAGCGCGGCAGAATTGAAAAGCCGCGATTGGGAATCCAGCCTCGGAACGCCGGAAATCAGCCACCCGTCAAAAGGAAGCGTTGACCATACCGTCTCGCTTAACAAATCGGCTTCGTCGTTCAAAAGTCCGGCAAAAGCTGATTCGGGCCAAATGACCAATTGTGGCACCGGCATGCTATCCCGCGACAATGATTGCAATGTTGCCAGATGCTCTGGGCGGCGTTGTTTATTCCATTTTTCATCCTGTGCAACCATAGGCTGAACCAGCCGCACCCATTTCGGCCTATTGGCCTCCGATGCACCTTCGGATGCTGGCAGATCCGTCAACCGGATATGTCCAGCAACCGCCATCAACGGCAGCATAAGTAAGATCATCGCAGCAGATTTGCGCCATCCGACCACCCAGAAAGCCGGAACAAGGGCAAATGCCAGCGCCACCAAGGTCAGCCCAAATAGCCCCAGAACACTGGCGGATTGAAGAAGAGAGATATGCGCAGAAAATAGATATCCCGGCGCGTTCCAAGGAAAACCGGTGGCGATATATCCGCGACCCCATTCGCACAGGGTCAACAAACCCAAAAACCATACAAGCCGGCTAGCAGGATAAACACCAAAACGGCGCGCCAGCAGCGCGGCCGGAATCCAGAACAGCATTAACAGCGCAGGAATTCCAAAAACAGCAAAAGGTAAAACCGGCCAATACCCTTCGTTACTGGCAAATAGCGAAAGCGAAATCCACCAAGTTGACGCCAGAAACCAGCCGAAACCAGCCGCCGCACCGATGCGGGCAGCTGACAGGGATGAGCGGGCGCGGGCAATGCCTAGCGCCGGCCATGATAAAGCGGCAATCAACGGCACTAGCCCAAATGGCGGCAAGCACAAGGAGGCGACCATTCCCGCCAATACATGTCCCGACAATTGCCAAATTGCCGGTTTATTTATCGACATAACTAGTCACGGGGAAGGAGGTTCACTGGCAGGTTTGACCAATTTGGCAACGCCGTGAATTTTAACAAGCGCAAGACGGCGCGGATCACCATCGACGACTTCAAACTGCAACCCAGACGGATGACGAACAACCTCACCGCGTCCGGGCACTTGGCCTGCAACCGCACAGACCAGCCCACCCAACGTATCAATCTCGTCGCGGTCATCATCTTCGAGAAGCCGGCCGGTGACTAGTTCCAACGCTTCGACTTCCAGCCGTGCTTCGGCCAGAATCGTTCCATCATCATTGATTGTCATCTGTGGCTGAACCGTCTGATCATGCTCATCTTCAATCTCACCAACGATTTCCTCGACAAGATCTTCAATGGTGATCAGACCGTCAACCCCGCCAAATTCATCAACCACAAGTGCCAGGTGGCGACGGCGAAGACGCATTTCATGGAGCAGATCAAGAAGCCTAATCGACGGCGCAACAAACAGCGCCGGGCGCAGCATGGTGTCAATATCGGGCGCTTTACCAGCATAAAGATGGGCAAAAACATCCTTGATATGAATGATGCCGGCGATATCGTCCAGGCTGTCGCGGCGCACCGGAAGGCGGCTATGATTGGCCGCTGTCATCTGCTCAATAATTTCAGAAAAGCTTTCGGCCATGCTGACCGAAATAATGTCGGCACGCGGGATCATCACATCCGAGGCATTCAAATCGCGAAGCCCCAGAATATTGCGAAGCAGCACCCCCTCATGATGATCAAAACTGGCCTTGTCAGCTGCAGATACCGCCAACAAAGTTTCTAGCTCTGCCCGACGCGAGGCTGGTTGATACAAAGATGGAAATATCTTGCCGAGAATCTTGCGAACCATCAGCTGGTTATCCTTTTTATCGTGCCGTCTGGCCCTAAATTATCATCCGTTGAATTTTTCAAAACAGGAGAAAATTCCGAATAGGGATTCGCGATTCCCAGCGTGGCAAGAATGGCCGTCTCCAGCTCTTCCATTGCTGCTGCGTCGCTGTCGGTTTCGTGATCAAAGCCAAACAGATGCAACACGCCATGAACCCATAGATGCGTCAAATGGTTACCCAGCGTTTTTGCCTCAAACTGAGCTTCGGCCATTACGGTTTGCCGCGCAATTGCAACCTCACCAAGGATTTGCACTTCAGCAGTTGAGTTGGTCTCGCCACCTTCAGGACCACCCCCATCTTCAAAGCCAAAAGCAGGAAAGGACAGCACGTTTGTCGCGGAGTCCTTTCCGCGGAATTGTTGATTTAAGAGGTGAATGCGCGCATCGTCGCCAAGCAAACAGCCAACCTGCACCGCTGCTTCTTCCAGCATTTCACAAATAACGTCGGTAGCAGCGCAAAAGCGTACCTTTGCAAGATCAATATCAGCGCGCGGCCAGCACGCTGTATCGATCATCATTTCCAGATGGTTTCCGCCATCGCTTTGCCAAACCTCAGATACATAGGTATCGGGCGTAAAGGCAGCCATGTCCAAACTGTCGGGCTCCAGGGGCATATCACTCATGCCGATAATCTTGCACACTCCATGCAGCTATTCCAGCGATGAGCGGTGTTAAAACAAACAGGCCGCATCGCCAATAAATTCCATTTGGTACGAAATTGCACCATCTGTCTAGTCGAGTTCTGTCTGGTTAGCTTATCACTCAATTCGAATCATACGCTTGCAGAATTCGCGCCACAACCGGATGGCGAACAACATCCTTGCCTGACAGATGAATAATGCCCACACCTTCGATATTATCCAGACGCCCCACTGCATCGGCCAAACCTGATGGCTGGCTGTCGGGAAGATCAATCTGGCTGAGATCGCCGGTGATAACCATCCGCGAATTTTGCCCAAGGCGCGTCAGCACCATTTTCATTTGTACCGGCGTCGTATTCTGCGCCTCATCAATAATCACATATGATTCGCTGAGAGTGCGCCCCCGCATAAATGCCAGGGGGGCAATTTCAATTTCGCCGCTAACCAGCATCCGGTCAACCTTATCGGCAGGCATCATGTCATAGAGTGCGTCATAGAGCGGGCGAAGATACGGATCGACCTTTTCCTTCATATCCCCCGGCAGAAAGCCCAGCCTCTCGCCAGCTTCAACCGCAGGGCGAGACAGGACAATGCGCTCAACTTCCCGTTTTTTCAGCGATTCAACCGCTTTGGCGACCGCCATATAGGTCTTGCCAGTCCCCGCAGGTCCAAGGCCAAAGACAACCTCATGCGCCCTTAGCAGTTTAGCATAACTTTTCTGGCCAGGCGTTTTGGCAATGATCTTTTTCTTCCACGTATCCATGCTGTCGCCGTTGGTCGGGCCGCCATCGCTGGATTCAACCCAGCGCAGCGCATCATCGATCATCGAATTATCGTTCAAAAGATTGTCGCCCTCACCAATCCGGCGATAGATATCTTCTAGCGCGCGGCGGGCCTTTTTAACTGGCGCGGCCAAGCCTGAAATCGTGATGCTATTGCCAAAGCTATCAAGGGATACGCCAAGTGCTGCTTCAAGCTGTGCAAGATTCTGGCTATGCTCGCCGGTCAGCAACGCCAAGGTACCATTATCTTCGAAATCCATCCGGATGGTTGTGGATTTAGTCATATTTGTGAAACAATCCTACTCATTCAACGTTTCCAACAATACTATTCTGTCGAGCTTCGACAATCTGACAGGCTAGAATTTTGCCAATCATTTTATCATTCCCAGCAAGATTCACCGCCTGCATATAAGGGCTGCGACCTGCAACTTGTCCCTCACGGCCACCGGCACGCTCAATCAACACATTCATCGTTTGGCCTTCGGTTTTCTTATTGAAGGCATATTGCTGTGCATTTAGCAATTGCTGCAAGGCTTCAAGACGATCCGATTTCACTTCTTCAGGAACTTGATCAGCAGATGTCGCCGCCGGCGTTCCCGGGCGCGGGCTATATTTAAAGGAATAGGCCGAAGCATAGCCCACCCTGTCCACCAGCGCCAAAGTATCGGCAAAGTCACGATCACTTTCACCCGGAAAACCAACGATGAAGTCACCCGAAAAGGCAATATCCGGACGTACATCGCGAAGCTTGTCGATGATTTTCATATATACATCATGTGTATGCCGCCGATTCATCTCCGCCAGAATATGGTTTGATCCGGATTGAACCGGAAGATGAAGATAAGGCATCAATTGCGGAATATCACGGTGCGCATCAATCAAATCATCTTCCATATCCAATGGATGCGACGTGGTATAACGGATGCGCTCCAGCCCCTCAATTTCGGCAAGCTGATAAATCAGCCGCGCCAAGCTCCAACTTCCCCCATCGCTGGCTTCGCCATGATAGGCATTCACGTTTTGCCCCAAAAGGGTGATTTCACTGGTTCCGGACGCCACCAATCGGCCCGCTTCTTCAAGAACGCCTTCAACAGGACGTGAAAATTCGGCGCCCCTAGTATAGGGAACCACACAAAAAGCGCAGAATTTATCGCACCCTTCTTGAACACTCAAAAACGCCGCGGGCCCGCGGGGGGCATGTTCACCCGGAAGCTTGTCGAACTTCACCTCTTCGGGAAAATCGGTATCAATCACCCGCTGCTTGACACTGGGGTCAATCCGGCTGACCAGTTCGGGGAGACGGTGATAAGTCTGCGGGCCAACAACGATATCAACCCATGGCGCGCGCCGGGTAATCTCGTCACCTTCGGCTTGAGCCACACATCCGGCAACGGCGATGGTCACATCACGCCCCTGCTGGTCGCGCGCGCGTTCCTTCATCATCCGCAACCTGCCAAGTTCGGAAAACACCTTCTCGGATGCTTTTTCACGAATGTGGCAGGTGTTCAGAATCACCATATCCGCGCCATCAGCGGTTTGCGTCGGCGTGTAGCCAAGCGGGGCCAACACGTCGGTCATACGGTCAGAATCATAAACATTCATCTGACAGCCATATGTTTTGATGAAGAGTTTTTTCAAAATGCTCGCAGCTTTCATTTGTCAAACCTTGAATGCGCCAAGTTCTATGCCGGTCAAGCAAGCGGGTCAAGCTAGCAGGCCTGTTTGATGCGTTATCCAAAGTTCATGATACATAGTTAAGTATCCGAAAAGGTATCGACAAGATTTTGGCGCATCAAAATTGCATCAACCCGGTCCTCATGATGCCCCTTATTTCTGAGACCCTCATTTTGGGGGGCGTAGTATCCGGGCCGCCTGCCGATTTCGACAAATCCTAGGCGCGAATAGAGCCTGCATGCGGTCATATTATCCACCGCAACTTCCAGAATGATTTCTTCCACACCGGCTGCAGCCAGATTTTGTGCGGCAGCCTGCATAAGCGCCGCACCGCGCCCCGCACCCTGAAACTCAGGCACGGTTCCAATCGATATCAGATCCGCACTTGGTCCGGCATTCAAAAACAATACATAGCTTTGGAGCGATGATAGGTCTGCATCACCGGTCATCACAAACCCGCAAAAGGCGGGTCCGTCAAAAAGCCTTTGCAGCGCGTCCAGCTCTAATGGCCGGTTAAACAACCGATCCTCAATAACCGCAATTTCATCCAGATGTGCGGCGCTGATGGCGACAATTTTCATGACTGATTGACTTTAGGCGGACCAAGAAAAACCGGCGCAACATACAACGGAACCAACGCATCGAACCCGGCACCTATATTCAGTCTGTCGGCCGCCAGCGCGGCAATCTGCGCGGCGTCAATCGCGGGGGTATGCGGCATGGGATAAAGCTCCAGCTCAGGCAGCGCGCGGGTCATTACATCCGCCCCGGGGCCAATGATCACCGCGCCCTTCCATGATTCGGGCAGAAAAAAATCAGGTGGCTGGGAATCCACGTCAATTTCAATGATTCTGTCAGTATCTGTAACGCCATCTTGTGGGCGATAATCTGCGCTGAAAACTTGCGCAAAGAACGATCCGCGGCGGGTATCAGCAGTGGCAATAATCGCCCGCGCCCGAAAACTATCATCCGAAAATTGCGTCGCGTCTTGGTCAAGGGTACGCCGGACAACAAAAGCGGCTGCTTCCAAACAAGAAAGCCCCATTCCCAGCACTTGGGTCTCTTCAACCCCATTTTTTCCGGCGATTCTGCTACCTCCAGCTGCAATACAGAACCCTTTGGCGGCCGCCAGTGCAACACGAATTCCGGTAAAGGATCCGGGTCCGCGCCCCGCTGCAACATGCGTGATATCTTTGGCCGTTACCCCTGCTTTCGTCAACGCCGCAGTGGCCAGCTCGGTGATAATTGCCGCGTGCCCGTGCCGCGCACTATGCACTTCAATCGACATCGCGCCGCCCGATGTTAATACCGCCACCGAGGCCTGATCCGCACTTGCTTCAAAGGCCAAAATGACAAATTCCTGTTTGCTGTCAGACATAACGGGCCCATTTCTGCAAGATTCAGCAGGAAATTCCTTCCTTGCCGTCTAATTCTAGTTATTCTAGTCCAATTAGACGATTCTAACACTGGTCGGCAATTGTCTATCACAGTATGATCAATGGACAAGCCGTTGCATGTGAAAAACCCAGATGATTATGAAAAACATTCTTTATCGCCAAAATCTACAGGTCGGCCTTCGCCAAATTCTATCGGTCGGCCTTGGTAAAATTCTGCAGACTGGCTTTCTGTTAGGCGCATTAACAGGCGCAGCTAGTGGCATAACTGGTGCGGGCATAACTGGCGCGGGCATAGCTGGTGTGGGCATTTTTGGCGGCATCTTGACCGGTTTTGCAGCAAGCGCCCATGCTGCCGATCATACAGCTGACCATGCTGTTATATTAATGTATCACCGCTTTGGCGAGAATGATTACCCCACAACCAACGTCCGGCTAGAGCAGTTTGACGATCATCTCGAAGTGCTGGCAAATGGCGACTATAACGTGTGGGCGCTGGAAGATATTGTTGATCATTTCCAGAAGGGACTGCCCTTACCGGACCGAACCGTCGCGATCACCATCGATGACGCCTATCTTTCGGTCTATGAAGAAGCCTTTCCGCGGTTGCAGAAATATAATTTCACCGCAACGGTTTTTGTGGCAACCCGGCCCGTTGATCAGGGGTTGCGGCGGTATATGTCATGGGACCAGCTTCGTGAAATGCAGGCTGCCGGCTTTGATATTGGCAGCCAGACCCAAACCCATCCGCATATGCACCGGCTATCGGATGACGAAAACCGCGCCGAGCTAGAAATCTCCAACAAACGCTTTCTTGCCGAGCTTGGCCTTCGTCCCAACCTGTTTGCCTATCCATATGGCGAGTACGATCTGGATGTGATCAAAATTACGAAAGAGGCTGGTTTCATTGCTGCATTCGGCCAGAATTCAGGGGTAGCGCATGGATATAACGGGTTTTTTGAATTACCCCGCTTTGCCATGAACGAGCAGTATGGCAACCGTGACCGGCTGGAACTTGCGATTAACGCACTGCCGTTGAAGGTTAAGCAGATTGTCCCTGAGGACGTTGTTCTGACTGAAAACCCGCCAGTTTATGGCTTTACCTTGGCCGATGATATGGATCAGGAACGACAATTGCGTTGCTTTAATAACAGGTTTGGCAAGCTGGATGTTTCGATCATCGGGCGGCGTGCCGAAATCCGTATGCCCGGACCGCTGACCGGCAAACGCGCCCGTGTGAATTGTACAATGCCGGGTCCCAACGGCCGGTGGCGCTGGTTTGGGCGGCAGTTTCTCACAGAATAGACTTGTTTAAGTTTAGACTGGGCTATTGCAGCCGGGCGGTGTCGTATTTGTTAAAGCTATTGATTCGCATCAGATCACGAAGCTTATAGACATATTGCATGCCGATCTCGGCATAAGAATCTAAAAACCCGGCCAGCTGGTATCCCATATCTTCGCGCTGGCGGCCCCTTAGAATGTAGCGGCGCTCCCGAAATTTCTTATAGCTCGCATGGGTGTTCAGATTGTGCATATAGGCCCGAACTGACCCGAAAAGGTTCGGAAAGCTGCGAACGACTGCATTGGAATTCGATGCGTTTAGCGGTCTCAGCCCGGCATCACGCTGCCAGGCCCATTGCCCAAAAAGGGCATTTCCCTTAAGCGCAAACCGCGAAGTACCCCACCCAGATTCGATTGCCGCCTGCGACAGAGCCAGCGAAACCGGGATGACATCGGCGCGGCGCAAAAGCTCTTCCTCGATCATAGCGATACTCTTATTTTCCGTCTTCACTTTATACAACTTAGCCCAGCGCTCAATCGCACTCCTGTCATCATTTTTCGCGCCACGGATAATGGCGGTGCGCCGCTGTTTGATTTCATCATTCGCGGCCAGAATTAAGGGCAAGGTCATCGCGATAAAGCTTGCTTTTTGTTCTTTTACCGGAAGATCAACATGCACTTGCGAAATCCGCTTTACGAACAGGCGCGAAACAATTATCGGCTCATCCGGCAGATTTTTTGAGGGTGGTACTTTGGCGGCGGGCAGCGTTACCGATGCGAGTTTCGTCGTTGATGATGTGTCTTTTTGGACTTTTCCGCGAACTGCTGGCTGTTCAGGCTGCGGTGGTGTTTCCGGCTGATCGACCTTCGACGCCCATTGTTTAGCCTGTGTAGATTGGTTAAGTTGCTGGTCAGCCCGTGTCGGGGGATTGGCCCGTGTCGGGGGGGTGGCCCGCGTCTGTTGATCAACACTTGCAGGTGGCGTTGGCGTTACCGGCTTTGCTTCGACGGTATTTGGTACTGCTTTATAACTCGGATCAGTCGCTGTTATCTCCGCCTTAGCCACATCAATTTTGGCCGAATCGGTAACGACTTTTTCTGGGAGTGTGGATTTAGCTATATCTTCGGGCTCATCATGCGGGGTAATCCATTGCGGCGGGCCGATCCGGAAAATTCCGGGCCCAAGCATGCTAAGCACAACCAATACCGCACAAGCGCGCAGCAGGTGTGAGTTATTTAACACAAAACTAACTTGCCGAGCCACGACGCATCCAAATCAAAAAATTATGTAGAGAGCGTTTCCGACTAAAATTCGGCTGCGCGTACCTCACGCACTTCGGGGATATAATGCCGCAACATGTTCTCGATACCCATCTTCAATGTTGCGGTTGAACTAGGGCACCCCTGACAGGCACCGCGCATCTGCAAGGTGACCACACCATCATCGAAATCTTCAAAAACAATGTCGCCGCCATCCATCGCAACGGCGGGACGGACACGCGTATCAAGAAGCTGTTTGATCTGCTTGACCGTGTCACTGTCATCATCATCTGACGTATCGCCGCTGGTCTGATCCGCGGTCTCAACAACAGGCATACCCGAGGCAAAATGTTCCATGATACCCGCCAGTATTGACGGCTTTAGTGCAAACCAATCCAGCTCTTCATTCTTGGTTACGGCAACAAAGTCACCACCCAGAAAAACCCCGGCAACACCGTCCACCTGAAACAGGCGGCGTGCCAGCGGTGAATTGCTGGCACTATCAGCAGCTGGATAATCAGCTGTACCAGCTTGCATAACCGGAACCCCCGGAATGAATTTGAGAGTCGCCGGGTTAGGCGTATCTTGCGTCTGAATAAACATCGCGTTTCCCCTCTTGGAATTATGTTGCTCTATACAGTCTGGGACCTGTTCAGCCTTATGATAGAACTGCCCAAACTTATGTTTGAACCGGGCCCATGCCGGGTCCAATTATAAAATCTATACGGTCTTAACCGCACGGCGCGCGGCAGATAACACGCCATTTATAAGCCATTTTTGCCGATTGGTTTCTTATATGGTGGGACAATAGCATAATTCCATGGCAACTTTGTGTGAAAATTTTGGCAATCGCCAACTCTACACATTAGACTAATCCATCCGGCCTACATTTTCGGCCAATATTCGTTCCGCCAATCTGTTTAGGGCTGTTCCTTGCATGGCGGGCTAGCTTTGCGGCCCCAAAAATCCAACAATCTGATGAACCTCTTCTAAAATAGGTGCGGCAATGGCCCGTGCCTGCTCGGCGCCTTGATCCAGAATTTTGTCAATTTCATCAGGATTCTCTAAAAGATCACGCATTTTTGCACCCATCGGGGCCAGCTTTGTTACCGCA
The DNA here is from genome assembly GCA_938082345.1 of uncultured Alphaproteobacteria bacterium. Lineage (GTDB taxonomy): Bacteria > Pseudomonadota > Alphaproteobacteria > Puniceispirillales > Puniceispirillaceae > UBA8309. The sequence continues at coordinate 23,715 of CALLKZ010000019.1, forward strand.
AGCTCGGCGAGTGCAGGCTTGAAATCACCAAATCCTCTTCCACCAAAATCAGCCAGCACCGTTGCCACATCACTATCCGCAAGGGCAGCAAATATCCCCACCAGATTTTGCGCTTCGCCGCGCCCATCCAGACCCTCTGGCTCAGAAGGTAGGGCGTCGGGGTCGGTTTTCGCTTTGCGAATTTTCTGCGCGATCAGGTCTGCATCATCCGTCAAGTTGATCCGCGAATTGTCCGAAGCGTCTGATTTACTCATTTTGGCACTGCCATCACGAAGGCTCATCACCCGTGTGGCACTGCCAAAAATCTGTGGCTCGGGAAGCGGGAAAAACGGCACATCATAGGCCATGTTAAAGGCCTGCGCGATATCGCGTGTAAGCTCAAGATGCTGTTTCTGGTCCTCGCCAACAGGAACATGCGTGGCGCGGTAAGCAAGAATATCGGCGGCCATAAGCACGGGGTAGGAATACAAACCAACCCGCGCATTTTCACGATTCTTTCCGGCTTTTTCCTTAAATTGCGTCATCCGGTTCAACCAGCCCATCCGCGCCACACAATTAAAAACCCAAGCAAGCTGGGCGTGTTGCGGCACACGGGACTGATTGAACATAATAGAGCGTTCAGGCGAAATTCCGGCAGCAAGCAGGCTTGCCGCCACCTCGCGTGTGCTCTCACGAAGCTGGGCTGGGTCCTGTGCCACGGTAATTGCGTGAAGATCAACCACACAATAGATCGATTCAAAACTGTCCTGAAGCGTCACCCAGTTGCGAATTGCACCAAGATAATTTCCCAAATGCAAATTGCCCGTAGGCTGAATTCCGGAAAAAATCCGGCCACTCGACTTGTTGGTTTTAGTCTGGCTATCGGTCATGTCCTGTCTCGTCTTTAACGAAGGTCACAAAATCAGCGATTGTTGATGGCGGTTATCGTCGCTGACGCGGCGCGGGTCAAGCCCAACAGCCCAATATGGCGTATTTGTCGGGGTTGGGATCATCCGCGAATAAGCTGCTGCGGAATCGCCTGCAAGATTTTTGCTATCACCAAATAGCCGCTACCGCCAGCCACCACTAAAATCACCAATTGCAACGCGCCAGCCAGCCCAGCAACAAGCGGGGCAAGCATCGTTAGACACAACACCATCACCGAGGTTGCAACAGCGATTCGGGCAATCAGGTTGCCAATCAAAATAAGCGATGCACCGTCAAAATAATCAGCTTTCACCACCGCAATCATCAAAACAAACGCCGCAAGCAAACCCGAAATTGACGTCGCAAGGGCCAACCCAATATGGCCAAATACCGGCATCATAACTAATGACAGCGCTATATTGCAGGCAACCGCACCCGTCGAAACCAACAGCATAAATCCGGCACGATGCGCTGCGTAAAACGCTGCCTGCAGAATTTTGACAAGAAGATGCCCGGACAGACCCACCGCATAGGCAGCCAGCGCAAATCCACTAGACCGGGCATCATCAGCCGTGAATGCGCCATACTGAAAAAGACCAGTGATAATCTGCGGGCCAATAGCAATCATCGCAGCCGTCGCCGGAATGGTAAAAAAAGCGGCAAAACTGATCGCCTGCAACAAAGTTGCCTTGACCGGGGCAATATCTTTTTCGCGAAACTGCGCCGAAAGCCGGGGCAACAGCGCCGTGCCAAGGGCAATACCAATTACCCCAAGCGGCAATTGCACGATGCGGTCGGCATAATACAGCCACGAAATCGCCCCAACCGGCAAAAGTGACGCCAGAACAAGATCAACAATCAAATTGATCTGCATCGCGATAGCGCCGCCCGAAGCGGTTAAAAACCGCTTCCACATCAGCCGCGCTGCATTGGTTATCCGCGGCCATCGCCAATGCGGCAGAACCCGCGCGCGCCGCAGCACAAAAAACATCAGGCAAAGCTGTAAAAACCCCGCCACCAAAAGACTGACCGCCAACGGCATCGCGCGTTCGAGTGCCAGAAATCCGGTTGCTACCGGAATAATCAACGCCCCGGAAATCAGACAGGCATTAAAAATCAGCGGCATTGCTGCTGGAATCAAAAACCTGTCATGGGCATTGGCAATGGCCGCCCAGAACGCCACCAACGATATCATCGGCAAATAGGGAAAGGTGACGCGCGCCAACATTATCGCCGCATCCAGCCGGTCCGGCGTTGCAACAAACCCCGGAGCCAGCACCATGATAATCGACGGCATAAAAATCTCGGCAATGATAACAAGGCAAATCAGCGCCGCCACCAGACTGGTCTGCACTTCGGCAGCCAGCGTCATGGCCGGGCCCGCACCGTCAGCTTTGCGAATATCGGCAAAAGTGGGAACAAATGCATTGGCAAGCGCGCCCTCTGCGGTAAGACGGCGGAACATGTTGGGAAGTTTCAGTGCCACAAGAAACGCATCTGCAGCAGGGCCCGCACCAAGTATGCCAGCAAAAACCACATCGCGCAAAAATCCAAAAATGCGGCTAAGCCCTGTCAACACACTGATCTGACGAAAAGCACCTCCAAATGAAATCACCTTCATTCTGCTGCCTCGCCAAGCTGATCAAACACCTGCAGCAAACGATCACGGATGGTATCGAGGCGCGCCTGATTATGAACTTGCAGTCCGAACAAATCCTTCACATAGAACACATCAACAACGCGCTCCCCATAGGTGGACACCGTTGCCGTCTGAATTTGTAGGCCAAGCTCGGCCAGCGCATGCGTCAGCAGATGCAAAAGCCCCGGAAAATCCCGGCCATTCACCTCAATCACCGTATGTGTCGAGCTCAGCTTGTTTGAGACCATAACCCGCGACGGAACCGGCAAGTGGCGAACACGGGCCGGCAGTCTATGCCATCTCTCGCGAAGGGCTGCTTGCGGGCGCAACGTTCCGGTGACTGCCTTTTTGATCGATTTCTCCAATCCGCCCATAAGGCGTTGATCAGAAATCATCTGATTGTCCGAGGTCTGCAACATGAAAACGTCAAGAATTGTACCGTCTGAGCAAGTGGTAATGCGCGCGCCAGCAATGTTTATTCCATGCCCTGCAACCGCTCCTGCAACCCGCGAGAAAAGCCCGGCATCATCAACCGTCAGCAAGGTCATCTCGGTTACGTTACGCGCAGGATCTTGACGGAAATCGGCCAGCAGGGGAACATCCATCTGCCGGAAAGCTTGGCTGAGGTTAGCGTGGCGGACATGAGCCTCAGTCTCGAAACCGGTCCAGTAGGCCTGCGGTAAATTGGCGGCGTGATCGGCAAAATCCTGATGGGACCAGCCGTCAAGCGCCGCTAGCGCCGCCTCTCTCGCTGCTTCGGCATTGCCTAGCGCAATCACATTCGCATCAGCGCCCCGAAGAACGGCATCCGTCTGATAATAGAGATCACGCATCAAAGCAGCCTTCCAGCCATTCCAGACTGTTGGCCCAACACCTCTGATATCCGCTACCGTCAGAACAAGAAGAAGTTTCAGACGCTCAGGTGACTGAATGATAGCGGCAAAATCTTCAATCGTTTTTGGGTCATTCAAATCATATCGAAAGGCTGTTTTGCTCATCAGCAAATGATGGCGCACCAGCCAGCTGACAGTTTCGGTCTCCTCCTGACTTAACCCCAGAACAGGACATAAATTCAACGCCAGCTCAGCCCCCAATATTGAATGATCCCCATTGCGACCTTTTTCCATATCATGCAGCAGCGCGGCAACAAACAGCGCCCGCCGTGATTCGATTTCCGGCATCACATTCGTTGCAACCGGCGCGGTATCAGCCAGTATTCCGGTTTCAATTTGATGCAAAACATCAATCACCTTGATCGTATGCTCATCAACCGTGTAGCTATGATACATATCGAACTGCATCATCGCCACGATCCGCCCAAAATCTGGCAAATATCGCCCCAAAACCCCGCTTTCATTCATCAGACGCAAGATACGTTCAGGATTATGGCGCGAGGTGAGAATTTTCAGAAATGTCTCGGATGCCTCGGGATTTATTCTGGTTGCGGGGCCAAGCGCAGGAAGACCGCGAGTGATCCGTTGCAGCGCCTGAGGGTGCAAATCAGCATTCTGTTCCAGAGCAAGATCAAAGATTGTCAGCATTCGCAGCGGATCATCGCGAAACATCAATTCAGGGTCGAGATTAATCCGGCCCGACCTGATGGTAAAAGATCCAAAATGCTGGCCTGGACGAAAATCTTCGCGCCAGACCGTGCGGCGCTTGCGAAAATCCATTTCCATGGCAGCGCAAATGATCCGCGTGAGGTTTCCAACATCCCGCGCCGCCAGATAATAGCGCTTCATAAAACGCTCAACAGCACTCATCCCGCCCCGATCAGCAAACCCCATAAGCGGAGCAATCGCCATCTGAGCGTCAAAATCCAGCCGTTCATCAGCCCGACCTGACCGGAGATGAATATGACATCGCACCGTCCATAAAAAACGCTGCGCTGCGGCAAATCTACGAGCTTCGGTTTCACGAAGAATGCCCCGGTCAAGAATATCAACAAGGCTATCGACTCGGTAGGCGAATTTCGCAATCCAGAACAATGTATGAAGGTCGCGAAGCCCGCCTTTACCCTCTTTGATATTCGGCTCAAGCATATAGCGCGTAGCCCCGTGTTTTTCGTGCCGCATATCGCGCTCAAGAAGCTTGGCTTCGAAAAACTCAACCGGTTTTATACGTCCAATTTCCCGCCAAAAAGCACGCTCAAGCTTGGCGTAAAGACCGGCATCGCCCGAAATAACCCGCATTTCCAAAAGCCCGGTCAAAGTCGCCTGATCTTCGCGTGAAGCTTTAATCGTATCGTTAACAGTGCGCTTGGCATGGCCGACTTTGATACCTAGGTCCCACAACAGATATAGCATTTGCTCGACGACAAGATCGGGGCCTTTTTGCCGGGCTTTCTCGGTCACAAACAGCAAATCAATATCGGAATTGGGGGCAAGTTCACCGCGGCCATAACCGCCGACGGCAACCATGGAAATGCTGGTCACTTTGTGGCGTGCCATTAACGCGTCAAGAACCATACTCAACAACTGATCCATTCCCCACGCGTGACGGCCAACATAAATGGCCCCGTCATGGGTGCTGGTCAATTCAGCCGCCAGCCGCGCCTTCATATCTTGATGTAGGACCTTGGCCGCCTTGACGAGACCGTTCTGAAACGCGGTATCAGATGCCTGATCCAATGCCGCCAACTCGCCGGCAAGATTCCCGGAAAAACCTCCCTTCTGGGCATCATTATCGGCTAGGGGGCCGAATAGCGGATTGCCAGCCGCACGCGCCGCCTGCAAAGGTTGAATCCATTGCCACCACTGCATCTTAGGATTTTCGAGCCGTGCTGCCATCTGCATCACATTACTACCTTTTGCCATCTTTATTTGCCGTCTGATCAGCCAGCAATTCACGAAGCTCATAAATCAGGTCAAGCGCCTCTTTTGGAGCCATCAAATCAGGGTTGGCTGCCTCGAGCCGGAGACGCAGTGCATAATTAAAGTCATCTGGCGCAGCATTATCCGAACCGCTATTATTTAGGGCAAGATTATCCGCAGCATGTCCGCTTGCCTTATTATTTTCTGAAAAATCATGATCAAAAAGCGGCAGGTTCTCGACCAGCTTACTAGCATCAATGACGCCATGCCCCCCGGATTCCATCTCGCTAAGTAGCGCCTGCGCGCGCGCAATAACACCAGATGGCAAGCCGGCAAGTCGCGCCACATGAACGCCGTAAGACCGATCAGCCGCGCCATCAACAACCTGATGCAAAAAAATAATATCCCCCTGCCATTCACGAACCTTCATCGAATGGCACGATAGCCGGTCCAGCACATGCCGCAGATTTGTCAGCTCATGATAATGCGTTGCAAACAGCGTCCGGCAGCGATTTTGCTGATGAAGATGTTCCAGCGTAGCCCAGGCAATCGCCAACCCGTCATAGGTCGCTGTACCACGTCCGATTTCGTCCAGAATGACAAAGGAACGCTCAGTCGCGCGGTTCAAAATAGCCGCCGTTTCCACCATCTCAACCATAAAGGTCGACCGCCCACGCGCCAAATCATCGGCCGCACCAACACGGCTGAAAATCCGGTCGATAATACCAATTGTGGCAGATTCAGCCGGAACAAAAAGACCTGCCTGCGCCATGATTGCAATATGCGCATTCTGCCGCAAAAACGTTGATTTACCTGCCATGTTAGGCCCGGTTATCAGCCAGATATCCCCTTCATAACCAAGCTGGCATTCATTCGGAATAAAGGTTTCATCCGCGCTGAACATCTCCTCAATCACCACATGCCGGCCTTTGACGATATCAAAGCTTATATCGTCGCGGATTTCGGGCCGGCAAAAGCCGCCGCGCGCTGCAAGCTCGCCAGAGGCCATCGCCACATCCAGTCTGGCTAGGGCCCGCGCCGCTTCGGCCAGATCATCGGCATTGGCAAGCGCCACGTCACAAAGCCGGTGGAAAATTTCCATTTCTTTGACAAGCGCGCGGTCAGCCGCGGTGGACATATCGCGTTCCAGTTCGGCAAGTTCGGTGGTTGTAAAACGAACAGATTGCGCGTTTGTTTGACGATGAATGAACTGGTCATCTTCCATCAGCTTGTCAGCGTGCGTGTTGCGGACATCAATATGATACCCCAGCACATTATTATGTTTCACCTTCAACGACGTGATGCCGGTTAAAGTGCAATAGCTTTGCTGCAACGCGGCAATCAGCCGCCGACTTTCGTCCCGCAACCCGCGAAGCTCATCGAGAGCGGCATCATATCCTTGCCGCACGAACCCTCCATCACGCGCCAACAGGGGTAATTCATCGCCCAGCGCCGGACCCAACGTATCAACCAATGGCACCGGCTTCATGATATTGTCATACAACGCAGCCAGATCGTCCAGATCACCGATTCCACCATTGCCCGCAGCGCCGCCCGTCGCCGCCCCAACCATGTCAGCCGCAATTGTCAGACCGCGCGAAAGCGCATCAAGGTCACGCGGACCGCCATGCCCCATCGATAAGCGCGACAACGCCCTGTCAATGTCGGGAAACCCCTTCATCATCCCACGGAGCGTTCCGCGCAAATCAGCATTGCTAACAAACCAGCTAACCAGATCATGCCGTCGCATCACCGCATCACGGTTGGCAAGCGGAGCCCCAATTCGCGCCGCCAAAAGCCGCCCGCCCGCCGCGGTCACAGTTTTGTCAATCGCCGCCAAAAGGCTGCCTTTGGTCTCTCCGGTTAGCGTGCGGGTGATTTCCAGCGAGCGCCGCGTCGCCGGATCAATTTCCAGATATTCACTTTCGCGCACAGCTTTCAGCGGCAGCAAACGCGGCATATTACCTTTCTGCGTTAGATCAATATAGCCAAGCAACGCGCCTGCCGCACTAAGCATCGGGCGCGAAAACTGGCCAAATCCATCAAGGCTGGACACGCCGTAATAGCGCGTCAAGGCGCGCAAACCCGAAGGTGAATCAAACAAGGAAAGCGCCGCCTCACTGCAACAGATGCCCAGCGTCTCAGCACTTTCGGGAAACCCCATTCCGGCAGCGCTGATAAGTTCTGCCGGCAACAACATCGCCAGCACACCTTCCAAGCGTCCAGCTGATATTTCCTGAACCGAAAAATCACCAGTCGACATATCCGCCCATGCCAACGCCATAACATCACCCGACCGGCCCAATGCAGCCAGATAATTATGCGCGCGGGGCGGCAGAAGATCATCCTCGGTCAGCGTTCCGGGGGTCAGGATTCGAATAACTTCACGGCGAAGCGGACCCTTACCACCGCGCTGCTTTTGTTCGGCCGGATCTTCGACCTGCTCGCAAATAGCAACCCGATGTCCAGCACCAATCAGCCGGGCTAGATATCCATCAACCGAATGCACTGGAACCCCGCACATCGGAATATCACCGCCATCGCTTTTGCCGCGCTTAGTCAGGGTAATTCCAAGAATGCCGGCACCGATTTCGGCATCCTCAAAAAACATTTCGTAAAAATCACCCATCCGATAAAAAAGCAAAGAATCCGGATGGGTCTCCTTAACGCGCATATATTGTGCGATCATCGGGGTCGGCGACTTTACTTTTGCTGTCGTAGATGTAGATAATGGCTCCGGCATGTTCGCCCTCTCAGTTCCCCTTTTCGTATGATAGCATCTAGGGATGAGTATGATACTAATTTCCAGTTATAGTGTTCCTATGATCAGACCTATTTAAGAAACGGAAAGACACCTCAAAACAGGATAAAGAAAATAACTGCAATGAGCAAAAAAATGAACAAACTGGATGAAGAGGCTCTTGCCTTTCACGCCAATGGGCGTCCTGGCAAACTGGAAATCACGGCAACGAAGCCTTTGATGAGCCAGAATGATCTGTCGCTGGCCTATTCTCCTGGTGTTGCAGCCCCGTGTCTTGCCATCGAAAAGGACCCTGACGCCGCCTATGATTACACGGCAAAGGGTAATTTGATTGCGGTTATTTCAAATGGCACAGCGGTTCTGGGTCTTGGCGATATAGGCGCGGCAGCGTCCAAGCCAGTGATGGAGGGCAAGGCCGTCCTGTTCAAGAAATTTGCCGATATTGACGGGCTGGATCTTGAGGTTGATACCCGCGATACCGACAAATTCATCGAAGCTGTGGCGCTTTTAGCCCCGACTTTTGGCGGTATCAACCTTGAAGATATAAAGTCTCCCGAATGTTTCATCATCGAACAACAACTTCGCGAGCGACTGGATATTCCAGTTTTTCACGATGACCAGCACGGCACCGCAATTATCGCAGCCGCCGGAATGATCAATGCACTGCATCTAACAGGGCGTGACTTAAAAACCGTGAAAATTGTTTCCAACGGGGCCGGGGCCGCATCTATTGCTTGTGTTGAACTGATTAAAAGCATGGGTGTGCCGCACGAAAATGTAACGCTGGTTGATCGTGTCGGAGTGATTTATCAAGGGCGCGAAGACTCGATGAATCAGTGGAAATCTGCGCATGCGATCCGTACCGATGCCCGCACACTGGCCGATGCCATAAAGGGGGCCGATATATTTCTTGGTCTGTCGGTCGCCGGTGCGCTTAGCTCGTCGATGGTTGAATCAATGGCAGACCGCCCGATTATTTTCGCGATGGCCAATCCAGTTCCTGAAATTATGCCCGAAGAAGCCAAGGCCGTGCGCCCCGATGCAATCATTGCAACCGGTCGGTCTGACTATCCCAATCAGGTGAATAATGTTTTAGGATTTCCCTATATTTTCCGCGGAGCCCTTGATGTACGGGCCAGCAAAATTAACGAGGAAATGAAAATCGCTGCCGCTGAAGCCATTGCCATGCTGGCGCGCGAAGATGTTCCTGATTCGGTTGCTGATGCCTATGGCGGGCAGACGCTTCAATATGGTGAGGATTATATCATTCCGGCACCGTTTGATCCGCGGCTTATCTCAGCGGTTTCATCAGCCGTGGCAAAAGCTGCGATGAAAAGTGGTGTCGCCCGCAAACCAATTGATGATCTTGACGCCTATCGGCGTGAGTTATCGGCGCGCCTCGATCCTACCGCATCAACCCTGCAAGTTATTTTTGACCGGATCAGCGCCAACCGCAAACGTGTGGTATTCGCCGAAGGAGAGGAAGAGCGCGTCATTCGCGCCGCGCTGGCCTTCCGCAATGCCGGTTTTGGTGATCCGATCCTTGTCGGGCGTGAGCACCGGGTCCGCGAGACTATTGAGCGCCTTGGGTTAGACGGGGCCGAGAATCTGCCTGTTATCAATGCCAAAGTTTCAGACCATAATGAGCAATATATCGATTTTCTTTATGAGCGTCTGCAACGCAAAGGAGCGCTTCGGCGTGACTGTCAGCGGATGGTGAATCTGGACCGTAATGTCTTTGGCGCCTGCATGGTTCTAAAGGGACATGCCGATGCGATGGTCACCGGCGTGACGCGGTCCTTTCAGCCAAGCTTTGAGCATGTGACCCGGGCAATTTCACCGCAAGAAGGCAAGGATTTCGTAGCCACTTCGATGATTGTTTCCAGAGGGCGCACCGTGTTTATCGGCGATGTATCGGTGCATGAACGCCCGAATGGTGAGCAGATTGCCGATATTGCCGAGGCAATTGCCGCCAAAGCACGCCAGATGGGCCACACGCCGCGTGTTGCCATTCTGTCCTTTACCAATTTCGGTAATCCCGATTCCGAGATTACCTTCGAAGCCCGCCGCGCCGTAGAGATTTTGGACGAACGCAAACCGAAATTTGAATATGACGGCGAAATGTCTGTTGATGTCGCCCTTGATTATGACCTAATGAAGCAGCGTTACCCGTTCTGCCGTCTGTCAGGTCCGGCCAATATTTTGGTAATGCCCGGGCTGCATTCTGCGAATATATCTTTCAAGCTGATTCAGAATTTGACCGAAGGGTTGGTTATCGGGCCAATCATTCTGGGGGCCGAAAAACCATTCCAGATTGTACAGATGGGCGCCTCGGTCAATGATTTGGTGCAGGCAGCGGCTTTTGCGGCCTATGAAGCCCTGCGTTAAGAAACAATATTCTGCGCTGGAAATAGGTAGTTTTAGACGCCAGCTTTATCTACCAGATCGGCAATCGAATTGTTGGGGCGTGCACCGATGTGCGAAATCACTTCACCCGCAGCGATACTGGCGATGGTTCCAGAATCTCTGAGCGAACGACCATTTGTCCGGCCATAAAGATACCCGGCAGCAAAAAGATCACCCGCCCCCGTCGTATCAACAACGTCGCCAAGCGGGCGGGCGGGAATTTCATGCCGGTCATCACCGCTGCCAACAAAGGCACCATTTGGTCCACGGGTAACCACCGCCTCGTCAACCTCGACGCACAGGCGTGTAATTGCGACCTCAACCGTGCTGTCACAAAGGCTGGCAGCCTCATCCTCGTTCGCGAACAGAATATCGACATGATCCCGGGTAAATCGGCTTAGCTCTTCACGATGCCGTTCGGCGCACCACGGATCCGACAAGGATAAAGAGATACGTGCGCCGTGCTGGCGCGCCAGCTGTACCGCACGATCAAAAATCGCCGGGCCCTGCGGCGCATCATACAGATACCCTTCAAGGTAAATAATTTCGGCCATGGCGGCATCTTCTTCGCGAATATCGCTGGGTTGAAATTCAATACACGCCCCAAGATAAGTATTCATCGAGCGGGTCGCATCGGGCGTCACCAAAATGATGGATGATGCGGTTGGCGCCCCTTCATTCTGCGGCTCAGCGGAAAAATGCACTCCGGCATCGCGAATTTCACGGATAAAGGAATGGCCAAGCGTGTCATCATGAACCCGCCCGGCAAAACCGGCGCTGCCGCCAAGCATCACAATACCAACCGCCGTATTTGCCGCTGACCCGCCTGAAATCTCGCGTTGATCAGAAATGGCGGAATACAGCATCGCCGACCGATCAGCATCAACAAGGTTCATCATCCCCTTGCCGATTTCCTGATCAAAAAGAAACTGGTCCTCACATCGCGCAAACACATCAACGATGGCATTACCGACGGTCAGGACATTTGTTTTCTTACCCATTACTCTTCACATTTTAATAACTTCAAACCCGCGGACGCTAGTCAAGTTGAACCTGAACTACAAGCCTAAATAAGCCGAAACGGGTAAATAACTAACATTTGTAAAACGAGCGTTTGCGCTGCCGGTACCTGCTGGTTTATGGTGCCGCCGACCATTGGTGTCCTTTTCCTTTTTTGTGGCTCAATCATGCAACATCCAGTTCTCATCCCGGTTCTAGCCGTTACGTTGTTGGCGCTGGGAGCTTGTGAGCATTCTACGCCAAACATCAGTGGCACGCCGGCATCACCGCCGGATACGACTTTGAATTCAATAATCAGCGAGGTTGTGTCTGAGTTTTCGGTTGCAGATATAAAAACTGCTGAAACGGACAAAGATGATGGAACCATTACAGATACTAGGGCTGACATAGATAGGGGGGCCAACGCAGATACGGGCACAGAATCCGATACAGCAACGGATACGGCCACAAAGAAAGCAACGGATACGGCCACAGAGACGAACATAACCGCACCTATTCAGCCAACACCCCAGCCCACCGAAACCGCTAATGATAAAGCTAATGATAAAGCTAATGATAAAACTGAAGATGGGGCTGAAGATGGGGCTGATGATAAGCCCATCACCGAAACCGTTACCGAGACTGCAGCATTAGCACCGCCGCCGCCACCACCAGCGCCGCCACCGCCACCAGCGGAGTTTTCCCCTGAAGATTTGGTTGGCGCGGCTCTGGCAAAGCTGGAAAATAGCCTTGGTGGGGCAGACATGTTGCGCCGCGAAGGCCAAACCGAAATCTGGCAGTACCGCACGTCCATCTGCGTGGTGGATTACTTTGTCTATCCCGGCACCAGCGGAAAAACGATCACCGGCTGGGCTTGGCGCACGCCAATGATGAACGGGACGCTCGACCCAACGCTCTGCCGCCGTGAACTAGCCAAGCGCGAGTTGAATAATCCTTAGGGATTCAACCGTCAGGTGCATATTCCTAAACGGTCTTTTCGTTGAACAGACAGAAATCATAAATTATGCAGGACGCACAGTCAGGCTTGCGAGCTTTGCAAGTATAGCGACCATGTAGGATCAACCAGTGATGCGCGCCCTTTTTCCATGTATCGGGAACGCGCCGTACCAGCTCAACCTCAACGGCGTCCGGTGTGCGGCCCGGGGCCATGCCGGTGCGGTTGCCAACACGGAAAATATGTGTATCAACCGCAATTGTCGGATGCCCAAACGCCTCATTCAAAACAACATTGGCCGTTTTACGTCCAACACCAGGCAACGCCTCCAACGCCTCCCGGCTTTGAGGAACTACACCGCCATGTTCTGCAAGCAAAATTTCTGAAAGCCGGTGGACATTTTTAGCCTTGGTGTTGAAAAGCCCAATTGTGCGGATGTGATGGGCAATGCCATCCGGGCCAAGCGCAGCCATTGCTGTTGGAGTATCGGCGGCGGCAAATAACCCGCGAGTAGCGCGGTTTACACCAACATCGGTTGCCTGCGCCGACAGCACCACCGCAACCAACAGAGTATAGGCATCACTGTAGTTAAGTTCGGTTTTGGGATCGGGAAGCTGTTTTGCCAACCGAACAAAGCATTCCTCCATATGTGCAAGCTTCATCTTGCGGGAGCGGGCCGTTTTGGGCATGTGATCTGGCCTCTCGGTTCTAATTCTGTTTTTGATAGATGAAAATAGCTACTGAAAACAAATATTGGGTAAAATTTTAAATGACCTATTGGGTAAAAATACTGGACGTCCCCAAAGAATGCCCTAATCTCATTTCTGTTTCAATTTTTCACGGCATTTCTGATGACCATCTTCAATTTTGGCTCGATAAATATTGATCTTTTCTACACGGTGCCTCATTTCCCGGATGCTGGTGAAACTCTGACAACGCTATCCCACCAGCGAACGCTTGGTGGTAAAGGCGCAAACCAGTCAATTGCACTCGCCAAAGCCGGAGCAAAGGTCATTCATATTGGTGCAATCAATGCCGATGACGCATGGATTCGCAGCGAAATGCAGGCGGTAGGCGTTGATACATCCCAAATTCAAGACAGTGCGCTGGCAACCGGACATGCGATTGTGGCGGTGAATAGCGACGGCGAAAACCAGATCATGCTTTGCCCAAGCGCTAATCGGGATATTACGATGGAGGCCGCGCTGGCAGTGCTGAAAACCGCCGGTACCAATGACTGGGTGTTACTGCAAAATGAAACAAATGGCGCCAAAGAATTCGCCGAAGCAGCCCGCCAGCAGGGGCTGAAGCTTGCCTATAGCGCGGCCCCTTTTGAGGCAGAAATTGTCTTGGAACTGCTGCCCCATACTGACCTTCTGGTGGTTAATGAGGGCGAGGCCAAAGCGCTGGAAACAACGCTTGGCAAGCCCGCATCAGAAATCGGACTCGCCCATTTGGTGATTACGCGCGGCGGGGATGGCGCTGAATATTTTGGTGAGGCCGGACATCTGCACCAACCAGCTTTTGATGTTGATGTGGTCGATACAACCGGCGCCGGCGACTGTTTCTTTGGCTATCTTTTGGCAGCGATCGCCGATCAGCCTCTTACTGATGAATCCTTGGCTGATGCCCTTGCATCTGCCAGCGCGGCGGCGGCTTTACAGATTACGGCGGCGGGGGCATCGCTCGCTATTCCGCACCGCAGTGAAGTTGACGCCTTTCTTGAATCATACCGAGCCGAAACGTCTTAGATAAATAGGTTATGAATAATTTTTCTTTCAGCGGTTTTTGAGTACATAATTTGTTAAGCGCATAAGTCTTTATTATCTCTTTAGGGTCTTTATACTTCCTTACGGGAGTTTACCGCGAAACCTGCTTTTTTCTCCAACTTCTTGATAGCTGTGACATGGCCCAAAAACTGATCATTGATACCGACCCGGGCGTTGACGATGCCATGGCCATTCATCTGGCGTTTGCTGATCCGCGCCTTGAGGTGATTGGACTAACCACTATTTTTGGTAATGTCACCACCCGGCAAGCCACGCGCAACGCCCTGTATCTTGCCGAAATGGCGCAGTATAGGACAGTAATTGCCGAGGGCAGTTCAGTGCCGCGGCGGCGCACTCCCCAGCCGCCCGCCCATTTCGTTCATGGCAGTGAGGGCTTTGGCACCCTGCCAGCGGTTACCCCAAAAACCAGCGCCGACCCCCGCGATGCGGCCCGGTTTTTATGTGAAAGCTGTGCGGCGGCACCTGATGAGATTGTGATTTGCGCGGTTGGGCCCCTAACCAATCTGGCGGCGGCATTGGATCATGATCCGGCGATTGTTGACCATGTCAAACATGTGGTGATCATGGGCGGCAGTGCAGCGCGTCACGGCAATGTATCGGACTGCGCCGAGGCAAATATCTGGAACGACCCCGATGCCGCTGATACGGTCTTTGCGGCCGACTGGAACCTGACGATGATTGGCCTCGACGTTACTGAAAAAACGCAGTGCACTCCGGATGATTTCACCACGATTGCCAAAACTTCGCCGCATATTGGCGGATTTCTGGAAGAAGTTGCTGAATTTTATTTCGATTTTCATGAAAATAAAACCGGTAAGCGGATTTGCTTTATGCATGATCCATCAGCGATTATCGCGATAACCAACCCTGAATTATTCGGGTATGAGATGGCGCCAATCACGGTAACTTGCGACGGTGATGAAATTGGCCGCACGGTTGCTATGCCCAACACTCCAGAAAATAACGCCGGGCGGCGCGATGTACAAATTGCCACCGATGTTAATACGACAGCCGTCCGGCAGATGTTTATGAGCATTCTGGCCACGGCCGATAAGAAAATAGGACAGCGCGGGTAAAACTGCGCGGCACACGAATTAAAGAGGGACCAATCATGAAAGTTGCAACCGTCGATTACAAATCTGCCAATGCAGCGGCAACTCTGTCACAATCGCTTCGTGACACCGGTTTTGCCGTGCTGGCAAATCACCCGATTTCATCGGATCGAATCACCGATATTTATGAGAACTGGGGCCAGTTTTTTGCTGACACGAAGAAATTTGATTTCGCCGTTCAGCCGCCAGCGCATGACGGATATTTTGCCTTTCGCTCGGAAAACGCCAAGGATTCGCCGGTCAAGGATCTAAAAGAATTTTTCCATGTCTATCCAGGGTGTGATCTTCCTGAAGAGCTGACAGCAATCACCCGCACAATCTATGCTGAGCTTGATGCCTTGGGGCGCGAAATTCTGGGATGGCTCGACGCACAATCCCCGGTCGAAGTCGCCTCGCAACTTTCAATGCCGCTGGCCGATATGATGGAAGACAGCGATCAGAGTTTGTTGCGCATTCTGCATTACCCACCGGTTGAAAATGCCGAACCCGATGCAATCCGTGCTGCCGCACATGAAGATATCAACCTGATCACGCTGTTATTATCAGGATCAAAACCCGGCCTGCAGGCCAAGGACGCTGCCGGAAACTGGCATGATATCGCCTGTGATGCCGGAATGATTACGATTAATAATGGCGATATGCTGGCAATGGCGACGGGTAACCACTACCCTTCGACAACGCACCGGGTCACCAACCCTGATGCCAAGCAGAATGAATCGCGCTATTCGATGCCGATGTTTTTGCATCCGCGTCCGAACGTGTTTTTGCAGCCCGGATTGACCGCTGATGATTATCTTCAGCAACGCCTTCGCGAAATTGGCCTAAAATAGCCGCATTAATTCAAATTTTAGGGATTTGTACGGCAAAGGAATTGGACTGGACTATCAAAAACAGATTAGAATTAGTCCTTAGAGTGAGGTGCCTTCGTCGGTGCTTCATGGATAAGTGGTGATTGGCAACTGCCATGAGCCCCACACGAACGGGAGAAGAATAATGAGCTTTAAAAAAATGACTGTGGCTTCCGGTGTTGCTGCGGCGTTCATCATGGCGTCGGCTAGCGCAGCCAATGCCTTTACCGCATGTCAGGTAACTGACGTTGGCGGCATTGACGATTCCGGCTTTAACCAGACCGCTTGGAAAGGCGTTCAAGATGCCATGAGCGCGTATGGTGTTGATGGCCGCTATCTGGAATCACAGTCTGAAACAGACTATGAGCCAAACCTCAATGCGCTTCTGGAAAGCAACTGTGATATTATCATTTCAGTTGGATTCCTGATGGCAGATGCCACAAAGACCTCGGCCGAAGCCAATACTGACAGAAAATTCTCAATTGTAGATATGGCCTACAACCCGACCGTTCCAAACCTTCTCGGTCAGGTTTATGCCACTGATCAGGCATCTTTCATGGCTGGTTATCTTGCTGCTGGCATGTCAAAGACTGGTATTGTTGGCACATATGGCGGCATTAACATCCCGCCTGTTACAGCATTCATGGATGGCTTCTACTATGGAGTCGCCCATTATAACGCCCAGAAAGGCGCCAATGTTCAAGTCCTTGGCTGGAACCCACAAAGCAAGGATGGCCTGTTTACCGGAAACTTTGAGAGCCTTGATGATGGCCGCGCCTTTGCCCAGAACCTTTATGATGAAGGTGCTGACATTGTAATGCCTGTTGCCGGTCCTGTTGGCATGGGTTCAGCAGCACTTGCCAATGAGCTTGGTGTTGATTCGCTGAAAATCATTGGTGTTGACGCTGACCAGACAAAGACTGATTCGGCCAACGCGCATGTCTATCTGACATCGGTTCTAAAGCGGATGGACAAAACCGTTATGCAGGTTATCAAGCAGGCTATGGACGGCTCGTTTGCTGGCGGCATGATTGTTGGAACACTGGAAAATGGTGGTGTGAGCCTGGCGCCATACAACAAGTTTGAAAGCGCCGTTCCAGCTGGTCTGAAAGCAGAAGTTGAGGCCGTGAAAGCTGGCCTTATCTCCGGCTCAATCAAAGTCGGCGGCTGACGCTAAACAAGTTTTCCGCTGCCTCTCGTTATTTTGAGGGGCGGCGGATTTTTCTTTGGATATTTTTTTATGGATATTGAGCTTCGCGGTATCAGCAAGCGCTTTGGATCAGTGCTTGCCAATCAGGACATTAACCTGACAATCCGGGCCGGTGAGGTGTTGGGATTGCTGGGCGAAAATGGTGCCGGAAAATCCACCCTAATGAACGTGCTTTCGGGACTTTACCGGTCCGATTCAGGCGTAATTCTGATCGACGGCGAACCCGTTGAATTTAACGGCCCGGGCGACAGCATTAGCAGTGGTATTGGCATGGTTCATCAACATTTTATGCTGGTTCCGGTCTTTAGTGTTGTTGAAAATGTTATCCTAGGGGTCGAGCCGACGGGAAAGGCCGACTATCTGGATCTGGCAACAGCGCGCAAGCAGGTGCAGCAAATCAATACCCAATACGGTATGCAGGTGCCAACCGATGCATTGATCGAAGATATTCCGGTTGGCATTCAACAACGTGTTGAAATTCTAAAAGTTCTGTTCCGCTCGGCCGATGTGCTGATCCTGGATGAGCCAACCGCCGTTCTGACACCGCAAGAAGTTGAAGAGTTTTTTGGCATCGTGCGCGCGCTTCGTGATGCTGGAAAAGCGATTGTTTTCATCACGCATAAACTTCATGAAATTCTGGAAATTGCCGACCGGGTTAGTGTTTTGCGGCAGGGCCGGATTGTTGGTAGTGGAATCCCGTCAAATTTCTCTGAGGCCGATCTTGCCGAAATGATGGTTGGACGCCCGGTCAGCTTTTCGGTTGATCGCACACCAGCATCGCCGGGCGATTCAGTTTTGCAACTGGTTAACATCAATCTGATTGATAGCGTCCACGAGCAACAACTGGAAAATATCAACCTTAATGTTTGCGGCGGCGAAGTTGTCGGCATTGCCGGAGTTCAGGGCAATGGCCAAACCGAACTTGTTGAGGCAATCACCGGCATCGCCAGCGTTGCCGGCGGTAAAATTCAATTCGAAGATCAGGACATCACCCGGATGAGTGTGCGCCAGCGCCACCAACTGGGAATCGCGCATATTCCCGAAGACCGCCAGAAATCAGGCATGGTCTCCAGCTTTAGTGTCGCCGAAAATATGGTGCTGGATTCCTATTATGATGAGCGCGTGGCAAACGGTGTGCAAATTGACTGGCAACGCGTCAATAGACAGGCTGCCGAAGGGTGCCTTAAATATGATGTTCGCACGCCAAATGTTTTTCTGGGGGCTGGCAGTCTGTCTGGTGGCAACCAGCAAAAGATGGTTGTGGCGCGCGAACTTGAACGTGACGTTAAGCTTGTCGTCGCATCTCAACCTACACGCGGTGTTGATGTTGGTTCGATCGAATTTATCCATCAGCAGCTGATTACCTGCCGCGATCAGGGTAATGCGGTGCTGATCATTTCGTCGGAGTTGGATGAAATTATGGATCTGTCTGACCGGATTTATGTGATGTTTGAAGGGCGGATTACCGCCGAATTTGACAATAAGGGCGGCAGTGCTGACCGCAACAAGATCGGGCTGGCCATGGCAGGCGTCAAGAAGACAGAGGCGGCATGACTCAGAACCAGTCAGACATCAACCACAAGCTGCAAAAATTATTGGCACCAACGCTGGAAACCCGCACCGATAAGCGGGACATTTTTTTAGTTCCTGTTGCCGCGGTCATTCTGGCGCTAGTAATTGGCGCCGCCATTATGATGGCAACCTCGGTCGCGCCGGCAACCATACTACAAAGTTTTGTTGCTATGGCGCGCGGATCGGTTGGCTCGCTTCATGCCATTTCGGAAACGCTGACGGCTTCAGTTCCTCTGGTTCTTGCCGGGCTTGGTATTGGCCTTGCTTTTCGTGCAGGACTTTTCAACATCGGTGCTGAGGGCCAGATGGTTGTCGGTGGGCTGGTTGCCGCAATCGTCAGTTTCAGCTTTACCGATCTGCCACTTGCAATTCACCTGCCGCTGGTGCTGATTGCCGGATTGGTGGTTGGCGCGCTTTATGCCGCTATTGCCGGATTTTTGAAAGCCGCCACTGGTGCGCATGAGGTGATTTCCACCATCATGCTCAATCTGATTTCGTTCCGTCTTTTAGACTATATGCTGCGTCAGCCCTTTATTCAGAAAGAGGGGCGGTCTGATCCGATTTCAAAGGCTGTTCTGGAAACCGGCGAACTGCCACGCATTTTGACTTTTGTCGATGCTAATCTTCGGGTTCATGCCGGATTATTCATCATGATTGCCGCTGTCATCTTGGTTTATTGGCTGCTGTTTAAATCAAAGCTGGGATTTGCGTTCCGTGTTTCGGGGGAGAATCCCGATGCAGCACGGTATGCCGGTATTCGCTCTGGAGTGACCATTGTTTTGGCGATGGCGATTGCTGGCGGGCTGGCGGGGTTGGCCGGTGCCAATCAGATTAGCGGTGTGCTTGGCCGTGCATCCCCCGGATTTTCTGCCGGTATCGGGTTTGACGCGATTGCTGTTGCGCTGCTTGGCCGCTCGCACCCTGTTGGAATTCTGCTGGCCGGATTATTGTTTGGAGCGTTAGAGGCTGGCGGGCGGCAGATGCAGGTCGATGCCGGTGTTTCGATTGATATGATCAGTATTATTCAGGCGCTGATTATCGTGTTTGTGGCGGCCCCGCTTTTGGTCAAGCAAATCGTTCCGGCATGGCTCTGGGATAGGGCTTCGAATAACGCCGCAACCCCTGACGACGAGGCCAGCAAACCCACAAAGGACGAGAAGGGCGAAACCAATGTCTGAGCGCGGTTTTGGGCCTAGCAGCGATCAACAAAATACGCCCTTTCGCGGCGGCGTTAGCGTTATTGACTGGCGGACTTCAATTTCCGGCGGCGTGCTTATACTGCTAGCGCTTATCATCGCCTTTTTGCTAGATACGCCGTGGGAGAATGTTTCAACTTTTCGTATTTCCCGCCCCCGTGATGAATGGGCTGTTGGCAATCTGGTTGTGCCAAGCCAATGGTTCAACGTCATTGCGGCGGTCTTCCTCGCCTTTTTGGGAACCCGGCTGTTTTTGAAAGGCGGCGGGCGGTGGACCGCGCTGTTCCTTGGCGTTGGGTTGGTCGTTCTGGCGATAACTTTTCTGGTTTGGGCGACGTCTGGCAAGGCTATTTCGCTGACAGGAATGATGCAAGCAACGGTGGTCCGCGCGGTGCCAATTGCGCTGGCCGCGGTTGCCGGAATTATGTGTGAGCGCGTTGCCGTGATCAATATTGCGATTGAAGGCATGTTGCTGGCCGGGGCTTTTGCTGGGGCGCTGTTTGGATCGCTGCTTGGCGGTTGGGCTGGAATTATCTGCGCGATGATGATCGGCGGATTGTTCGGCCTGTTGTTGGCAGCGTTGGTAATTACCTACCGCGTTGACCAAATTATCGCCGGAGTGGTGATCAATCTGTTTGTTCTGGGGTTGACCTCTTATGTTTCGAGTCAGGTATTTTCAGAATTTCGATGGCTGAATAAGGCAACGCCGTTCCGTGCGTTCAAGGTCCCTGTTCTTGGCGATATCCCGCTGATTGGACCAGTTTTCTTCAATCAGAATCTGTTTGTTTATGGGGCACTGATTCTGGTCACGATTTCCACCTATTACCTGTTTCATACACGGCATGGTCTTCGTGCCCGCGCGGTTGGTGAACACCCTCGTGCCGCCGACACGCTGGGCATCAACGTCATCAAAACACGGTATGCGCATGTCATTGTCGCAGGTATGGTTGCCGGGTTTGGCGGGGCATGGTTCACCCTTGGATCCGTTGGCCGGTTTGACGAGAACATGACCTTTGGCAAAGGTTTCATCGGACTGGCGGCGATGATTTTTGGCCGCTGGCATCCGTTGGGAGCCTTAGCGGCGGCACTGGTCTTTGGCTTTGCCGATTCATTGCAGCAAAAACTATCAATCCTTAACACGCCGATTCCGTCAGAATTTCTGTCAATGGCGCCCTATATCGCCACCATTGTTGTGGTTGCAGGTTTGGTTGGAAGGGCCCGTCCACCCGCCGCAATTGGTAAGCCATATGTCAAAGACTAGGCCCAATGCAGGACAGTACGGATTTTTGCAGGAGTGTATCTGATGAGCCTTGACCAAAAATTAGCCGATGACTTAATTACCGCTGCGATCGGGGCCATGGGCCGGGCCTATGCGCCCTATTCAAAGTTTCCTGTTGGGGCTGCTATTCTGGATGAGGATGGCGCGATTCATGTCGGTGCGAATGTTGAAAACGCCGCCTATCCAGTTGGTAACTGCGCCGAAGCAAGCGCCATTGCCGCGATGATTATGGCGGGCAAGCATAAAATCATGAAAATTGCCGTCGCCGGCGGCGATGGGAAAATGCTGTGCACGCCGTGCGGTGCATGCCGTCAACGAATCCGGGAATTTGCTGCATTGGACACGCCGGTGTTGATTTGCGATCCCAACGGGTTCCGCGTGCAATTCTCATTGGAAACGCTTTTACCTGAAAGCTTTGGTCCTGAACATCTCAGCTAAATTGACCAGTTTAGTTTGTGCCATAAATACGATCACCCGCATCGCCAAGACCCGGTAGAATATAACATTTATCATTCAATTCGCGATCAAGCGCCGCCGTGATGATCGCAATATCAGGATGCGCGTCCTGAAATGCGGCAATACCCTCTGGGGCAGCAACAAGACAGGCAAACACAATATCGCGAACGCCCATTTCACGAAGTTTGCTGGCCGCCATCGCGGCACTGCCGCCGGTTGCCAGCATTGGGTCACCCAGAATAACCTGACGCTTGGCAATATCGGTCGGCAGGCTGGTGTAATAAGATACCGGCACCATCGTGTCATGGTCACGGTAAAGGCCCAGATGACCAACGCTGGCCTCAGGGCAAACCTGACTAAATCCGTCAATCAAGCCATTACCAGCACGCAAAATCGACACCAGGCACGGATATGGTGCCTGCATACCGCGCGCCGTCATCGGCTCCAAAGGGGTCTCGATTTCAATGTTGGCAACCCTTAACGCAGCGAACGCCGGATAGGCAAGAAGCCATGATAGCTCATGCAGGGTGTGGCGAAATTGATGCGGCGGAGTTTTACGATCACGAAGGATTGACAGTTTATGATCAACCAGCGGGTGATCCATCACATGAACTGATGCCAAAGAAGGGGGCGCCATATAAATCTCCGATGCCAAAATCTTGCTTTGTTTAAGCTGGAAAGACATTAGATGTTTTTCCAGCGTTTTTCCATTCACAAAAGCTCCGATGGGCGGCAGAATGACGCGTGTTTTTTTGAGGATCGAATGGCAAAGCTTTATTTTTCTTATGCGGCGATGAATGCCGGAAAATCCACTATTCTTTTGCAGGCATCGCATAATTACCGCGAACGCGGAATGACAACGATGTTGATGACAGCAAAGCTGGACGACCGTTTAGCTACTGGGCGGATCGGCTCGCGGATCGGCATTGAGCAGCCAGCTTTTGCCTTTGCTGAATCGACCGATATGGCCGCGGTAATCAGTGCTGAGCACACCAAAACACCGGTCGATTGTGTATTGATTGATGAGGCGCAATTCCTTACCGACGCCCAAGTGTGGCAGCTTGCCGACCTTGTTGATCAATTGCGTATTCCAGTTATGTGCTATGGGCTGCGGACCGATTTTCAGGGCAATCTTTTCCCGGGAAGCGCGCGCCTTCTTGCGCTGGCTGACGAGCTTCGCGAGATTCGCACAATCTGCCATTGTGGAAGTAAAGCCACGATGGTGGTCCGTCAGGATGGTGATGGTAAAGTGATTCGCGAAGGGGCGCAGGTGGAGATTGGCGGGAACGAGAAATATATCTCGCTCTGCCGAAAACATTGGGCGCAAGCAATGTCCGAAGTTTAGGCGTTTTAACAAATCCCGAGCGTTTTACCGAAGCCCGAGTGTTTTGCCGAAGCCCGGGCGTGGGCCAAAATTTATGCGTGTCAGCCTGCCAACACATCTTCCATATTGTAGAATCCCGTTGCAGCTGAAGCGGCGAATCGCGCAGCGCGCAATGCCCCGCGCGCAAAAATCACCCGATCATTGGCTTTGTGGGTAATTTCGACGCGCTCAGCCTCGCCAAAAAAGATAACTGAATGCTCGCCCGCAACATCACCGCCGCGCAGGACAGAAAATCCAATGTCACCCTTTTTGCGCGCTCCCGTTTGGCCTTGACGGACCATATCGGCGACATCATCAAGAGCAACCCCGCGCCCGCGCGCAGCCGCGTGACCCAGCGCCAACGCGGTCCCTGACGGGGCGTCAACCTTATGGTGATGATGCGTTTCCAGAACTTCGATATCCCAGCCATCAACCAGCTGGGCCGCCACCTGTTCAACCAGATTGCCAATAAGCGTAACGCCGAGCGAGGTGTTGGCACAATATACCAGCGTGCTATGTTTCCCAGCAGCGGCAAGCAACTTTTCGTCATCAACGGTCAATCCGGTAGTGCCAACAACCAGCCCTACACTATGTTTTGCGGCAAGACCGGCATGCGCAACGCTGGCAGCCGGGCTACTGAAATCAACAACGACATCGGCGTTTTGAAATAACACGGCCGGATCATCTGAGATGATCACCCCATTTTCGCCTGTTCCAGCCAGCTGGCCAGCATCCATATTGATGGCATCACTGCCGGGACGATCCGTTGCCGCGACAAGCTGCAAATCATCACTGGCGGCAATTTCCCTGATCAACATCTGGCCCATTCGGCCAGCCGCGCCCGGAATGGCAATTTTTATTGGTGACTTTATTGATGGTGTCATCGTCTCAACCCTTTTCTCACCGATTGCGGCGAGACTATAAAGCTGTCGCCAGCAGGGCAAGGGTTAAACGCATTTCGGCCCAATGTTAAGGCCCGATGATAAGGCCCGTCGTTAGAGTCTATCGTTAGAGCCTGTCGTTAAGGCTTAAAATTAGGGTTTTTCAGCCCAGATTCGCCGCGCCCGTTTCAGAAAACTATCGGTCTCTGGACTGGTGTCCCCCGCCTCAGCGAATGATTTCAGCAGGTCTTTCTGCCGCTTATTCAAATTGGTTGGTGTTTCCACCTGAACTTCGACGATTTGATCGCCGCGCGCATTCCGCCGCAAAATAGGCATTCCCTTGCTTCGCATCCGAAACCGTCGACCTGACTGGGTTCCGGGCTCAATCGTCAACCTGGCCATTTTGCCCTCAACCGTCGGAACATCGATTGTTCCACCAAGCGCAGCTGTAGTCATTGGCAGGGGAATGCGGGTCATGATATCGGCGCCATCACGGTGCAAAATAGGGTGCGAATCAACCGCTATGAAAATATACAGATCACCGGCAGCAGCACCACGAAGTCCGGCCTCCCCTTTGCCGGAAAGGCGAATCCGTGTTCCTGTATCAACCCCAGCCGGAACAGAAACCGACAGAATTTTGCTTTGCTGGACGCGTCCGTCACCACCACATGATTTACACGGATCAGAGATAACCTGTCCCATTCCCTGACAAGCGTGACAGGTTCGTTCAACGGCGAAAAATCCCTGCTGCGCACGAATGCGCCCGCTGCCGCCACATGTCCCGCAACTCCGCGGCTGACTGCCTTCTGATGACCCGGATCCGCCGCACCCATCACACCCGACAGGAACGGTAACAGTTATATCACGCTGCACGCCGGTAAACGCCTCTTCCAGCGACACATTCATATCATAGCGAAGATCGTTTCCGGCATGATCGGGCTGGCTGGCGCGCCCACGCCCCGAAAATTCGGAGAACATCTGGTCAAAAATGTCTGAAAAGCCGCCGCCGCCACCGCCAAATCCACTCGCACCGAAACCACCGCCGCCCGCGCCAGCATTATCAAACGCTGCATGTCCCATCCGGTCATAGGCGGCACGCTTTTGTGGATCTTTTAGAACATCATATGCTGCGGTAGCTTCACGAAACCGCTCACCAGCAGCCTCATCATCTGGATTGCGGTCCGGATGATTTTGCATGGCAAGCTTGCGATAAGCTATTTTCAGTTCTTTTTCGTCGGCATCCTGCGACACGCCGAGGACTTCGTAGAAATCACGCTTGCTCATGCCCGTTGCCGCCACACTATCTGATAAAGTTATTTGCTAAAGGAGAGGGGCCACCCTTCCAGACAGCCCCGCTAATTCTGCCTGAAAGGCCTATTTTTTGTCAGCTTCGTCGTCGACCTCTTCAAAATCGGCATCGACAACGGTTTCATCGCCACCTGTTGTTGCTCCCTCTTGGGATGGGTCCGCATCCTGCTCAGCTTGATAGGCAGCCTCGCCCATCTTCATCATCAACTGTGACAGCTCAGCAGATTTTGCTGTGACGCTTTCTATATCATCACTTTCAAGGGCTTCTTTTAAGGCAGCAATTCCAGCTTCGACTTCGGCCTTTGCTTCAGGTTCAGCTTTCTCACCAAGATCATCGATTGCTTTTTGCGCGCCATGCACCAAAGCTTCGCCCTGATTGCGCGTTTCAGCAGCATCGCGGCGTTTTTTATCTTCCTCGGCATTGGCTTCGGCCTCACTGACCATGCGGTCAATTTCGCTATCTTCCAGTCCACCAGACGCTTGAATCCGGATTTCCTGCTCTTTTCCGGTGGCTTTATCTTTCGCGCTGACCTTAACGATGCCGTTGGCATCGATATCAAAAGTCACCTCAACCTGTGGAACACCCCGCGGGGCAGGGGCAATACCTTCCAGATTAAACTGGCCGAGATGCTTATTATCAGAGGCCATTTCGCGCTCGCCCTGATAGACCGAAATGGTCACAGCGGACTGATTATCATCAGCAGTTGAGAAAACCTGACTTTTCTTTGTCGGGATTGTTGTATTGCGGTCAATCAGACGTGTGAAAACCCCGCCAAGGGTTTCAATGCCAAGCGACAATGGCGTCACGTCGAGAAGCAGAACATCCTTAACCTCACCGGTCAGAACACCCGCCTGAATAGCCGCACCCGAGGCAACAACCTCGTCCGGGTTCACGCCGCGATGAGGTTCAGTTTCAAAAAATTCTTTCACCGCTTCGATGATCTTTGGCATTCGGGTCATTCCGCCGACCAAAATTACTTCATCAATCTCGCTGGCCTTAATACCGGCATCTTTCAGCGCCGCTTTACATGGCTTGATGGTACGCTGGATCAACTCCTCAACCAGCTGTTCCAGCTTGGAGCGGGTCATCTTTACATTCAGGTGCTTTGGTCCGGTTGCATCAGCGGTGATAAAGGGAAGATTGACATCGGTCTGGATTGCCGAAGAAAGCTCAATCTTGGCTTTCTCAGCAGCTTCTTTTAGACGCTGGAGCGCGAGTTTGTCTTTACGAAGATCGATACCCTCGCTCGATTTGAACTCATCAGCGAGGTACTGGATGATCTGATGATCAAAATCCTCTCCGCCAAGGAAGGTGTCTCCGTTTGTTGATTTCACCTCAAAAACGCCGTCACCAACCTCAAGGATTGAAACGTCAAACGTGCCGCCGCCCAGGTCATAAACAACAATCAGACCCGATTCGCGCTGTTCCAGACCATAGGCCAAAGCCGCTGCGGTTGGCTCATTAATGATGCGCAGAACTTCAAGACCGGCAATTTTGCCAGCATCCTTGGTTGCTTGGCGCTGCGAATCGTTAAAATAGGCTGGAACCGTGATCACAGCCTGCGTCACGCTTTCACCAAGATAGGCCTCGGCATCTTCTTTCAGTTTGCGAAGAACAAAGCTAGAAATCTGGCTTGGTGAATAATCCTCGCCCTCAACCCGTACCCAAGCATCACCATTGCTGGAATCTGCTATTTCGTAGGGAACGAGTTCGGCGAATTTTTTCGTTGATTTGTCATCATGACGACGGCCAATCAGGCGTTTGATGGCGAATAGCGTGTTTTCCGGATTGGTTACGGCTTGGCGCTTTGCGGCCTGTCCGACAAGGCGTTCATCACCATCTGCAAAGGCAACCATTGACGGGGTGGTCCGGGCGCCTTCAGCGTTTTCAATCACACGCGCCTCTTTACCATCCATCACTGCTACGCATGAATTTGTGGTTCCAAGGTCAATACCGATAACTTTGGCCATGACTTATTCCTTTCTCATTCACCGATCTTCACCGAGGTAGGACCCCAGTGAAATATTCTCGACTTAAATCCATGCCTTACCCTGAGGGCGGCGATAATGGGACTAAGCTTTTAACGTTGAAATAATACCGTTCATATGGGACGCCAATCTTTGGTTGCAAGTACGGGCTGCTTGCTCCGCCGCTAATCTTTTTGCGGCGGCGGGTCTGTAGCAGGGGCCTTGGCCACACCAACCATCGCCGGTCGCAGCAACCTTTCATGCAAAACATAGCCGTGCTGAACTACCTCAACCACCGTTCCGGGCTCTTGCTCGGCGGTTGGAACCTCAAACATGGCCTGATGGAAATTATAGTCGAACTTCTCGCCAAGCGGCTTAACTTGGCGAATGCCGTGACGCTCCATTGTTGACTGAATTTCAGACCAACTAAGTTCCAGTCCGGTAATGAGGCTCCCAATTGTTTCGGCCGACACCTGCTCATCAGCGGCAGGAGCGGCATCGATGGCGCGTGACAGATTATCTATCGCGCCAACCAGATCGCGTGAAAACCCTGTATGGCTATATTTGCGCGCAGTTTCCATCTCGCGTTCGGTACGCCGACGCATATTTTCAACATCGGCTAAAGCTCGCAACAGCTGATCCTTTAGCGAGTCACGCTCAGCCAACAAGGCATCAAACGGATCAGCAGAACCCTCATCTTGAGACGAGGCGTCACCATCAGGGCCAAAATCTGATGCATCTTGAACGCCAGAATTATCGCCAGAATTATCGCCCGAATTATGGGGGCTCGGAGTCATGTCAGGGGTCGAACTTTCCTCTGCAGGGTCTGCTTGCTCCGGGTTCCCGGAAGTTGGGCCACCCTGCAAAAGAGTATCCTCCGGGGGTGTATCCCCAGTGTCATTCTGTTCTGTCATTTCTCATCCTTCGCAAAAACACCGCACTGCACGGACAGCTCGCCCTTTGCGTAGAGTTATTTAAGGAGGAATGCTGCATCATCCAAGTGGAAAACGCATAGTTTTTTCAAAAACATCGGCCGAATCGCCAATAATCGCCAATAAAAACGCATTTTCGCGCTTAAAGAGCGAATTTCACGATCATCTTGACGCCAGAATTCGCCCCGCAATCGATTTGGATATGCTGATGTTATCTTGGCAAAATCTGGTTACAGCCAAATCTTGTCACTTAGTCTATTGCAACATTTATCATCGGGCTTAAACTATCGATTGAATCTAGGCATCCAAAATTTGATGCCCAAACTCTGGTTTGAAGGAGTAGCTGTTCATGACGTCGGTGAGGCAGTCAATCACGGCTCAATCGATTACAGCTTTGTATGAAGAAGCTGAGCAACATGCAGGCGATGGCCCGCCGATGCTGGCACTTGTTCATTCAGCGCCAAATTCTGATTCGCTAACAAGTCCTGAGATAGGCCAAGACCCCGAGTTTGAACCAATTTCAATTACCCAGAGGCTCGAAACGCTGCATTATCTTGCCGAAAAAGAAGTTGCAACGGAAATCTTGCCCACCGAGCCGCCCACACCCAGCGCAATGGACACACCCTCCGATCTTAATATGGGCGATATTCATGAATTGGTTCGGCAAGCGTGGGAAGATGATGCCGCTCTTGGAAATCAGGTAAAACCGGCGGTAGAAACGCTGCCAGAGTCCGACTCGGAGCCCAATATTGAGATCGCAATGGAGGAAATTGCAGCGGCGGTTGAAGACTCAACTCCCAATTCTGATTCCCAAACCTCGGATCAGAAGATTTTGGATCAAAGTCTTTTGGATCAAAGTATTTCACGTCAAAATATCTCGAACGACAATTTAGCCGGCAGAAAAACCGAAAGTTCGAATGACCTGGCGAATGACCCCGCACCCGCAAACGACACGGTAAATGACACCGGGAATGACACCGGGAATCACAAGGTGAACGACACCTTGATCGGGGATGTGAGCGAGGATGTAACCAGCAATTTTAGGGACTACATAAATGCCACAATCAGAAGCGAATTGCGCCTTGCTCTTGCTGACAGTCTGAGCAAGGACCTGAACGGCATTATTGGCGATATCATAAAGGATGTTGTGAGCGATACCGTAACGCAAATTCTTGACGGACCAGTTGCCAAAAAATCCACGGAGAAAAAGCCTGCAGCCAAGAAAGCTACAGCAAAAAAACCTGCGTCGAAGAGAACCACATCAAAGAAATCCGCAGCAAAGAAAACTGTATCTAAAAAACGCAACTAGTCTCTTTACAAACCTATTCTTTATCGGGTGATAACGGTTTTTTAAATGATCTGTCTGCATAAGTCATAATGTAGCGTGATTTGCGCTGCAGCATTATTGACGGACATCACATCATGCAGTTGCTGTGCCCCCATTGCCGGACGTCGGTTCAAATCCCGGATGTCTTTTCACGGTTTTTTGATATCCCGGTGGTGTGTTATCTTTGTGGGCGGGCGTTTGCCGTTCCCCCTCAGAACCCCGATTACGACAATATTACCAGCAATATTACCGGCAATATTACCGCCAACCCCCCTAATCACCTGTTTGAACGGTTGGTTTCAGCCCATCACCACAATCACATCATCACCTGCACAGCCTGCAAAAGCAAAATCGGGCTTGCCGGAACCAAATCTCACGCATCTCCACCCACCAATATTATAACTGAAGATATCGAAGTTAGATGTCCGGTATGTGGTGAAGATTTCGTCCATAATTCACAGCAATCTTGGTCGGAGAGCCACGGCTTTTTGTGGACAGTGGTTGCGGGGCTGGCACTTGCAGCAATTGTCTTGATGCTGAATTACTTCGGCTTCATCTCGCTGCGCAATGCGGCAATACTGCTATCATTTAGCTAAAATTTAGCTGAGAACCGCAGCAATGGCCTTGCTGGTATAATCAACCATCGGGATAATTCGCGCATAATTCATATGCCGCGGCCCCAAAACACCAATCGCGCCGATAACCGTCTGGTTGGCGTTGTGATAAGGCGCGATGACCAACGAGCAGCCGGTATTCACGAACAGATTATTCTCCGCACCAATGAAAATCTTCACGCCATCACCATTACCCGTCGCCGATAATAGCCGCAAAGCATTTTCGCGCGCCTCAAGCTCATCAAAAAGTTGGCGAATAGTGCTAAGATCTTCGCCCGTATCAAGCGAGTCAAACATTGTAGCATCCAGCAAATTGGACTGGCCGCGCATCACCAGAACAGTTTCTTCCGAGGCATTTCCCTCAGACCACAACCCAACGCCCTGTTCCACCAGACGCCGTGACATTTCATCAAGCTCGGCACGTTGCGCCGCTATTTCCGAGCGAATCAACCCGGTGGCAGCGGTCAGATCGCGCCCCGAAAGCCGGGCATTCATATAGTTGCTGGCGCGGATCAGCGCTGATTGCGGCACCCCTGCCGGAAGATCAATCAGGCGGTTTTCAACCTTGCCATCCATCCGCACCAAAACCGCCAACGCACGTTTTTCACCCAACGGAACAAATTCAAAATGCTGAAGTTCGGCATTGCTGGCAGGCGACAGAACAAGACTGGCACATTGCGAAAGCCCGGACAGTGTACGACTGGTTTTTTCCAGCAATTCATCAACCGAAATGCCCCGCGTGGCGCATTCACCGTCAATCGACATCCGATCTTCTTTGGTCAGATCATTGGTGAATTCCATTAATCCATCAACAAACATCCGCAAACCGGTCTCGGTCGGAACGCGCCCCGCCGAGATATGCGGCGAGAAGAGCAACCCCGCCTGTTCCAAATCACTCATGTTACTGCGAACTGATGCCGGCGAGAGATCATGTTTCAAATGTCTCGCCAGTGTTTTTGACCCGATGGGCTGGCCAGTTTCAAGATACGCACCGACTAGCGCGTTGAAAATCTCAAGAGCGCGAGGTTTCAATCCGAGAAGGGTGGCGTCATTCATCAAACCAGCTTAGGGTAATCTCAAACTCGTGGTCAATGTCACAGTCCCTTTATTGTCTAATAAATTTTCAAAAGAGGTTTCGATGCAACGTCCATCAGGCAGAGATGCCAGCCACCTTCGCGCTATTTCTATTGAGCCCGACATATCGCTGCATGCCGAAGGGTCCTGTATGGCGAAATTTGGCAACACCCATGTGTTATGCACCGCATCGGTTGAAAATCGCGTTCCCAATTTTTTGCGCAACACCGGCAAGGGCTGGGTGACCGCTGAATACGGAATGCTGCCCCGGTCAACTCACTCTCGAAGCGACCGTGAAGCGGCGCGCGGAAAACAGGGGGGCCGCACGCTGGAAATTCAACGCTTAATCGGTCGGGCGCTGCGTTCAGTTACCGATCTTAGCGCGCTTGGTGAACATCAAATTAAACTGGATTGCGATGTTATTCAGGCTGATGGTGGTACGCGTACAGCGGCAATCACCGGGGCTTGGGTTGCGCTGCGGATTGCCTGCGAGAAGTTGCTTTTGGCCGGGGCAATCACGCGCCAGCCAATGACCGATCAGGTTGCCGCAATTTCATGCGGAGTTTGGCAGGGAATGCCGGTTACTGATCTGGATTATGCCGAAGATAGCACCGCCGAGATTGACGCCAATTTCGTGCTAAGCGCCAGTACCGGACTGGTGGAAATTCAGGCCACCGGCGAAGAGCGCCCCTTTTCCCGCGCCGAACTTGATTCCATGCTGGATCTCGCAACATCCAGCTGCTCACAGCTTTTCGAATTGCAGATGAGCGCCGTACGCGCTGCAAGCTGACCGGCTCAGGCTCCAAGATTTGCCCCATCGGAAAGGCCAAGTGGGAAAGGCCAAGTGGGAAATAACCGCATAGGACGAGAACATGACAAATCGGATTTTTGATCAGGATGAGCTTGTTCTGGCATCGCATAATGATGGCAAGCTTGTTGAAATTGCAGCGTTGTTTGACTCCCGTCCCTTTAAGATTTCTTCGGCCAAGGAATATGATCTGCCTGAACCCGAAGAAACCGAGGCTACATTTACCGGTAATGCCCTTTTAAAGGCAAAGGCGACAACGCTTGCCACCGGCAAAGTTGCGCTTGCCGATGATTCAGGTCTTGTCGTTCCGGCGATTAATGGTGATCCGGGAATTTATTCGGCAAGATGGGCCGGCCCCAATAAAGATTTTGGCATGGCGATGGAAAGGGTTAATTCGTCAATCGCCAACTTAAAAAACACCCGAACTACCAATGTTCCTGAAGGGTCCGGCGATAAGGATCGATCTGCCCATTTTATCTGCGTGCTGGCTATGTGCTGGCCAGATGGGCATGAGGAAGTGTTCGAAGGCCGGGTTGATGGCACGCTGGTTTGGCCGCCGCGTGGCAAAAATGGTTTTGGCTATGATCCAATGTTTGTGGCCACCGGATATGATGTAACTTTTGGCGAGATGGATTCTGAAGAAAAGTTGGCCATTGGACACCGCGCCGATGCCTTTTCCAAACTTGTTGCGGCCATCCTGCCATGATTGAAGCTACTACGCCAGCATCAGGAAATGCGGTGTTGGGCCCCCATAATAGATTGGGACCCAATGCTAGATTAGCGCCCAATGCTAGATTAGGACTCTACGTTCATTGGCCTTTTTGCCGCGCGAAATGCCCCTATTGTGATTTTAATTCGCATGTATCCCGCGACGTTGATAACGCCGCTTTTGCCCGCGCTTTTCGACGCGAAATGCAACATCTGGCTGATTTATATTCTGCTGGAAGAGAGGTAAGCAGTATCTTTTTTGGCGGCGGCACGCCCAGCTTGATGCCGCCTTGGCTGCTCGATGGAATTTTGCAGGATGCAGAAGATATTTTCGGTTTTAGCGATGGTATAGAGATTACCGCCGAGGCCAATCCAACATCAACCGAGGCTGAGAACCTAAGCGCGTTCAAATCGGCAGGTGTAAACCGGGTTTCGCTTGGGGTTCAGTCGATGAGTGACGCTGATCTGAGTTTTTTGGGGCGCGAACATTCCGTTCGTGAGGCTTTGCAGGCGGTGGAGGTTGCGCGGCAGCTTTTTGACCGCGTTTCCATAGATTTAATTTATGCGTTGCACGGCCAAACGGCACAGCGCTGGGAGAAGGAACTGACATCCGCGCTGCAGCTGGGGCTGGATCATATGTCACTTTACCAACTGACGATTGAAAGTGGCACCGCGTTTTTTGCGCGCAACAATGCAGGGGAAATTCTGACTGTCGATGATGATCTCGCCGCCGATCTCTATCTGTTGACGGACGATATAATGACGGCGGCGAAGATGCCAGCCTATGAAGTGTCAAACTATGCGCGCCCCGGCAGCGAATGCCAGCATAATTTGATTTACTGGCGGGCCGAGGACTGGATTGGCATCGGCCCCGGAGCGCATAGTCGTATCACCAAAACCGGTGCGCGTGGCAGGGAGCGTCACGGCCTTGCGACACGCCGCAATCCGTCCAGCTGGCTTGCAGATATTGAAAAAAATGGCCACGGAATCGATATCACCACACAAGACACGCTGGCCGACTGCGTTGCCGAGCGGTTGATGATGGGATTGCGCCTGTCAGAAGGCATTGATCTTGGCGTTTTTGAAAGCCAGTTTGGCGCGCTGAACCGCCATATTGATCCAGCATCCATTCAGAATTTTTGCCAAATGGGGCTGTTAACACAAACGCCTGACCGACTGGCCGCAACCAGAGACGGACGGTTGGTGCTGAACCGGATTCTGGCTGATTTGCTTACTGATACAGCCTCAAAATAACTTGTCATATCTTATCGGGGGCTGGTTGGACTAATGTCGATATGCCGCCACTGATCTGCCGCAGCTCAAAACTGCGTTGGTTGCCGCCATTTGGCAGCAGCCGATAGGCCCCGCTAAAACCGCTAAACCCTGTTTCAGAAACCAGCGCTTTTCGCCATTCGGTATTTTGACTTTTCGCCAGCACCGACATCATCGCCATCGCATCAAAGCTAAGCCTAGCCAGTGCACCAGGCCGGTTTTCCCAGACCTCCGACCACAGCGCATTGAATTTTTCATCCTGAGCGGTTGGCCGCGAGGTAAACAGCCCACCCTGAAGCGACGGTTCGCTTAAAATGCGACTCTGATTCCACTGTGCATTGCCAAGATAAAGAACGCGCTCTGAATCAGCATCGTAATAAGCCAAAACAGGGGCGGTACGAAGAGCAAAATCAGCACTGCCAGCAAATAGCACAGCATCAAAGCGCGGCGGCGGTAAGTCTGTAACCGCTATAGGACCTTCATCTTCGGCCGGTGGTTCATAACCAGTAAAGGTGCGAATGGCCGATTTCAACTGATCCTCATCAGCAAGCTGATCGGCATTCAAGGTCATCATATCTTCGGGGCGAAGACCGAACTGGCCAAGCCTTTTGGCAGCATGACGCGCCAGACGCTGACCAAAGGAAGAATTCTCAGCAATAATTCCAATTTTGCCGCGCCCCGCAGTCAACGCATGACCAAGAAGAAGATCAACCTGCTGCTCTGGCATATACCCGAATAGCCAACTACCACTAGCCGCAATCTCAGCATTATTAGATAGGGCCAGCATGGGAAGACCAGCATTTCTGGTGACAACACGCGCCGGAATAACGGCATCGGAGAACAGCGGCCCAACAATAATGTCAGCTTGCGAGTCAATCGCTTGGCGGGCAGCCATCTCAGCGTTTGGGCCTGATTCGGTATCAAACACCATAAGTTCAATTTGCGGATCACGAAGAGAGAATAGCGCAAGCTCGGCGCCGCGAAGAAGTTCATTCCCAAGGTTGATATTAGCCCCGCTTTGAGGGATCAAAAGAGCAATGCGCGTAATTCCCTGACCCTTTGCAGGAAGTTTGAATGCTTTGGGAATGGGGGGGGATTGTTTTGCTGCCAGCATTGAAAAAGCCGCCTCCAGCGCTTCAGCAGCAAGAGATTCGTCCGGCCCAACCGGAATTTTAGGCTCAATAACCGGCGTTTTATTTTTTTGCGCAGTTTCTATGTTCCAGATAATGCTGCCAACGACATCTTTTTCAACCGGCGCATCTTCTTTCAAATTATTGGCAATTTTCCCTTCTTCGCTCTGGTCCAGGTTGGATTGGCTCCGGGTGATCTGGTCCTGTGTAGCTTGATCATCAGCAATTCGGTCATCAGAACTTGGCACCGCCCGATCAATCACCCCGGCAATCGACGGGTTCAGGCGGGCGATCTTCAGCTCTTTGGAAGGTTGCGTTAATACAGGATCTGGCTCTGCTTCACTATTTGGGCCAGTTTGGGTTGGTGGCACAGCACTTTCAGTATTGGGACCTTCAGTAGTGCGACCTGCAGCATTGGTAATTATGCCCGTTTCGGTAATTTCTTCAGTTGACGTCGGGGCCTTGTTCTGTGGAAGCGACGCCTGATCTACCGCCACACCGCAAGCCGAAAGAACCCCCGCACACAGCAAAGTAACCAGAAAGCTGGCATTTTTACTGTTACGATAATTCTGACTTTTCGCCCGATTCTTCAATCCTTTCCAGTTTTTCAAACCAGATAGGTGCCCGACAAACTTTTTCCGCCCCAAAACAATCCTCATAAGAAACCTCCCACGGACATGTATAATGACCTGTTTTTGCGCATAAGTCATTATTCAGCTATATCTGTGCCTAATCAGAAAATTGAGCAAGATAGATCACATGAAACCGAAAGCGAATGGGACGCTTACCATTGTGGCAACGCCGATCGGCAATCTTGGTGATTTTACCCCACGCGCCTCAGAAACTCTGTCCAATGTCGATATTATCGCCTGCGAGGATACGCGCGTGACACGCAAGCTCTTGCGCCTGACCGGAACCAATACAAGCGCAAAACTAGTGCCATATCATGACCATAATGGGGCAGGTATGCGACCATGGCTTATCGAAAAAATGGAAACCGGGGCGAATGTCGCCCTTGTCAGCGATGCCGGAACGCCGCTGATTTCAGATCCCGGATATAAGCTGGTTGCCGCCTGCCGTGATCAGAATATAGGTGTATTCAGCACCCCTGGTGCCAGCGCTGTCATCACCGCGCTGGCGGTGTCCGGCCTGCCAACCGACAGGTTTCTGTTTGCCGGATTCGTGCCGTCTGGAGCTAGTGCGCGGCAAGATATTTTTAAAGAGTTCGCCCAGATTTCCGCGACAACTATCTGGTTTGATGCGCCAAGCAGACTGGCCGTGACTCTGGGTGAAATGGCGGAAATTATGGGTCCGCGCATCGCCGTGATTGCCCGCGAGCTAACCAAGCTTCATGAAGAAATAATCCGCGGTGATCTTGCCGATCTGGCCACGCGTATAAAAACCGGGCCTACGCTGAAAGGTGAAATTGTGCTGGTTGTGGCGGGTGACGATGGCACAAAATCCCGCCTCGATGATGAAGCGCTGGTAGCGATGATCAGCGCTGAGCTGGAAGGTCAATCTGTTCGTGATGCCGTCGCTTCGGTCGTTGAAACCACAGGAATTGCCAAAAACCGCGTCTATAAGCTAGCACTATCCCTTGTCGATAAATCCTAACGGGCCCTTGTCGATAAATCCTAACGGGACCATAAACGTTTCTTGATATTTAAGATTCGGCAAAAAGGGAAATGGCATCATCAAAACCACGAAACCTAGCCGCCGCCGCGCTGAAAGACTTGGCCGTCTTGCCGAGATTTTCGTGATGATATGGATGCTGTGTACAGGCCACACTATTCTGGCGCGCCGTTGGAAAAGCCGGGTTGGCGAGATTGATCTGATCGTCCGGCGCGGCATGATGTTGATGTTTATCGAAGTGAAATTCCGGTCATCACCGCATCATGCCTTGGTTAGGATAACCGATCATCTGGTTGTTCCGGGGCTGCGTCAGCGCCAACGGATCATGCGTGCCGCACAGGCATTTGCCATCCAGCAACGCACTTCGGACGAATTTGACTGGCGCTTTGATATCGTTCAGATGCAATGGCCAAGCTGGAAAAACTGGAAATTTCTGCATCACACCCCCAATGCGTGGACCGCCGATGGACTATAAACTTCACTGCTTTCTCTTGACCATAGAATCACCAAGCGGCACATTGACCAAGATACTAATCATGCAACCCAAGGAGGCGCTCGAATGTCATCCTATTCAACTCAGATGACCCAGAACAGCCGGCAAGCTGGTCGGCAGATCAGAATGTCAGTTTTCTTGCCCTTTATTGCCATCGCTATCATGTGCAGCCTGCTATCAGGGTGTGTTGGCGCCGTAGTTGGCGTGGGAACCGCCGCAGTGGCTGCGTCAAACACCGAAAAGGGGCTGTCAACTTCGGTTGCTGACAGCGTGATTTTTGCCAAGTTGCATGACAAATTCGTGCAAAATGACGCTAGTCTTTCCACCACAGTTGATGTGACCGTCAATGATGGGTCGGTATTGCTGACAGGAAAAGTCAAAACACCGGAAGAAAAAATTCTGGCAACAAAGCTTTCTTGGGAGATTCGCGGCGTCCGTGAGGTGATTAACGAGATACAGGTAACCGACAAATCATCAATCAAGGAGATCGCCAAGGATATGGCGGCCGGCGCACAGCTTCGTGGCAAGCTCATTGCTGACGGCGATGTGTCTTCGTTGAATTTCAGCATTGATGTGGTGAATGGTATCGTATACCTGTCCGGTGTCGCATCTGATGCTGAAGAAATGAACCGGGTAGTGCGCCATGCACGCGACCTTAAGTTTGCCAAGCAGGTGGTGAATTATATCACCCTGCAAACCGACCAGCGCGACTAGGCCCGTTCGGGTTAATTTGATAAAATTAGGTCTGAAAATATGAAATCGGCACTTCGTGTGGCTATCCAGATGGATCCCGTCGAAACGATAGATATCGGTGGGGATACGTCTTTTGCCTTTGGGTTAGAGGCGCAAAAACGTGGCCACAGCCTTTGGTATTACACGCCCGACAGACTGTCATTGAACGAAAATAGGATTGAGGCGATAGGCCAATCACTGACGCTTCGGGATGAAGGCGGCAATCATGCCAGCACAGGTGCTCTTGAGACGCGCACGCTAACCCATTTTGACGTCATTCTAATGCGTCAGGACCCGCCTTTTGATATGAGCTATATCACCGCGACGCATCTTCTTGAGATGCTGCCATCCTCCACAATGGTAGTGAATAATCCGGCTGAAGTTCGCAACGCGCCGGAAAAGCTGCTGGTCACGCTGTTCAGCGACCTGATGCCACCGACGCTAATCAGCCGTGATGTTGATACTATTCGCGCCTTTCGCCAAAAACATAAGGATATTATCGTCAAGCCGCTGTTTGGCAATGGCGGGGCTGGTGTTTTCCGCCTTCAACCCGATGATCAAAATCTGAACTCGCTTCTTGAGATGTTTTTTGCCAGCAACCGCGAGCCGGTCATGGTGCAAGCCTATTTGCCTGCAGTAAGGCAAGGGGACAAGCGGATTATCCTAGTTGATGGTGAAGCTGTTGGAGCTGTTAACCGCATTCCAAGTGAGGGCGAGGCCCGGTCAAACATGCATGTAGGCGGAAAAGCCGTTGCCAGTAATCTGACACCGCGCGATCAGGAAATTTGTGACCGCATAGGGCCGGAACTTCGACGGCGCGGACTGTTATTTGTCGGAATTGACGTGATTGGCGACTATATGACCGAGATCAACGTCACCTCACCAACGGGTATCCGCGAAATTCAGCGACTTTCCGGAATTGATATCGCCGCGCTGACCTGGGATGCCATTGAACGGGCACTTCCAAATCATGCCAGCAATGGCATCGAGCGATAGGCCAGCGCTTCGGCAAGATGTGGCCGGTCAATTTGTGCTATCTGCTGTAAGTTCGCAATCGTTCGCGCCACCCGGATAACTTTGTGAAATCCGCGCGCTGACAGCGATTGTTTGTCGAGTGCCAACGTCAGCAACGCCCTTGCATCGGCGCTCATATCATCGGCAGAGGGCGGCTTTTCCTCAGCCACAATTCCATCTGGGTTGCCTTTTATCTGAAGCTGGCCAAACTCGCGTGCCGCCGCAACCCGGCCTGCTATTGATAATGTTGCCTCGCCTTCCTCCGGCGATAACAACAATTTCGCGCTGACTTCAGGGACCTCAATGATCAGATCAAACCGATCAATCATCGGTCCTGAAATGCGTTCTGCATAGGCGCGTCCACACGCCGGTGCCCGCGCACAAGCACGCGCCGGATCACCAAGATGCCCGCACCGGCAGGGATTCATCGCGGCAATCAGCTGAAATTGTGCCGGATAGGTCACATGATGATTGGCCCGCGCAACAACAATCCTTCCTGTTTCCAAAGGTTGGCGAATGGCATCAAGGACAGATTTGGAGAACTCAGCCAGCTCGTCAAGAAACAGAACGCCGCAATGCGCCAATGAAATCTCGCCAGGCTTGGCGCGCATCCCGCCACCTACAAGGGCAGGCATTGACGCCGAATGATGCGGCTCTCGAAAGGGACGACTCTGGA
This sequence comes from uncultured Alphaproteobacteria bacterium, assembly GCA_938082345.1. Taxonomy (GTDB): domain Bacteria; phylum Pseudomonadota; class Alphaproteobacteria; order Puniceispirillales; family Puniceispirillaceae; genus UBA8309. The sequence continues at coordinate 63,589 of CALLKZ010000019.1, forward strand.
TCAGGCCGCCAGCCGATAATTGTCCAGCAACCGAATGCAACATTGTGACCTCCAATGCCTCACGCGGCGTTAACGGCGGCAAAAGCCCAGGTAGGCGTGCCGCAAGCATGGATTTTCCTGCACCTGGCGGTCCAATCATCAACAAATTATGCTTTCCTGCAGCAGCTATTTCCAGAACGCGGCGTGCGGTTTCTTGCCCTTTAAGATCACTCATATCCGGGGCGGTACTAGCGGCAGGCAGTAATTTGGGCTTGGGCGACGGCAAAAACTGCCCACCGCGAAGATGGTTCAACAATGAACCCAGATCCGGCGGTGCGATAATATTCAAATCCGTTGCCCATGCGGCTTCGGGACCACATTTCGCTGGACAAATAAAATTCTGACCGGCACCCACCGCCGCCATCGCAGCTGGCAGAGCGCCCGACACAGCTTCGATCCCGCCATGCAAGGATAACTCACCAAGAATCAGGTACCCATCAACGGCATCCGCCGGAACAGCCCCCATGGCAACCAGCAGTCCAAGCGCAATGGGAAGGTCGAAATGCGCACCTTCTTTCAAAACATCGGCAGGCGAAAGATTAATCACAATACGTTTGGGAGGAAGCGCCAAGCCAATGGATGCTAACGCGGCGCGGACACGTTCCTTAGACTCGCCAACAGCCTTGTCAGCAAGACCAACAATCGCCATCGACGGAAGGCCTTTGCCAATATGCACCTGAACCTCAACCGGAATAGTGTCGATGCCCCGAAAAGCCACGGTGCTGATTTTGGCGTGCATAATAAATCATCCGATCCATCCAGCGCGCTATCGAACCAGCGCCCCTCTCGGCAGGGATGGACTCAAAAACGGGCAGAACATTCACCGCAGCACTCATTTGAGTGAAGCTATACCTTTGAATAGGGTATGATGGATACATGTAGGCGAGCCCGCAAGTATGTTAGATTTACCTAAAATACCGCACCGGTGGGATTAATTAACCTGTTGGAATCCCGACTAAATCAGCATTATCAAATTAGTATTTAACTGGGGCTCACCATCCGGCCAACAGCCTCACCGCCGAGCACATGCATATGTAAGTGAGGGACTTCCTGATGACCATTCTGGCCAATGTTAGAAATCACCCGAAAGCCGGTTTCGGCAATACCAGTTATTTCAGCGACATGCGCAATCATCCGCATGAAAGCTATCTGTTCATCGGCTGAGGCTTTTGCGGCAAAATCCAACCAGTCCACATAAGGCCCTTTAGGAATCACCAAAACATGTACAGCGCGCGCGGGGCTGATATCTTCAAAGGCCAGCGTATGGTCATCTTCAGCTATCTTTTTGCAGGGAATCTCGCCGCGCAAAATACATGCAAACACATTGCTATTATCGTAGCGCACCGGCTCGCAGGATGATTTTTGAGGGGGCGTCATTTCAGCTCCTTATGATAATAAAACCCCTGAACATACTGATTATCGACACGGGCATAAAAATCATTGGTGGCATAGCGTTTGAATCCACGTGCCTCAAAAGACTGAATAGCGCGAACTTGCGTCGATCGCACATCCAGATTGATCATGGTGAATCCCTTGGATTTAGCCAACGCTTCGGCTTCGGCAACGATCATCTGGGCCAGACCATGACCGCGCGCCCATGGCGCTACAAAAAATGTTGTCAGCTGGCAGGTAAATCTCTGAGCTTCATTATTGCGTGGCGGACGCACGATCTGACAGCTTCCACTGACAACCTTATCCAAACGCGCCAAGACAAGGTGGCGTTCGGGTACCATCTGCACACCGCGCCAGTAATCTTCCATGACCGAGCGTGGCGGCGGGGTTAGCCAGCCAAAACCACCACCAGCAAGAATTGCATCTTCGGCGGCATCACATATCTGAGGCAAGTCACTTGGCGAGAGCCGCGACGGTGTTTCAACTGAAATTTTGGCGGCTCGTCCAACAAGCTTTTCCGGGGTCATTTGGCACCAATAGCTTTTAAGCGGAGATTGAGTTTTATGGTTGTGAGGCGCCTTCCTATCACACCTTTATGCGCTAACAAAGACACCAAAACTCTATATTGATCAATTTTACGCGATCAAAATGACATGAAAACGAAGATGAAAGGCGTTTT
>CALLKZ010000020.1:0-21049 GCA_938082345.1 uncultured Alphaproteobacteria bacterium
TATTCAAACAGCTATTTTTCGCTGGCTACCGTGCCGCTGACGCTAAAGAAGAATGCAGACAAGTTCAGTGACTGGGCCGATCTGGACAAGCCAGATGTGACCGTTGCTGCAACACTGGGCACAACACAGGAAAAGCAGGTCAAACAGTTCTTCCCGAATGCCAAATACAAGATTGTTGAAGCCCCAGCACGTGACTTCCAAGAAGTTCTGGCAGGCCGTGCAGATGCACATATCACATCCAACGTTGAGGCCTATAAGCTGGTCGCAAAATACCCGCAAATGATGGTTGTTCCTGTATCAGCGCCAAAAGCACCGACACCAATTGCTATGCTGTTGCCGCAAGGAGATCAGGTCTGGATCAATTATGTCAACACTTGGATCAAGCTGAAGACCGAGCGCGGTTTCTTTGACGATCTTGGCAGCAAGTGGCAGTTGTCAGAATAAATCAATTAGCCGCGTAACCTGCGGCATTGACCCCAAAATTCCAAAAAGGGCGGGAGCTAACTCCCGCCTTTTTTTTAGCACCGCTCTAGCGTAACTTTAGCACCATAGATTTAGCCAGAGATTTAGCCAGCTCCAATCCAAATTTAGGACCAACCGATGATTACCCTCTATAATGTTCCGGTCAGCAGCTATGGCAGCAAAATCCGCATTATCCTTCATCATAAAGGGATTGAGTGGACCGAAATTGCGCCACCTGATGGGTATGGCAGTACTGCCTATAAGGCGATTATTCCGGCGGGCACGGTTCCGGCGATTGATGATGATGGTCTGCTTCTGTCGGATTCCGAAGCCATCGCTGAATATCTGGACGAGACCTACCCTACCCCGTCGATGATGCCTGCATCCCCTTTGGCCAGAGCTAAAGCGCGTGAGATTTCACGCTTTCACGACACCCGGATTGAGCCGGTGCTGCGTTCATATTTCGGGCAAGTTGCCCCGGCCAGCCGCAATGCAGAAATAATCACGGGGAACGCCAAGCTGCTGCAAACACGTCTTGATGATCTGGCGATTATTGCGTCACCTGCACCCTTTATGTCGGGGGATACGCTTGGCATCGCCGATACAGGATTTAGTGCCAGCTTTGCTATTCTGGCGCTGCTTTGCGATATTTTGGATTTGCCGGTTCATCTGCCAGACGTGTTGGCTGATTATGAGGCAACGTTGATTAATCATCCTTCGGTAGCCGAGGAAAACCTTCGGTACCGCTCCGTTTTGGCTAGCTGGGCAAAGACAAAAATTGCCAGCTAGGTGGCAGGCGCGTTGTCCGACTAGATATCCGGCTATTTGCTTTTCATGCCCAACTATGCGCTAATCTGTCACAGTGCAGCTTTCGCTTGCGCCTAGACAATAGGTCTCCATTAGTTTGTTCAACAGAATTACCCCAGTCCCGGTGTCGCTTCAGGCAACTTTGTCGATGCTCGTCGCAATGCTTATGTTCACCACTATGGGCATTTGCATCCGGCTTGCTTCGCAAGAAGTTCACGTTCTGGAAATTGTATTTTTCCGGAATTTTCTGGCGCTTTTTATCATGGCACCCGTGTTGATACGCATGGGGCGTTCCAGCATCAAAATGAACCGGCCAAAACTGTATTTCGGGCGCGCCGCCATTAATTTCATCGGCATGATTACCGGTTTTACCGCGGTGACTTTAATTCCGCTTGCCGAGATGACCGCGCTGACCTTTACCGGACCAATTTTTGTGACTATCGGGGCGGCCTTATTTCTGGGTGAAAATATTCGCATGCGCCGGATTGCGGCTATTGGGTTTGGGCTGGTTGGGGCGCTGATCATTCTGCGACCCGGATTTGTTGAAATCTCAACGGGGGCGATGTTGGCATTGTGCAGTTCGCTGACGATTGCCGGAGCCAGTCTGTTCGTAAAGAAAATGACCGAGACTGAAAGCTCTTCGTCGATTGTTTTCTGGATGGTCCTGTTTCAAACACCGCTTGCCTTTATTCCCGTTATTTTCGTCTGGGAAATGCCAAGTGCCGAAACATGGGTCTATTTATGGGGGGTGGCGATTGCTGGAACGATGGCACATGTTCTGTTTACGCGCGCCTGTTCGATGGTTGAAATCACCAGTCTGCAGCCCTTCGAATTTACCAAGCTGCCCTTCGCCGTGGTGCTGGCATGGTTCGTATTTGGTGAATTGCCCGATATCTGGATTTGGATTGGCGGCATCATCATTTTCGCTTCAACCGCCTATATCACCCGCCGTGAGGCGATCGCCCGGCGTCTGGAACGCCCGCCCGGTAGCGGCAGCTCGGCAGCCTCGCTTTAACGAAAGTAGTTTAGACGCCCATAGATTTTAAACAACCTGCCAGTAAATTGGCATATCCGGGTCAAAAACCGTTACCATTCCTTCACCGGTGTCGCGCGGCGCTGGGACTGCCACCGGGGTCTGCCCCCGATTTAGCGTGATGGTTCCGGCATTCGGTTCACGCCGATAGAAACTAGCACCGTGGCGCGATACAAAGCCGTCAAGGCGATCAAGCGCATCCTCATTTTCAAAAATCTGGACAAGACAGGCTAACGTATTCGGCGCTGTATAGATACCAGCACAGCCGCAATCTGACAGCTTGGCAGGGTCGGTATGCGGCGCGCTATCGGTTCCAAGGAAGAAACTGGGATCCCCTGAAATAGCGGCATCCAGCAGCGCGCGCCGGTGGTTTTCGCGCTTGGCTACCGGAAGACAGTAATAGTGCGGGCGTATCCCCCCAGCCAGAATGTGGTTGCGGTTAATAAACAAATGATGCGTTGTCAGCGTTGCAGCAATTTTATCGCCGCCGTCACGAACATAGGCAACACCATCTGCTGTGGTGATATGCTCCATCACAACCCGAAGGTCTGGAATCCGGCGACGAAGCGGGTCCATCACCGTCTCGATAAACACCGCCTCACGGTCAAAAATATCAACATGCGGATCAGTAACCTCACCGTGAACACATAGCGGCAGGCCGCATTCAGCCATCGCTTCAAGAACATTGGTAACACGCTCAATGTCACGAACGCCCGACTGCGAATTGGTCGTTGCACCTGCTGGATACAGTTTTACCGCAGCAATCAGCCCGGCCGCCGCCGCCGCCACAACATCATCAGCATCGGTGGTTTCGGTAAGATATAGCGTCATCAACGGGGTAAAATCGTGGTCAGCCGGAAGCGCATCCATAATACGTTGGTGATAAGCTGCGGCATCCGCGCCGGTAACAACTGGCGGCACCAGATTTGGCATGATCAGCGCGCGTCCGAAATGTGCCGCGCTATCCGGTGCCACACGCGCCAGCATCGCCCCATCACGAAGATGAAGATGCCAATCATCGGGGCGCGTCAGGGTTAAGGTATTTACCATCGCATCAAAAACCTTTTATGGGCTCAATTCACCATCTCTGCTCTGGCTAGCATTATGATGATCTTGAGACAAGCAAACCAGTTTGACATTCAACCCTTAACATCGGCATCATTCCTTTGGTGAAAATTATTCCGACATTATGTAAGTTGCCAGTTAGGATACATTTCCGAAAAGCCCTGTCATAGGTATTTCCGAGAAGAAGAGGCCTTATTTTGGAGCGAACCCGCAACGAAAAACTCGTCTATGACTACCTTGATAGCGTGGGCAAACCTACCAGCGCCTATGTTATTCTGGATGCGCTGCGAGAGGACGGATTGCGCGCACCGCTGCAAGTTTACCGTGCGCTTGGCAAGTTGATTGATCAGGGGGCCGTTCACCGTATCGAGAGTTTGAATGCCTTTGTTGCCTGCAAACATCTTGAATGTGCCGATAACCGGGTGAGCATTTTCATGCTGTGTAATAGCTGCGAAGAGGTTGCCGAGACCGTCGATGCCGCAACCGCAAGCGCACTGGAAAAGCTGTGTGAGGCATGCAGGTTCAACGGCATGCGTCAAGTGATCGAAATTTCAGGCACCTGTCAGACGTGCCAGCAAAATATGCATTAGATTTGCCCCGTTATTTTGCCCCGTTATTTTGCTTCGGCATATATTTTCCCCGGTATGTAATTTAGTTAAACGTTCAGCAGAAGATATTCGCGCTCCCACGGGCTAATCACCTCCAGAAAGGCTTCGGCCTCACCGCGTTTAACTTCAATGAACAGCTTTACGAACGGCTCTCCCAGAATTTCATTCAGCGGGCTAGCACGTTCCAGCGCATCAAGGGCCATGTCCAGATTTCGCGGCAGCGTTGCAAGATCCTCACCACTATTTTTGCGGGGGCGGCTGGGTTGCCGCTGTTCTTCAAGGCCAAGCCAGATTGCCGCAAGGCTGGCAGCGATCGCCAGATAAGGGTTCGCATCAGCACCCGGAATACGGTTTTCAATCCGCCGATTAACCGGATCACCGAAAGGCACACGAAGCCCGACCGTCCGGTTATCCATCCCCCAAGCCAGATTGGTTGGCGAATCCTCTCCCGAGGTTCGCCGCCGGTACGAATTTACGTAAGGCGCTAGCAAGGCCGTGGCCGCTGCCATATGGCGCTGCATTCCTGCGAGCGCATGATAAAAACGGTCACTTTCGCTTTTGTCATCATTGACGAAAATATTTTGACCGGTCTTTTTATCCCGCACCGACAAATGAAGATGCATTGAACTGCCGGGTTGGTCCTGCATGGGTTTCGCCATGAAAGTGGCGTGAACATTATGGTTGAGCGCGGTCTGGCGCAGCGTTCGCTTGAATAAAAATGTCTGGTCAGCAAGGTCCAGCGCATTGCCATGATTGAAGTTGATCTCCATCTGCGCTGCGCCAGCCTCGTGACTCAGCGTGTCGATATCAATCTTTTGCACATCACAATGATCGTAAATTTCTTCAAATAACGGATCGAACTCGTTAACCGCATCAATTCCATATGCTTGCCGTGCCTTTTCTGCACGGCCAGATTTGCCGGTGGGTGTGGCCAGTGGATTATTGGCATCAGCACTTTGCTCAACCAGAAAAAACTCCAGCTCGGGCGCGACAATCGGTTCAAGATCAACCCCGTCAAACAAGGTCAGAACGCGCTTTAGAACGGCGCGCGCGGTAAAAGGAACAATCTCACCATTCTGATCATAGGCATCATGAATAATCTGGGCGGTTGGCTCGGAATACCATGGCACCAACCGGCAGCTTTCCGGATCAGGGCGCAGGATCACATCGCGGCCAATTTCGTTCAAAACTTCACTATCCAGATAATCACCGGTGACCGATTGGCCAAAAACATATTCCGGAAGGCGCAGCCCCTCCCCTGATGCAGCAGAAATGAATTTATGAACCGGTAAAATTTTCCCGCGCGGAATTCCGGCGATGTCGCTGACCAGACATTCAACCTCGGTGATGGACTGATCTTCGAGCCATTTGATCATATCGTCATGGGTCATTTTATCGGTCATATAAAATCTCTGTATCCCTTTATTGCTCCGGCCACCTTATTGGCCAATGCCAAGATCTGCCGCAGTTGCGTCCAGCGCGCGGCGCGCAATGGCCACAGTTTCATCAATATCCCCTCTTGTGTAAGTAAGCGCCGGAGACAAAATCATCGCATCGCGAACAGCGCGCATCATCAGGCCGTGGTTGATAGCGTGATCACGGCACATCGCGCCCACCTTGCCAACATCTTCAAACATAATCGGGCCATCTTTACTGGCAACGAGTTCAATCGCGGCCAGCATGCCAAAGCATCGCACCTCACCAACGATTGGATGATCGGCAAGGCCAGCCAGTGCATCGGCAAAATAGGGTCCAGTATTCTCACGCACCGTCTCGATCATGCCTTCGCTTTCAATCAGATCAAGATTGGCAAGCGCGACCGCAGCCGCTACCGGATGCCCAGAATAGGTAAAGCCGTGATAAAACTCACCGCCATCAGAAATCAACCGATTGGCAACACGGTCACCAACCATCACCGCCGACATGGGCATATATCCCGACGTCAGCCCTTTTGCCAGCGTCATCATATCGGGCGACAAATCCATTGTCTGGCTGGCAAACCATTGGCCTGTCCGGCCAAATCCGGTGATTACCTCATCCGCAATAAACAGAATGTCATGCTTGCGGCAGATCGCCTGAATGTGGTCAAAATAGCCTTCTGGTGGAATGATCACCCCACCCGCCCCTTGAACAGGCTCGGCAATAAAGGCGGCAATCCGGTCAGCCCCTATCTCGATAATGCGCTCATCAAGCCACGACGCCGAATGCGCCGCAAATTCCGCCTCATCGCGGTTGCCCTGATATAAAAAGCCGTAAGGCGGGCGGATATGGTCAAAATCCGGTTCACACGCAGCCTGATTATGCATTGCAGTCATTCCGCCCATACTGGCCGACATGATAGTGCTGCCGTGATAGCCATAATCGCGGCCAATAATGATACGCTTATCGGGCTGACCCTCCAGCGCCCAGAAATGCCGGACCATCCGGATAATAGTGTCGTTCGCCTCCGAGCCCGAATTGGCATAAAAAACATTATTCAGCCCGCCAGGTGTGATCTCAGCCAGTCTTTTCGATAAAGCCGCAACCGCCTGATTGCTGGTCTTGAAAAAATTATTGTAATAGGGAAGCGTGGTCATTTGCCGAGCGGCGGCATCAACCAGCTCTTTGCGCCCATACCCGACATTTACGCACCACAGACCAGCCATCCCGTCCAAGATACGGTTGCCGTCAGAATCATAAATATGATGCCCCTCAGCATGGGTAATGATGCGGGGGCCATGCTGCCTGATTTCAGCATAATCGGTGAACGGGGCCATGTGATGCGACGCATCAATGGCCTGCCAGTCGGCGGTAGAGAGATTCTCACCCGTAACACGCGCAGGAGGCCCCGTAACACGCGCAGCAGGCATAGACTCGAATGTGTTTTTAGTCATGGTGGCACCACTTTAGAATCTCGCGGCAAATTTTCCGCAAGCTGGCTTAATCCGGCAGATAGGTTGATTAGCCCAACGCGATCAGACTACCCTGTCTTACAGATTCGTGCAAATTAGGGGTAGCAAATTCGGGCAACTCGCCAGCATAGAGTCGAAACCTACAAGTTTGATCACCCATTCACCGCATAAAAGCAAAGCTACATGTCACCCCAGACCAGCATTTATGAGACAGAACTTCCCCAGCGCCCTCGCTATGGCGCGCTCCAAGCGCCCCTAGAGGTCGATGTTGCGATTATCGGCGGCGGCTTAACCGGCATTTCTGCTGCCCTGACATTGGCCGAGGCCGGATTTCAAACCGCTGTTCTGGAGGCCGGTCAACTAGGGGCTGGCGGTTCTGGACGCAATGGCGGGCATGTGTGTCAGGGGTGGCCCACCGATTTCATCAAGATACAACGCCAACTAACGCCGCAAGATGCCGACATTGCGTGGCAATCAGGAATGGCAGCGGTTGATCTGCTAAAGGACCGCGTCACCAAATATAATATTGATTGCGACCTGACTTTTGGCTATTTGCATGCCGCCCTGCATAAACGCCAGATGACTGAGTTGGACGAAATGCAGGATGAATGGGAGGCACGCGGATATGCGCACTTCACCCGTCTTGGAGATGCTGTAGCGTTGGGCCAACATATTGGTAGCACGGCCTATTATGGTGGACTTTATGATACCGGATGCGGCCAAATTCAACCGTTGAAATATCTGCACGGACTGGCACTGGCAGCGGTAGATGCAGGTGCTCAAATCTATGAAAACAGCCCGGTTGCCAGCCTTGAACGCGGTGCAAAAAAAACCCTGCAACTGGCCAATGGGCATCGTGTTCGGGCGCGCATCATCCTACTATGCGGCAACGCCTATCTTGACGATATAGCCCTTCCGCAGATGCGTCGCCGCCTAGCCGAGGTCACATCATCCGTGCTGGCCACCGCGCCCTTATCGCAAAATATGGTCGTGCAATTGTTGCCATCTGGAGCCGCTGTCGCTGACTGCAATGCGGCGCTGAATTATTACCGGATTGACGCTGACCGACGGATGATATTTGGCGGGCGTGCCAGCTATTCAAAGGTTGAGTTCGGCAATGTTCGCGCCGATTTGTCGCGCCGGATGACGGATGTTTTTCCGTTATTAGATGGCGCGGATATAGACCAGGTTTGGTCCGGGAAGATCGGTATTACGGTGAATAGGGTGCCGCATTTTGGCCGCACAGACGATGATGTTTATTTCGTTCAAGGGTTTTCCGGACATGGAGTTGCACTAACCGGTCAGGCCGGGTTTATGCTAGCAAAGGCGGTGATTGGCGATGCCACCCAGTTCGATGTGATGAGCAGCCTTTCGCACAAAATCTTTCCGGGTGGTCCGCTGCGTACCCCCGCGCTGGCACTGGCAATGACATGGTTTAAGCTTCGCGACCGTTTGAAACTTTAGACCTAGAAATCAAAGTCAAGATTGGGAAATCAAAGCCGGCCAACCGGTTGCGGTACAGCGCCGCGTTTCTTGGCGATGACTGCAATCCAGTTAAACACCATGCTGGCCGCGGCAATCGCCGTAATTTCGGCGTGATCATAAGCCGGTGCTACCTCAACTAAATCCATTCCCACCAGATTTAATGGCTCCAGCCCGCGGACAAATTCCAGCCCCTGCCAACTGGCTAACCCGCCAATAACCGGCGTTCCCGTTCCGGGCGCAAATGCCGGATCCAAACCATCAATGTCAAAAGACAAATAGACTGGCGCATCACCAGCACGCTCACGAATAATGTCCAAGGCTGTGTCAATTCCATTGCGATGCACCCATGGACTGCTCAGAATTTCAAAGCCACAATCGCTGTCATTATAGGTACGAAGGCCAAGCTGAGTCGACCTTGTAACGTCAATAATGCCTTCGTTCGCGGCACGCGCAAACATTGTTCCATGATCAAGGCGCACCCCATCATCGGGCCAAGTATCGCAATGCGCATCAAACTGAACCAAGGCGATAGGGCCGTGCTTCGCAGCATGCGCTTTTAACAACGGATAGGACACCGAATGATCCCCGCCCAACGTGCACATCATCGCGCCCGATGCCAGAATCTGATTTGCATGGGCCTCAATGGTATCAGGCACGCTTAAAGGGTGATGCGGATTGATAAAGCAATCCCCGTAATCAATCACCGATAACGTGTCGAACGGATCAAAGCCAAAGGGAAAATGTTTTAGCTCAGTCAACTGCACCGAACCCGCGCGAATTGCACGCGGACCAAGGCGGGTGCCGGGCCGGTACGTTACCGCATTATCATAGGGAATACCGCTGATGACGATATCATGCCCGCCGGATGCGGAACTGGCACCCCCCGGAACAGTAAGGTCCCTTGTATAACGACGGCGAGCAAAGCTGAGCGCCCCGGCATAGGTCATATCAGGCCATGTTCCCTTATCACCAGCGGCGCGAAACGCCTGATCTCCGATCTTTTGATCTTGGGTCATTTTATCACCTTTCCCTGTTTGAGGATGAAGTGGTGCGTGCTGAACGCGAGTAGAACAACAGGCCGGCAACAACGACGCAACTGGCAATCAGCGCAATCATAATTGTCGCCAATGCGTTGATTTCCGGCGTGACGCCAAGCCTGACTTTTGAGAAAATAACGATGGGCAAGGTTGAACTTCCCGGCCCACTGACAAAACTGGCAATCACTAGATCATCAAAACTCAGCGTGAACGCAAGAAGCCATGCCGCAATCACCGCCGGTGCAATGACCGGCAGCGTGATCGAGAAAAAGATAAAGGGCTGACGCGCACCAAGATCAGCCGCCGCTTCCTCCAACGCCATATCAAATTCACGAAGCCGCGATTGCACAACTACCGCCGCGAAACACATGCCAAAGGTCGAATGCGCAATGATAATTGTATCAAGGCCGCGCCCCGCAGGCCAACCAAACACACCCTCCATAGCGATAAACAACAACAGCAAGGATAGCCCCGTTACCACCTCTGGCATTACTAACGGCGTTGAGGCAAGGGCACTAAGAAGAAGGCGAAACCGGAAATTTCCAAACCGTACAAATGCCAGCGCGATTAAAACGCCAAAGACAGTTGAATAGGTTGCTGCATTGACCGCTATCCAGATGGATTTTCCCAGCGCATCCAGCACTTGCTCATTGCCCAAAAGCGCGCTGTACCAATGGGTTGAAAAGCCGCCCCATACCGAAACCAGACGGCTGGCATTAAAGCTGTAGATCACCATCACGGTAATCGGAATATAAAGCAGGCCAAAGCCAAGACATCCGAGGATCAGCGCCGGCCATGCAACCGCGCTTTTCATGCTGCATCCTCCTGATCAATTTCGAACTGGCTTCGCCGCCCGTCCTGATAACGGGCATAGATGATCGGCACTGCCAATAACGCCAATAACACCACCGCGACCGCCGATGCTACTGGCCAATCCCGGTTGCGAAAAAACTCCAGCCATACCGTCTTGCCAATCATCGCCTGCCCCGGTCCACCAAGAAGTGCCGGAATAACAAACTCCCCCACTGCCGGAATAAACACCAGCAGACAGCCAGCAATAATGCCCGGCATCGTCAGCGGCAGAATAATCGTCCGCAACACCGCAAAGCGCGACGCACCAAGGTCAACCGCCGCTTCAATCAAATCACCATCGAGGCGCACCATCACCGCATAAAGCGGCAAAATCATCAGCGGTAGGTAGGTCAGCACCATCCCCATATAGATGGAAAAATCGGTTTGCATCATCTGCAACGGCGCATCAATCACCCCTAAATGAAGCAGCATTGTATTGATGAAACCATTCGGGTTCAGTAACCCAATCAGCGCATAAATCCGCAGCAAGCTGGAGGTCCAAAACGGTAGCATCACAAGCACCAGCAGAATTATCCGGTGCAGAGGGTTAGAGCGCGCAATCCACCACGCCATGGGATAAGCAAAAACCAGACATATCAAGGTCGAAAAAAACGCCAATCTAAGACTGTTTCCGGCGGGCCAAAAATAATCTTCCCAATACGCAAATAGCAGCTTGTAATTTTCAAGATTGAAATTGGTAAAAAACCCGTCTTCACCAAAACCCCACAAAGGTGCAAATGGCGGAATACCGCGCCGTGCCGTGGTAAACGAAACCTCAAAAACTTCGATTAGCGGCAACATGAAAAACACAATCAGCCAAGCCAGCGGCAACGCAATCACGATGCGCCGACCATGCGTCTGGATGATACTGGCTAGCCCCTGCATGGACGCTAATCCTGTAACAAAACAACATCTGCCGGATCAAAGCTGGCAAATGCTGCTTCTTCCCATTCCAATGCGGTTTCTGCACCGCGTTGGTTGGGTTGGTGAATTTTCAATCGCAAACCATCGGGCCCAATCACCCGGTAGTTGGACGCCACGCCGGTAAAAGCCAGATCCTCAATCGTTACCGGCATTTCATTCAGCGCTCCGGTTGCCGCCCGGGTAAGCAGAATTTTCTCAGGCCGTATCGCCATACGCACGGTATCACCTGCGGCAAACCCGCCCGTATCAGCCGCGGTGATCGGCACCGCTGCAGCGATAGACAAAATGCCCTTGCCGACCTTACTGACCATGCCGTCGATAAAGGTAACGCTGCCCAAAAAATCGGCGATGAATTGATTTTGCGGGCGTTCATAAAGGATGCGTGGCGCATCAACCTGCACCAGTTTTCCGGCATCCATTACCCCGATCCGAGTAGCTAGCGTCATCGCCTCTTCCTGATCATGGGTCACCACAATAAAGGTTGTCTCGAGTCGTTCCTGAATATCAACAAGTTCAAACTGTGTGTCTTCGCGCAGCTTTTTATCAAGGGCGGCCAGTGGTTCATCAAGAAGAAGAAGCTTTGGCCGCCGAGCTAACGAGCGCGCCAAAGCAACGCGTTGACGCTGTCCGCCAGACAGTTGATGCGGCTTGCGAGATTCCATCCCGCCGAGGCGCAAAAGCCGAAGCAGCTCGTCAACCCGCTCGGCAATTTCAGACTTTGGCAGTCCGGCACGGCGCAATCCATAGGCAATATTATTGGCCACCGTCATATGCGGAAACAGTGCGTAATTCTGAAACATAATATTGACGGGGCGGTCGGCCGCCGACACATGCGCCATGTCGCTACCATCAATTTCAATACTGCCGCTATCAACACTCTCGCATCCGGCTAGCATTCGCAGCAACGTCGTCTTACCACATCCAGATGCGCCCAGCAGGCAAAATAGCTCACCCTTATTTATATCCAGCGATAAATTATCGACAGCAACAACATCGCCAAAACGGCGGACTACATTTTTAATCCGGATAAAGGGTGCCATCTCCGCTTCACCTCAAAGAGGGGGCGCCACCGATCAACTCTGGCCCAAATGCCGGACCAAAATCAGATAGTGGCGCGCCCATGATTAGGTAGTCCGATTAACCACCCGATGTGAAACTCGACCAAATCCGGGTGACAGCACGATCAAGCGCAGCGTCATAAACCGGAGTGGTGAACAGATTGGCGCGCGCGGCCTCGGTCGGATAAATACCCGGATGTTCCAGAATTTCGGGATCGATATCCGCCTTCGCCGCCTCATTGCCGCTGGCATACCAGATATAGTTCACATTGTCCGCTGCCACATCTGCGCGGATCATGTAGTCGATAAATTTATAGGCGTTATCAACATTCTTTGCATCCGCGGGTATCGCCATCAGGTCAAACCACAGATTTGTACCTTCGTTTGGAATGTAATAGTCGATCACATGTCCGTTATCGGCTTCTTCGGCGCGCGCGGCGGCTTGAAAAGCATCACCTGACCACATAATCGCCGCACACAGATCACCATTTGCCATGTCATTAATCGACTGGCTGGAGTGAATATAGCGAAGATACGGTTGCACCGCGTTCAAAATTTCACCGGCCGCTTCGAAATCTGCAACATCGGTAGAGGTACCGTTCCTGCCCAAATAGGCAATCACGTTCGGAAGCACATCGGTTGGCGCATCCAGAACGGCAATCCCGCAATCCTGAAGCTTTGCCGCATTTGCCGGATCAAGGATCAACGACCAACTGTCTGTTGGCGCATCATCACCAAGGCGCTCGGCAACCATCGCCTCATTAAACGCAATACCGGTGGTTCCCCACATATAAACAATACCGGCATTATCGGCCTCCATCTGGGCGTTGGCGATCTGCTGAACTTCTTCATCCTGATTGGCGTAATTGGCCAGGCGCGAAACATCCATATCCTGATACGCACCCGCCTCACGGCCACGCGCTAGAAAATCACCGGTTGGAACAACCAGATCATAGCCCGAAGATCCGGCCATCATTTTGGCTTCGAGAATCTCATTGGAATCATAAACATCATAAGTAACTTTAATACCCGTTTCGGCCTCAAAATTGGCGATCGTGTCCTCGGCAATATAATCCGACCAGTTATAGATATTCAGTGTTTCTTGCTGCTGCGTTGCCAAAAAAAACGCGCCAGCCCCTACGGCGATTACCGCCGCTGGAATCAATAGTTTTTTCATGCTCTTTCCCCCTATGCGTGATTAGCCGTCGTTAAGTCTGTTGGTTTACGCTAAGCCCTTTTTAGTAGAAATACCATAAATCCGCCGTCACCTAAAAAACAAGTGATTTGCCTCAAACAGGCCAACCTATGCCCCCGTCTATAACCAGCCCCCATCTATAACCAGCCAAGATCGATTTGTTTTTCAAACGCGACTGCTGCATTGCGCATCAGCATCGATACCGTCACCGGCCCTACGCCGCCCGGTACCGGGGTTGTCCAACTGGCAACCGTAGCCACCGCCATGGTATCTGCATCACCGACAATCCGGCTTTTGCCTTCGACATCAACAATCTGATTAATCCCGATATCGATCACGGCGGCGCCCGGTTTGACCATATCAGCGGTTAAAAGACCGGGAAGGCCCACCGCAACCAGAACCGCATCAGCGCGTCTGGTATGCGCCGCCACCGAGCGCGTCATGTGATGGCAAACAGTCACAGTCGCCCCCTCAGCCATCAACATAAAGGCGGCTGGCTTGCCGACAATCTCGGAATGCCCGACAACAACAACTTCCATACCCTTTATGGCCATGCCTGTGGCGCGAATCATTTCAACCGAAGCCGCCGCCGTACAGGGTGCCAGCGCCATCTGATTATAGACAATATTACCGATGGAGGCAGGATTCATGCCTTCGACATCCTTAAGCGGGTGAATTGCCGATTGCAGCGAGCGCACGTTAATGTGATCAGGAACTGGACGCTGCAGGATAACGCCCAGCACGTCGGGATCATCATTCATCTCGACAAGCCGACGTTTACATTCATCTTGGGTCAGATCAGCTGGCCAATGCTGTTTGTCAAACGGCAGCCCGACTGACTTGGCCGCGCGCTCCTGTCCTCTGATATAGACTGCCACCTCTTCAACATCACCAATGCCTACAGAGACCAAATTGCCAACCTTGCGGCGCTTTGCGAGCTGTTCGACCTTGGCTTTCACCTCCTCTAAAATACGCTGACGGATTTCCGCGCCGTATAGCAAACGCGGATCACGAACCTGCAACATCATCCTTCCCCCAATGGCAATCTTTTGAACGTTTGCGAGTATAGGCTTCGTAATCAGCCAACACCATCGCATTCCTCATCTGATGGCGATCCGAGGGGTTGGCCTACTGGCACCTTTACACCATTCAGGTAAGGGTCTATAACCCGTGCGGTTTGCGGGGATTTATCGGGGGATATTTCGGTAGCGTTGCAGATCGGATTCAACACCAAACAAAAGGAAGTTTTTATGCTCACCTCAGCCCTTTTACCGATCAGCCTTGGCATTATTGGCCTGATCGCGGCCTTGATGGTCTTTGCACGCATTTTGCAAACACCAGCAGGCGAAGGCAGGGTTCGCGAAATCGCTGATGAGATTCATCTCGGCGCCATGGTTTTCATGGCCAGCGAATATAAGCGTCTCGCTGTATTTTGTGTGATCTGTATCATTGCCCTATATGTGGGTCTTGGTGCTGACACAGCTATCGCCTTTACTCTTGGCGCGGTGTGTTCAGGTACTGCCGGTTACATTGGCATGTATGCAGCAACCAAAGCTAACGTCAGAACAGCTGTTGCTGCGAATACCAAAGGCGCATCAGCAGCGCTGAATGTGGCCTTCTTCGGCGGCTCTATCATGGGCTTGACTGTTGCCTCTATGGGTCTGCTTGGAATTGGTGTTCTGTATCATTTCATGGGCGGAACCGCGCATGGCATTGAAGCCATCGAGGGTTTTGCGATGGGCGGATCATCCGTTGCGCTATTTAGCCGTGTTGGTGGTGGTATCTTTACCAAATCAGCCGATGTAGGCGCGGATCTCGTTGGTAAGGTTGAGGCAGGCATTCCAGAAGATGACCCCCGCAACCCAGCCGTTATTGCCGATAATGTTGGCGATAATGTTGGTGATGTTGCCGGAATGGGATCGGATATTTTCGAATCTTATTGTGGTGCGATGATTGCCTCGATTGCGCTGGCAGCTTCGATGTCTCTTGAGAATATTACCCGGTTAGGCGGAGATCAGAGCGCGTTGCAGTTTATGCCGTTGGCACTGTCTTCGCTTGGTCTGATCTGCTCGCTCTTGGGTATTTTTGCGGTGAAACTTTTCTCCAGCAGGAGTGCTGATGTGGCGCTTCGCTTTGGTACCATTGGATCTTCGGTCCTGTTTATCGTTGCGGCTTATTTCCTTGTTCAACAGATGGGTGCGGCAAGCGGTGTTTGGTTTGCTGTTCTGGTTGGCGCCATTGGCGGCATCGTTGTCGGCCTTGTTACTGAGTATTACACCGGCGGAGCACCCGTTCGTAAAATTGCGAAGGATGGTGAAACTGGTCCGGCTACAGTGATGATTTCGGGCCTAGCAACAGGCATGCAATCCGTTGCCATTCCGGTTCTGACCATTGCCGCGATTATCTATTTCGCAAACGCAGCCGCCGGTCTTTACGGTGTTGGTCTTGCAGCGGTTGGTATGCTGGCTACAGTTGGTATTACCATGGCGATTGACGCCTATGGCCCTGTTGCTGACAATGCTGGCGGTATAGCTGAAATGGCCGAGATGGGAGAAGAAACTCGCGCCATCACAGACTCGCTTGACGAAGTTGGCAATACTACAGCGGCCATTGGTAAAGGCTTTGCGATCAGTGCAGCGGCACTAGCTGCACTAGCGCTGATCAGTGCCTACATTGCCAAGGTCAGCAACGGTGATCCGACTTTCATTCTGGCCATCAATGATCCGATGGTTCTGTGTGGAATGTTCATCGGCGGCATCTTCCCGTTCCTTGTCAGTGCGATGACAATGACAGCGGTTGGTGATGCTGCGTTTGAAATGATCGTCGAAGTTCGTCGTCAATTCCGTGAAATCCCGGGCCTTCTTGAAGGTAAAGCAAAACCAGATACAGCCCGCTGTGTTGATATTGCAACACGCGCAGCTCTTCGTAAGATGATTATGCCGGGTTCAATGGCGGTTCTTGCGCCTGTCGTTATCGGCTTTGGCCTTGGTCCTAAGGCGCTTGGCGGAATGCTGGCCGGCGCGCTGATCTGTTGTGTCATGATGGCGCTGATGATGGCGAATGCTGGTGGTGCATGGGACAATGCCAAGAAATATGTCGAAAAAGGCAATCTTGGCGGTAAAGGCTCCGATGTGCATAAAGCAGCTGTTGTCGGCGATACCGTTGGCGACCCGCTGAAAGATACGTCAGGCCCATCAATGAACATCTTGATCAATGTAATGGCTATCGTCAGCTTGGTGATTGCACCTTTGTTGATCTGACGTCTGAGAGCATCAGATACCACTAGGGAGTGGTGTCGAAATTGCTTAGCCTAAAAAAACAAAACCGGCCCTTCTGGGGCCGGTTTTTTTATCCGGGTATGTTTATATATAAGTACTCTCTTAGACTTGAGACCCATCACCATAATACAGCATCACCGTGTGTTTAGCCTCGGCAAAGAACAACCAGCGTTCCACAAAAACACCAGCAATGTGTGCCAGCACCGCAGCGCCAAGGCCAATGATCGAGGTCGGGGCAACAATGATCAGCAGAACCGGAAGCAGCCCGCCAAGCCCAACAGCGATGGCCCGCAGCTTATCCGCATGACGGCGCGCAACAACAAAGCCCATTTCATGTTGAAGATAATTTTCCGACGTATGCGGCGGCATCAACGGGCGAACCTTGCCAATATCATAAAGGCCGGTTGCCGATTCAATGCTGGCGTTGCTGGACGCAGTTCCGGCCAATCGCCACCATGCAACCTTTACCCCCCATGCCGAAATCAGCAGCACAATACCAGCCTGAGCCAGC
Source organism: uncultured Alphaproteobacteria bacterium (assembly GCA_938082345.1). Lineage (GTDB taxonomy): Bacteria > Pseudomonadota > Alphaproteobacteria > Puniceispirillales > Puniceispirillaceae > UBA8309. The sequence goes on from CALLKZ010000020.1 coordinate 17,207, forward strand.
GCTGGAGATACCGTCTGGCCAAGTGCGACAATAACCGCCAGTACAGCCAGCAAACCGCCAGCAGCGGCAAACATCAGATAACAGATCGGGGTTAGCGGATGATGCCAGCGCGCCACTGTTTTCAAAGAGGCATAAATCATGGCGGTGGCATAAACGGTAGCGTAAATTAGCACCAGCAACGCCAAATTTGCCCAGATTGGCACCGGCCGCGCAAAATACCCTGCAGCGAACCAGCCAGCCAGTCCGGCCATCACCAAACCCGCCAGCACACCTTCGCGCGAAAGCCAACTGGAACGCCATTGACTGAGGGCGCGCCACGCGCGTTCAGGATGCCCGAGATGAAAGGTAGAGCTGATCAGACCGGCGCCTATCGGGACCAGCGTGAATATGCCAACAACCGCAATTTGGAACGCCGACATCAGCGGCACCAATCCCAGTACTATCCAGCCTGCAAGGCCAAGACCAAGCCCGGAGATGGATGTAAAAAAGATAATTGACCAAGCAGGTCGCATCGTTCTGTTCCCGTTTTTGTTGTGTGCTAGCCAAGCTTATCCAGCGAGCTATCAATCCATTTCCAGAACCCTGTCGGGGTTTCAGCTTCGGCCATCGCCACCAGCGACATCGGCGCATCTTCGGCGTCGCGCCGGGGGCGGGGTGGCAGATATTTATTCACTGGCCGGGTTTCCTGTTCCGGCATCAGATCAACCCCGCCACGCGCCGCCACCATTAAGCTGACCTCAGAGGTCGGATCGCCAAGATCGCCAAAATGACGGGCGTTTGTCGGGCAGGTGCGAACACAGGCCGGGACACGGTCTTCCTCAACCAGATTTTCATTATAAATACGGTCAACGCACAGCGTACATTTCTTCATTATCTGTTCGACTGGATCCATCTCACGCGCGCCATAAGGACAAGACCAAGCGCACAGTCCGCACCCGATGCACCAATCCTCATTCACCAGCACAATACCGTCTTCGGCGCGCTTGAAAGACGCTCCGGTCGGGCACACCGTCACGCAAGGTGCATCCTCACAATGAAGGCATGATTTCGGGAAATGTACCGTCCGCGCAGCGGCGCCGTCGCCAGCCTCAAAAGCATGCACCCGGTTTAACCAGGCACCGTTTGGTGCCTCGCCATAAGCATCGCTATCCGATAGGGGCGCCCCGTATCCCGACGTATTCCATTCTTTGCAATTCACCACGCAAGCCTGACACCCGACACAGATATCAAGATCAATGACAAGGCCAAGCTTTATCGCGGATGGTTCAGGCAACATGGTCATGATGATGGTTCCTTTCTCCCAGATTTGGGTCCGGCTTTATCGGCATCAGGCCCGGTCCACTGCATCCCATAGCGAAGCGTCGGATCTGGTGCATCCTGACCATTCATTCGCGCCAATGTATCAAACTGCGGGTAGGCTTCGCTTGGTTCGTCCGGTTCTGCCTTTTCGATCTTTACTCGAAGATCAAACCAAGCCGCCTGCCCGGTTATCGGATCAGAATTAGACCAGCGCATTCCGTCGCCCTTAGCTGGCAGCAATTCATGGATAAGATGGTTCAACAAAAAGCCCTTTTTAGTTTCCGGCGCGTCTGGATTCAACTGCCATGCGCCGCGCCGTTTACCGATTGCATTCCATGTCCAGATAGTGCGGTCATTCACCCCCGCCATTACCGAAACAGGAACGCGAATTTTCCCGTGATGCGATGTCACCCAGATCCAGTCTCCCTCACTAAGATCATGCTCAGCCGCCAGAGCCTGCGAGACAAACATCGGGTTATGGCCATGAATCTGACGAAGCCACGCATTCTGCGAACCCCATGAATGATACATCGCCATTGGCCGCTGGGTTAGCGCGTGCAACGGGAATTGACCATCCTCCAGCGCCGCTCCTTCAAACGGGGCGTACCAGCTTGGCAGTGGGGTGAAATGGGTACGGATACGCTCGCGGTGATGTTCAGGCGGTTGAATATCGCCATGCCCTTCGGCAGCCAGCCGGAATTTTTGCAACACTTCCGAATAAATCTGAAAGACATAAGGTTGCGGCGCGTCATAAAACCCCATCTCCACAGCAAAATCCTGATAGGCCGCATTCGCCGGTTTGAAATAGCGTGCTTCGGCCGGAATGTCGGTATGCCAGAACGACCCATTATCAATATAGGCCTGAAGCTGATTAGGGTTAGGTTCGCCGCGCCCTTTATCCGTGCCATCTGTTCCCCTGAATCCGGCTAGGGGACCAATGCCGGGCTTACGCTGATGATTGACGATATAATCACCGTAATCCTTATATTTCGGCGAGCCGTCCTCTGCCACCATTCCCGGCAACCCTAGCCGTGCACCAAGATCAAGAAGCACCGACTGAAAGCCGCGAACATCGCGGTCAGGTTCAACCACTGGCCAGCGGATCGCATCTGCCACACCGTCCGCCTCACAAATTGGACGGTCAAGAAGCGAAATTGCGTCATGGCGCTCAAGATAGGTAGTGTCGGGAAGAATCAGATCGGCATAGGCAACCATCTCTGATGAATAGGCATCCGAATAGATGATTTTGGGAATTTTATAATCGCCGGTTTCAGGATCAGTTTCGGTCAACATATCCATGACGCCGCGCGTATTCATCGATGAATTCCACGCCATATTCGCCATATACATAAACAGCACATCGACCGGATAAGGGTCGCCCGCGACAGCGTTGGAAATGACCATATGCATCATTCCATGCGCTGACATCGGGGCATCCCAGCTATACGCTTTATCAATCCGCTGCGGGGCACCGTCCGGCCCGATAATCAGATCCTCCGGCCCCATAACATATCCAAGCGGTGCCCCGCCAAGCGGCTGCCCCGGAGTTACCTGATCCGGGCGTCCGGCAGGTTTTGGATGCGCTTGCGGCGGCTTTGGATAGGGTGGTTTGAAGCGAAATCCACCCGGTGTTTCGACCGAGCCAAGAAGCAGCTGCAGCATATGCAGCGCGCGGCAGGTTTGAAATCCATTTGAGTGCGCCGAAATTCCGCGCATCGCATGCATTGACACCGGCCGACCAATCATTTTCTCGTGGCGTTCACCTTTCCAATCAGTCCAGGGCTGGTCAATCACCACTTCTTTGGCAAAGGCAGCTTCAGCCAGATCAGCGGCAAGTTGGCGAATACGGTCAGCCGAAATACCAACCTTGGCACTCACCGCTTCGGGGGCGTAAGCCTCATCAAGATAAGCCTCGGTCATCAGCATAAATGCTGGTATGGCAACACCGCCATCCGCCAGCTTTACCTCACCGTGAAGCGCCGTTTTCACATCCTTGTCACTATGCGGAGCGGGCGCGTTGGTGCGCCGGTCCAGAACCTGTGCCACACCCTCATCATCACGCAAAAACAGCCCGTCATTGGCCGCCCCCGGATTACGGATAACCAACCAAGGGGCGTTGGTATAGCGAATAAGATAGTCGATATCGATTTTACCAGCGCGCATCAGTTCACGCACCAGCGATAGAATCAAAAGCCCATCTGTGCCGGGCGTTACCCCGTACCAATCATCAGAAATCGCAGCATAGCCAGTTTGCACCGGATTGACCGAAATCACACGTTTCCCGCGCGTCTTCAGCTTACCCATTCCCATCTTAATTGGGTTGGAATCATGGTCTTCGGCAACACCAAACAGGATAAAAAGTTCAGTCAGATCCCAGTCGGGCGAGCCAAATTCCCAAAACGCACCGCCAATGGTATAAATGCCGCCTGCCGCCATATTCACCGAGCAGAAACCGCCATGCGCGGCAAAATTGGGGGTGCCAAACTGTTGTGCCCACCATCCGGTCAGACCTTGTGACTGATCGCGGCCGGTAAAAAAGGCCAG
>CALLKZ010000021.1:0-4783 GCA_938082345.1 uncultured Alphaproteobacteria bacterium
CAAAATCGGATCGGCGGGCATTGCGGTCGGCAATCAGATCATCATCGCAGATTCTGATCAGCGCGAAATTCCCCTTGGTGAGACTGGTGAAATTCTGGTGCGCGGTGACAATGTCATGCAGCATTATTTTCGCCAACCCGATGAAACAGAAAAAACCATCACCCCTGATGGCTGGCTTCGAACTGGCGATCTTGGACATATGGATGAAGAGGGATTCGTCTTTGTCAGCGGGCGGATCAAAGAGTTGATTATCAAAGGCGGCGAGAATATCGCCCCGCGAGAGATTGATGAGGCATTGCTGGAACATGACAGTGTGCTGGAAGCGGCAGCCTTTGCCGTTGGCTGTGATCAGTATGGCCAACGCGTTGAGGCTGGTATCCGCTACAAACCCGGCGCCACTGCCAGCATCGGTGACCTGCGCCAGCATTGTATTGAGCGGCTGGGTAAATTCAAAGCCCCGGATATGATTCATGTTCTGGATGATCTGCCAAAAGGGCCGTCGGGGAAAATTCAGCGGATCAAACTATTTGACATTATCTATGGCCAGTCCGAGTAATCATATGTGAGCGCGGCCCATGGCTGCTGTTATGATGCCCATGGCTGCTGTTATAATGAAAGATTAGTATTGAGATGGATGATTTGTTTTCGGGTGGATATTTACCATCTGAGATATCGGCGGTGATATCGGCGGTGATATCGGCGCTTTTCCCAGCACTTGACCCGATATTGATTGTCGCTGTTATCGCAATCTTCCTGATTTCTGGAATCGTCAAAGGCTTTCTTGGTATTGGTCTACCCGCTGCCGGCATGGCACTTTTGACGTTGATCATGTCACCAACCGAGGCCATTTCCCTTTTATGGCTGCCGATTATTTTTACCAATATGCTGCAATTTGGCCGCGCCGCCGATAAGCTGGATATCGCCAAAAGCTATATCTGGTTTGCCATCACCATTGCCATCAGCATTTTTGTAACATCTTTGTTTATCACCAGCTATCCGACCACGCTGCTGACCATTGCTATTGGTCTGGCGATGGTGATTTTTTCCATCAACCTTCTGTTTGGATTGACGATTAAGGTTGGGGTGGGGCGGCGCTGGCAGATTGGATTTGGCTTTGCCGCCGGGATTCTTGGCGGGTTGAGTTCCATCTGGTCACCCCCTGTCGCGATGTACCTAATTGCCCGCAATACGCCAAAAGACCGGTTCATCGGCGCAACCGGATTTCTGTTTCTTTCGGGCTGTGTACCGCTAGGTGCCGGATTGGTTATGTCGGGGTTAATCACTGGTGACGTGATCATCAAGTCGCTGGTCGGGCTGGTTACCGTGCTGATTGGATTCAAGATCGGCGAGATTTTGCGCCACCGCATTTCGCAGGAAAAATTCCGCCGCTTTATCCTGATTGCGTTTCTGATCATGGGCGCCAGATTGATTGTGAACGGCCTACTGTAGCGCCCCCGAATTTTCGCCCTAGAAGGGAAAATCCGCGATCACGCCATCGTGGATACTGCCGTCGGGAGTGTGAACAAAAACTTCGGTGCCCGTCTGCCAATGGGGTTTTGCGATCATCGACATTCCAACATTGGCTTTTAGGCGCGGCGAATATATGCCCGATGTGATCGCCCCGATCATGGTGTTATCCTTGACCGCGTCCTTTTTCATCGTGATGGGGAAAGGCGCGCCGCAGGGTGGTGCTTTGTTGTCGCCAAACTTTACGCCGCGCAGCATCATTGTGACACCACTCGCCGCAATCTGAGCCAGTGCCGCCTTGCCGATATAGTCAATCTCATCCCCGAAATAACATAATCCCTCAAACCCGCATTCAATCGGGTTGTTTGCACGGGTGAATTCATTGCCATAAGACATCAGGCCGCCCTCAATCCGCTCAATCAGATTAGGACAACCGGGGGTAATATTGTGGGCCTGGCCCGCCTCCCAAATCAAATCCCACAGATCAGGCCCAAGATGCCCGCCTTCAAGATAAATCTCAAAACCGCCCTGCTTGCTATAGCCCGATTTCGCGATTAGCTGGCGCGTTCCAAACAGATCAAAAAACGCGTAATCAAAATATCCAAGATCACGAATCCCATCACCGAAAACCTCTGTCATGAGCGCTTCAGCTTTTGGCCCCTGAACAGCAAGAGGCGATACATCAGGCTCGTCAATCTGGACTTTTAGGCCAAAGCCAATCGCCAGCCCTTTGGCCCAGAGCAAAACATCGGAATCAGCAATCGACAGCCAGAATTTATCCTCGGCCAGCTTGATCAGCACCGGGTCATTCAGCATGCCGGCATTCTCGTCAATCAGCGGCACGTAAAGGCATTTCCCCAGTTTAGCGCCGCGAAGGTCACGCGGGGTCATCAACTGCACCAGCCGTGCGGCATCGGGGCCGGTGATTTGAACCTGCCGCTGCACCGAGACATCCCACACCTGAACATGTTCGCGAAGATGCCAGTAATCCTCTTCAACACTGGACGCAAAGGCCTTTGGTAACAGCATGTGATTAACCACGCTAAACCCGCGAACGCCGCATTGCTCAACCTTGCCGGTAAAGGGCGTTCGGCGAATGCGGCGCGACATATTCAAACCGGATTGCGACATGGGTTTTCTCTCTTCTTTGCGCGCAGACAAACCACGATATAGACCTAGCTGGACCACCAGCAGGAATAGCTGTTTGGTGACATAATTACAGGAATATGATAGCGCGCTTCCGGGTTGGGCATGGTGAACCGAATGACAATTTCGCGCAGAATCGTCATTCCAGTCACGGGTACATTACGCCCGGCAAAATAGGCACCGCTGGCAATTACCATCTCATACTGGGTGTCGGCAGTTTTATTATCGGGAACAACGTCTTCGGCAAACCGGCCAGCATCATCACTGGCGCTTGCGAAGATGGGTGTGCGCGTGCCGTCAGCGGCAATTGCCACCAACGTAACGCCAACTTTTGCTGCGTGTGTACCGTCAACGCCGTTCAGAAAATGCGATGAAAGAACCGCCATGATATGTCCTCTGTTAGGGGGTGCCCTACTCTATTGGTGCCCTACTCTATTGGTGCCCTATTCAATTGATGCCTTATCGCGTTTTGACGTTGTTGCGAGAACAATCGGGCTGATCACACCTTTGACTTTGACATTGATGCACGCTGTTTTGCCGCTGGCAATGGCTCTGCGAACCGCCGGAATGATATCTTCGCGCTTTACTACCAACTCGCCATATCCTCCCATTCCTTCGACCATGCTGTGAAAAGGAATATCGCGGAAATCGGTGGCAAAATGCGTACCGCTTTCAAACAGGCGCTCTTGCTGCTGCGAAATACAGTCCAGCCCCCCATTATTATCAATAACCACCGTAATCGGACGATTTTCCTGAAAGGCTGTTTCGATCGACAGGCCGCCCGACAGAAACGCTCCATCTCCGCTGATCAGCACAATGTTTTTATCCGTATGGATATTTTTGGCAGAGGCAGCGAATGAAACACCAACGCCCAGCAGGCTGAAAGTGCCCGGATGTAGAATGCCGCCAAGCTTACGGCCAAGGAAACCGGCAATATTAACAGCGATCTCCGACCAGAAATGTGTGTTGCCGCCGTCAATCACCAGCCAGTCGTCATCGCTCATGGCTTCTTGTACATCGAGGGCTAGTTGCATTGGATGAATCCGCCCGCCAAATTCGGAACCCGCCGCCACCTCTTCAACATCGGCAACCATCTTTTTCACCCAGTCGGCGCGGCGCTGGCGGTTTAGATCATACCAGTCGCGGCTAAGGATGAAGGCCGGGTTATCCCCATGCGCAATGACCGCCTGCAAAAACGCGCCCGGATCAGACAGCAAGGTGAAATCAGCCGCCCGGTTAAAGTCAATTTCCTCATGCGATCCATTGATGCAGACAAGTTCGGTTGACGTTGGAAACAGCGGCGCATTGCCAAAATTCATCTGGTTATCAAGGCGGCCACCAACCATCAGAATCAGATCGGCCTCGTTAAATGCGTCGGCTGACGGGTGATATTGATGAACATCGGCCAGCCCCATATAGGCCTCACACTCTTCGCCAAGCAATTTTTGATGATAGGGAATATTGAACACCGGTATCCCCAGCTTGCGCCCGGCCTCTTCCAGAAACGCTTCAGATCCTGACCACCACACACCATGACCGCCAATCAGAACGGGACGCGATGCTGCACTCAGCTTGTCCAGTACCATTTGCAGACGCGCTGGCTCCGGCCATGCTTTCGACGGGGCCAGCGGGGTCATGTCAAACGGGCGCTCATGACGGCCAGCATCTTCGGGAAAAGAGGAAAACATGATATCGACAGGAAGGCTGAGATGAACCGCGCCCGGATACCCGTTCACCGCAATTTTATAAGCGCGATCAACAAACTCGTTGATCCGTTCACCATCAGTGATGCTGGCACTATATTTTGTCAATGGCGCCGCAATAGCCACATCGTCAACTTCCTTAAAGCCGCCAGCCCCTTGGCGCTTTAACGTGCTGGAACCAGTAACAAAAATAACCGGCGAGCGCTCACCCCAAGCTTCCATCATTGCCGGTACAGCATTGGCAAATCCCTCTGGCCCGACAAGACAGACCGCAGGCTGGCGGGTGATGCGCGTGTGACCATCGGCGAGGTGACCGGCCACCTGTTCATGCGGACAGTTGATCACCTTCATCTGGCATTCCATGAACCCTTCAAGCGCCGGATTACAAAATCCCCCCGACAGGGTGAAGACATGTTCAACACCCTTTTCCTGAAGCGCTCTTGCCAATAGTGCCCCGCCCCGGATTT
>CALLKZ010000022.1:0-23179 GCA_938082345.1 uncultured Alphaproteobacteria bacterium
GATTGCCATTATGGGCCAAGGCAAATCCACCAAAAGCAAGTTCCGACGAAAAGGGCTGAATTTCCATCAACGGATTAACATTACCGCTGGTTGAATAGCGATTATGGCCAATTGCGATATGCCCGCGAAGATGCAGTATATGCGGCGAATCAGCGCCGAAATTCTCGCCGACCTGACCCAGCGCACGGTGCGCGTGAAAGGCATTGCCATCAAAGGTGACAATGCCGGCCGCCTCTTGTCCGCGATGCTGCAGGGCATGCAGGCCCAGCGCGGTTAGAACTGCCGCCTCATCACTGCCAAAAACACCAAAGACACCGCATTCCTCATGGAAACGGTCGTCGCCCTCACTTCCAGATGCAAACTCATCGCTCGCAAAGGGATTGGTGGTTAGGCGGGGGGAAGGGGTATTTGGCGGAGAGTTGCGCATTGGTCCTCACATGATAGCGCCGGAATGACCGGATCTGGCGGGCTGGGTAATCGCGGTAAATCCATATCTGGTTGAAACAGGATTACAAATCGTAAATTGCGTTTTGCCTTTGCGGTTCAAGTTTAGCCCTCGTCGCTCAAAAGATCGAGAGCGCCTTCGCCAACATCGCTGCCGGTTTCGGTGGCAGCGTCGCCAGCATCTTTTATGTCATCGGTTACGGCATCGGCGTCGGGCAGATTTTCGATAAGCCGTTTCGCCATATCGGACGGCAATACCCCCGACAGCGTTTGCGCGGTGCCGCGTAACATAGGGGTGATCTGGGCTTTGCCAACGATTGACGGCAAATTATCGTCCCCATCTGCTGCCACTACCGCACCGGCATAAATGATCAACACGACCAGAAAGCCGCGAACAAGTCCGAAAATAAACCCTAACCAGCGATCAAATCCGCCAAGGCCAGCTTTGCTGAGACCGGGTGATACAACAGATGACAGCGCAAACCACAGGATCACGACAATGATGAACGGAATGCCCCAGGCCAGCGCCTGACTGATGCCGTCAACTTTGACCATGTCAATCAACAGCGGATCAAGCAACGGAGCGGCAAGCTTTGCAGCGATTATCGAAATCGGCCAGCCGACCAGTCCCATAATCTCGCGTGTCAGACCGCGCAATGTCGCCAGAATGCCGGAAATAACCAGAATGATAATGGCGGCAAAATCGACAAGATTGAGGGCGGCAATTTCAAAACTCATAGCCTAACTCCACAGTACAAAGGCTAACTTCAAGCAACAAAGCCTAACTTCAAACAACAAGGGCTAACTCCAGCTCTCATGTTACACCACCCATTATTTCAATCAACTCAGCCAGTGTTGTCGGCTGGGCAAGGGATAGACCATGCGGGGCCGCCGCCTTTTTGCGCGGTTGCGGCATCACCGCCATATCAAAGCCCAGCTTAGCAGCTTCTTTCAAGCGTGCATCGGCCTGTGCAACCTGCCGCAATTCAGAGGACAAAGCGACCTCACCGAAAAACACGCTTCGCGGCGGGGCAGGGCGTCCGCAAACCGAAGATATCAGCGCAGCGGCGACGGCAAGATCCGCTGCCGTTTCGGAAATTTTCAGCCCGCCAGCCACATTCAGAAAAATATCACGTCCGGATAAAGGCACACCGCACCGCGCTTCCAGAACGGCGGTCAGCATTGCCAGACGGCTGCTGTCCCACCCAACGACATTACGCCGCGGTGAGGCCAGCGTTGACGGGGCAACCAATGCCTCAATCTCAACCAGAACCGGGCGGCTACCCTCAATTCCCGCAAACACAACCGCGCCGGTTACTTCATCCCGCCGGTCTGCCAGAAACAGCTCGGACGGGTTCGGAACTTCGGAAAGTCCAGCCTCAACCATCTCAAAAACACCAATTTCGTCAGTGGCGCCAAAGCGGTTTTTCACACTCCGCAAAATGCGAAAATGGTGCGATCTGTCACCTTCAAAATACAGAACAGTATCAACCATATGTTCAAGAACGCGCGGACCGGCAATCGCGCCATCCTTGGTTACGTGCCCCACAATCAGCAGCGCAACATCATGCAGTTTTGCCGCACGAATTAATTCCTGAGCAGTGGCGCGAACCTGACTAACTGTTCCGGGGGCCGAATCAAGGGTCGGTAAAAACATCGTCTGAATCGAATCGATCACCACAACATCGGGGCCGTCCGGCCCGCCAACGGATGCGGCGATATCAGCAGCATTTGTGGTGGTGGCAAGGTCAACATCGGCATTGGCAAGGCCAAGGCGGCGCGCCCGCATGCGCACCTGATCGGCCGATTCCTCACCGGAAATATAGGCAATGCGCTTGCCGCCATCCGCCAGACGGCAGACCAACTGTAACAGCAAGGTGGATTTGCCAATGCCGGGATCGCCCCCGATTAGCGTTGCCGACCCTTTGACCAGACCGCCACCGGCAACGCGGTCAAATTCTCCAAGACCGGTTTTCATGCGCGGTGGTGGGGGAGCGTCATCGCTTTGTGCCAGAGGTTGCAGATCCACCCTGCGCCCGGATATGCGTTTGCCCGGGCCGGACGGTGCCTCAACGCGCTCTTCGACCAGCGTGTTCCACGCCATGCAATGATCGCAGCGCCCGGTCCATTTCGGGTGCGCGCCGCCGCATTCCTGACAGACATATGATCTTGACGGTTTGGCCATCAACCGGCCTTTGCCTCGGCTTTGGCCGCGATGGTCAACGGGCCGTCAGCATGGCCGTGAACGAATTGATCAACTTCGGGAATGCCCGAATGATCCATCTTTGACGCTGGTCCGCACCATATAATCACGCCGTTATGAACCATGGCGACCTTGTCGGCGATACGGCGCACCGACGACATATCATGGCTGATTGTCACCGCAGTCGCGCCTAGCCTGCGCACCGAGTCTATAATCAGCCGGTCAATTACCCCGCCGGTAATCGGATCGAGACCCGATGTTGGCTCATCAAAAAGCAGAACTTCCGGTTTGTCGGCGATGGCGCGGGCTAGGGCAACGCGTTTTTGCATACCGCCCGATAATTCAGCTGGATATTGATCAATCACATGCGCTGCCAGCCCAAGCTGGGTAATGGTTTCGGCGGCATGATCGCGGGCTTGATTGCGTGAGATATGTTCGCGTTGACGCAGTCTAAAGGTCACATTCTCCCAGATTGGCAACGAGTCAAACAGCGCGCCAAACTGAAAAGTCATGCCAAAGCGCTGGCGCATTGCCTCAATATCGGCGCGGCTGGCCCCGATCAACTCGTGCCCGTCAACGGTGATCGATCCGCCATCGGCTTGCAGCAATCCCAGAAGGCATTTTAGGGTGACAGACTTACCGCATCCCGACGTGCCAATGATGGCAAGCGATTCCTCGGGCGCCACGCTGAGATCGACACCGCGCAAAACATGCTTGTCGCCAAAGGATTTGGTCACTCCAGCCATTTGTATTTTTGCCATTGGTTCGGTTTTTTGTGCCATGCGCGTGTCCACCTAACCGAAAAATAGCGCGGTGACGAGGTAATTGGAAATCAGGATCAAGATCGATGACGAGACCACCGCATTGGTGGTTGCCCGGCCAACCCCTTCGGCGCCGCGTCCCGAATGATAGCCATGATAACACCCCATCAGGGCAATTAGGAAACCAAACACAGCCGCCTTGATTAATCCGAGTGTTACGTCAGACATCTCCAAATATTCCAGCGTGCGCGACAGATAGATCGCCGGGTTAAATCCAAGCCGAAAAACGCCAACCAGATAACCGCCAAAAACGCCGATCAGATCACCGACCAACACCAGAAACGGCAGGCATATGGTTCCCGCAACAATGCGCGGCGCAACAAGATACTGCATCGGGCGCGTCGATAGCGTGTCCAGTGCATCAATCTGATCGGTTACCCGCATCGTCCCAATTTCAGCTGCCATCGAAGCGCCAATTCGGCCGGCAACCATCAGTCCCGCCAGAACCGGCCCAAGTTCGCGTGTAACGGAAAGCACAACTACCGTGGCAACCGTATCCTCAGCCGAAAACCGGGCAAAACCTGTATAGGATTGCAGCGCCAGCACCATCCCGGAAAAAAGCGTTGTCAGCCCGACGACGGGAAGCGAGTAATATCCGATATCAATGATTTGCCGCAGCAGTTGGCGCCAGTAATAGGGCGGCATAAAGGTCCAGCGTACCGCCGCGCCGGTAAACAGGGACAACCGGCCTATTGCCGCCAGAAAGGCAAGGCTTGTTTGACCAATATTTTGCAGAAACCCGATCATTCGTAACCTGACGTTGGCCTAGCCGCCCCTGATGGAACGAGGCGTGTTGCCCCTCAATTTATGCCCCGATTTCCATGTTTTTACCATAGCAAATACCGACAAATACTGATCATCGGCAGATCATCTGATTTTTGGGTCCGGACTAGGGTGTAAAATAGCTGCCTTATCCGGCCTGATAAAGGCGGCGAGGGCGCTGGCCAAGCTGGGTTAGAATCTCATACCCGATTGTTCCTGCATCAGCCGCCATTTGGGTAAGATCGTAATGCGGGCCCAAAAGGGTGGCAACCGGACTGCTATTAAAAACATCTTCGTTAATATCGGTTATATCAACGGTTATTGTATCCATCGAAATCCGCCCGATTACCGGCGCAATCTGGCCGCCAATTTCAACGCGGCCTTTGCCGCCAAGCGTGCGGGGATATCCATCTGCATAGCCAACGCCAATTGTCGCAATTCGCGAGCTACGGTGCAGGATATGTGTGCCGTTATATCCAACCGCCTCTCCAGCAGCAGCCCGCCGGTTTTGAAGAATGCGAGCCTGCCATTGAACCACCGGGGTCAGCATCTTCACATGGTTGGCCTCTGCTGATGTAACGGCGATGCCCGACGGATGCATGCCGTAAAGGGCAATGCCTGGCCGGGTCATGTCGAAATGATATTCGGGCCCCAGAAAAATACCGCCGCTATTGGCAAGACTGCACGGCGTATCGGGCAGGAGTTTGCGCAGGGCATTGAACGCGTCAAGCTGGGTTTTATTACTGGCCGCCAGCGCATCTTCAGACGATGTGAGATGACTCATCAGCCAGCAAAGATCCAGCCCGTCCAGCGTTTTGATGGTGCTATTGGCATCTTTGGTTATCGCCTCAACCAGCCAGTCAGCCTCACCTGCATCAAGCCCCAACCGCGACATGCCGGTATCAATATGCAATGCCGCCGGAATGGGAGCCTCGCGCTTGTTAGCGAATTTGGTTAAACGCAGGAGTTGCTCAAGACTGTTAATCGCAGGGGTGATTCTGTAGGCGAGGAAATCATCTTCCTGACCAGCATGACACCCGCCAAGCGCAATAATCTGGGGCTCATTATTAGTCTGACGGTCACCAAAACCATGATCATTAAGCGCGCCGCGAAGCACCACAGCTTCATTCAGCGCCATTACAAAAAATATCTCACACCCTGAGGCGGCAAGGGCAGGGGCAATCTGCGCCGCACCAAGACCATAGGCATCGGCCTTTACCACTGCCGCCGTCTTTACCACTGCCGTCTTTCTTGTCCTGCCCGTCAGCGCATCGAGGGCCTTCCAATTGGCGGTGATGGCCGCTTTGTTGATGATAATACAGCTGTCAGACGTGGAAAATTCCATCAGGCTCTCTTTTGGCGCGATCAATAGCCTTCGGGAAGGGCAGCGCTGTCTTTCAAATCACTGAAATGCGTGAACCGCTTTTCAAAATGCACATTGACCGAGCCGGTGGGACCGTGTCGTTGCTTGGCGATGATAACTTCAGCCTTATTTTCGGCGGCTTGAAGGCGGGCCATGAAGGTATCATTCTTCAGGTTGAACTGCTCATCAGACTCGCGGATATCGCGCTCAGGTTCTTTTTTGCTGAGGTAATATTCCTCGCGGTAGAGGAAAATCACCACATCGGCGTCCTGCTCGATTGACCCTGATTCGCGAAGATCAGCCAGATTTGGCCGCTTATCCTCACGCTGTTCAACCGCGCGCGACAACTGCGATAGCGCCAACACCGGTACATCCAGTTCCTTGGCGATGCCTTTTAGCGTTCGACTGATGTTAGAGATTTCCTGAACGCGGTTTTCGGGGCGTTGGCCAAGTTGGGCGGTTAGCAACTGCAAATAATCAACAACGATAAGCCCAAGACCACCGGTGCGTTTCATCCGGCGGGCACGGCTGGCAACCTGCGATACTGAAAGCGACGGCGTGTCATCAATAAAGAAAGGCGCAACCGACAACGCGTTACTGGATTCAACGAGCCGGTCAAATTCTTCGCTGTTGAGTTGGCCTTGGCGAATATTGTTCGAGTCTATCTGCGAGCGCTCACTCAAGATACGCGTGCCGAGCTGTTCAGCCGACATTTCAAGCGAGAAAAAGGCGACAGGTGCGGCAACCTCTCCGGTGCGGGTGGTTGTTGCTGCGTGAAAGGCCATCGTTGCAGCAAGCGCAGATTTACCCATCGCCGGGCGGCCCGCCAGAATGATCAGATCAGACTTATGAAGCCCCCCCAACAGATTGTTAAGATCGGTCAATCCGGTACTGGTTCCCGACAATTTGCCTTCTGACTTGCGGGCAATATTGGCCTGATTAATAGTCGCGGCAATAACGTTATCAAAGCCGCGAAGACCAGATCCAGCCTCGCCTTTTTCGGCTAGTTGAAACAGTTTCGCCTCAGCCGTTTCGATCAGCGTGGTGGCGGGAAGGTCAACGTCGGGATGGCCGGCATCATTAATTACATCATCCCCGATACGGATCAGCTCACGCCGCAGATGCGTCTCATAAATCGTGTGTGCATAGTCGGGCGCCTGCGCAATGCTGATAACGCCGTCAGCAAGCTCGCCAAGATATTCCTCAATGCTGCCACCGCCAGTGCCATTCGTTCCGCCCGTACCACTAGCCCCCCCATCAGGACCCTGAGCATCGTCGGCACTGGTGAAAAAACTTTTCAGAGTAACCGGATTGGCAAGCTGGCCGCGGTCAATCAACCGCAGCATTGTTGAGAAAATCCGGCCATGCAGAGGGTCATAGAAATGATCGGCGCGCAGCCGGTCATCGATGCGCTCCATCACGTCATTTTCCAGCAATAATGCCCCGAGAAGATTCTGCTCGGCGGGCAAATTATGCGGCATTTGGCGCGTTGCGCCCATCCCCGCCCCTGCATCAACTATGCGAGGGAAGGTTTCAATGTTGGTTGGTTCTTCAGCCATAATCCCACCATAGCAAATTATTTTGAATTGCCTGCCTGTTAAGGTTGCGGGGAATGGGGATAAGTGTAGTTTTTTGGAAGCCAGTACTCTCGCAAATAAAAAAGCCGGGGACTAGCCCCGGCCTTATCGTTTTTCTTGCCGGCCCGATTGCGCGACTTATTGCGCGGCTGATAACTGAATTGGGCAGATTATGCCTCTTTATCAGCAACCTCTTCTTCAGATACCGCTTCTTCAGGTACCCCTTCATCAGAGGAGGCGTCGTCAGCGGAGGCGTCCTCAGCGGGGGCTTTTTCTGATACCTCTTCTACAGGCGCCTGATTGCGGGCATTGTAATCATCATCATCATCATCGTCATCACCAATCATGCCGGAAACAGCGACACCGGTCTTCAACTGGGTTTCGGCTTCGTCTGCCGAGCGTGCCACATTGACTGTAACGACAATGGTGACTTCAGGATGAAGCCGGATCCGGGTGTCGTGCAGGCCAAGGGTTTTGATCGACTGTTCCATGATGACCTGTGACCGACCGACGGTGAAACCAGCTTCGGTAACAGCATCAGAGATATCGCGTGAGGTCACCGAGCCAAACAACTGGCCCATTTCAGAGGCAGCGCGAACCATGCTAACCGCAAGACCGTTCATCTTTGAAGCCTCGGTTTCAGCATCATTACGGCGTGACAGATTATCTGCCTCACGCTGAGTCTTTTCGGTCTCGAAACGCTCTAGGTTTTGCTTGTTTGCACGAAGAGCTTTTCCTTGTGGCAGCAGGAAGTTACGGGCATAGCCCGGCTTCACATTCACCACATCGCCCATCTGGCCAAGTTTTTCAACGCGTTCTAACAGAATGATTTCCATGTTTTCGGTCTCCTTCCGTCTTACGATGTCACGTAAGGCATAAGGGCGAGAAAGCGGGCCCGCTTGATGGCGATTGCCAGCTCGCGTTGCTTCTTCGCCGAAACAGCCGAGATACGCGATGGCACGATTTTTCCACGCTCAGATGTGTAACGCGCCAAAAGCTTTGTGTCTTTATAGTCAATCGGCTGTGCGTTAGGTCCTGAAAACGGGCAAGACTTCCGGCGCCGGCCAAACGGCTTGCGGACGGCTTCACGTTTGATTTCGAGTTGTGTCATGATCTACTCCTCGCTGCTGGCTGCGTCAGGTGTTTCACTGGCGGAATCTTCACTGGCTGCCGCGTTAACGGCAGGTGCCGCGTCATCCGCTGGGGCGTCTTGGGCGCGCGGGCCACGTGGACCACGATCTCCCCGGTCACCGCGATCTCCCCGGTCACCACGATCTCCCCGGTCACCACGATCTCCCCGGTCACCGCGATCTCCCCGGTCACCACGATCTCCCCGCTCGCCTTTATTTTGCATGATAATCGACGGGGCTTCGTCCACCTCTTCGATGCGGATGTTCAGGAACCGCAGAACATCTTCGTTCAGGCCCATGATCCGCTCATACTCTTTCAGCGCCTCGGAATCTGTCTCGAGGTTGAACATGATGTAATGGCCCTTGCGGTTTTTCTTAATGCGGTACGCGAGTGACCGCAGGCCCCAATATTCACGTTTATGGATTTTGCCGCCGGCTTGCGTAATGATGCCGGCAAATTCATCGGCCATGGATTCAACCTGAGTGGTTGAAATGTCCTGACGCGCGATGAAGACGCTCTCGTAGAAGCGCATGCGTATCTCCTTCTGGCTAATCGTCGGGCGGGTATTCGCCTGACCAACCGGTTTCCCGGCAAGGATTGTTTCAGTGATGTAAGTCTGAGACACCTGACTGCGCCTAGCCGTTCTAATGTTTTGGAATTCCGGCGTTCTGGCGTTCTGGCGGTCTCAATTTCGGCAACCTACACCAAAAACCGCTGAATGCAAGTGATAAAAACGGTCAGCATTGACCTGTTTGGGCAAGTATGGAATAGCTCTGCATAGTGATTAAAGCGGCTAGGGAGATCACAATGCGCGCGAAAATTATGTTTCAGTTTCCGGGGCAAGGCTCGCAGGCCATCGGCATGGGCGGCAGTCTGGCCGCGGCATTTCCAGCTGCGCGCGGCGTTTTCGATCAGGTGAACGATGCGCTTGGCGAAGATCTGTTTACGCTGATGCAAAACGGTGATGCGGATGAATTAAAGCTAACCCGCAATGCCCAACCGGCCTTGTTTGCAACGTCGATGGCATCGTTGGCGGTGTTGTCTGAGGCCACCGGCAAGTCGCTGGCTGAAATGGCGGGGTGTGTGGCGGGGCATTCCCTTGGCGAATATTCTGCCTTGGTCGCCGCGGGCAGTCTGACGATCGGCGATGCGGCCAAGCTGTTGCGTCTGCGCGGGGACAGTATGCAAAATGCCGTTCCAGCCGGAGAGGGCGCGATGGCTGCTATCTTGAACGCCGAAGAGGCGGTAATTGACGAAATTGTCGCTGAAGCAGCGGGCAGCGGCATCATCCAGTTGGCAAATGATAACGCGCCGGGTCAGATCGTCGTCAGCGGCGCAGTGGAGGCGGTCGATGCAGCGATCGAAATTGCCAAGGCGCGCGGTATCCGCCGTGCCCTTAAACTTCCTGTCAGTGCGCCCTTTCATTGCGAGATGATGCGCCCGGCGGGTGAGGCCATGGCCGCCGCGCTGGCACAAACACCGATGAAGGATGCCGGCGTGCCGGTCTATTGTAATGTAACCGCTGCCCGCGAGAGCGCCGCCGATCAGCTTCGCAGCAATCTTGTTAGTCAGGTTGTTGGGCGGGTTCGCTGGCGTGAAACGCTGTTGGCGATGCAGGCAGATGGTATTACTCATTTTGTTGAACTTGGCACTGGCAAGGTTCTGTCCGGGCTGGTTAAACGAACACTGGAGGACGCCGTAATGGTCAATCTGGACGGGGCCGATGATCTGGACAGCGTTTTGGCCGCTCTATAAGGTCAACTCTGCCCTGCTAAATATGATAAATGGCCCAATGGCTCTTCTGCCATTTATAGGAAAGGAACTACGTGATGTTTGATCTGACAGGTAACACGGCCCTTATCACCGGCGCTAGCGGCGGGATTGGTGCTTCGATTGCGCGGGCGTTACATGGCCAAGGGGCAAATGTTGTGCTGCATGGCACCCGGGCTGAACGTCTTGGCGAGCTGGCATCTGAGCTTGGCGAGCGTGCCCATATCGCTACCGCCAATCTGTCGGAGCGCGATGAAGCTGCGGGTCTGGTTGAAAAGGCTGTCGAGGTTGCTGGTCCGATTTCCATCCTTGTCAATAACGCTGGTATCACCCGTGATAATCTGGCGATGCGGATGAAGGACGATCAGTGGGATGACGTCTTGCAGGTGAATATGACTGCCAGCATGATGATTGCCCGCGCTGCACTTCGCCCGATGATGAAGGCGCGCCATGGCCGGATTATTTCGGTGTCATCCATTGTTGGTGTGACCGGAAATCCGGGGCAGGCAAACTATGCAGCATCAAAGGCTGGAATGATTGGGTACAGCAAATCACTTGCCGCTGAGGTTGCCACTCGCGGGATTACCGTTAATGTCGTAGCGCCGGGCTTTATCGAAACACCGATGACCGACGTTCTGGACCCGTCGCAAAAACAGGCTCTTTTGACACGGGTGCCAATGGAGCGACTTGGTCAGGCTGATGAAATCGCGGCGGCCGTGACATTCCTTGCCAGTAACGAGGCGGCCTACATCACCGGGACAACGCTGCATGTAAATGGCGGTATGGCGATGCTATAGACCCTGACGGGGTTTATTGCCCGAGCTTAGGTCATAAAATCTGCCACATAATATTTTCCTGAGATTTATAATAATAAGATATGTAAACTTGAGATTGGCCGATTTAGCCGGTATGGTCGCGTTTTAGGCGGTCAAACTGTGGTGCCCCGAAGGATTATAGGGTGGCGCCCGAAATAAAACTGTGTTAAGTGCCGCCAACTTCAATCTTCCGGCGTCGATACGGGTGCGGCTGCATCTGTTTAATCGGGCAGGATAAAACCAACCTTCTCACAGGGGGCAAATATGAGCGACATTTCAGATCGTGTTCGTAATATCGTAGTGGAACATCTTGGCGTCGACGCCGGGAAAGTCGTTGACGGCGCAAGCTTCATCGATGACCTAGGTGCTGACAGCCTCGACACGGTCGAGCTGGTCATGGCATTCGAAGAAGAATTCGGCGTTGAAATTCCTGACGATGCTGCTGAGCGCATCCTGACTGTCAAGGACGCCGTATCCTTTCTTGAAGAAAACGCTGGCTAAACTAGTACCAAACGCTATGACCGGCCCCCGGGTTTTATCATCAACGGTAAATTTAAGCCGGGGGCTGGCGTATTTCTATTTTAAAAACCGTTTGATCAGGAGTGAAACGTGCGTCGCGTCGTAGTCACCGGTCTCGGCATGGTCACACCTCTAGGTGTTGGAGCTGACCATAACTGGTCTCAAATTTTGGCCGGGAAAAGCGGAATTGACCGCATTACAAATTTTCAAGTCGATGACATTGCTTGCCAGATTGCTGGACAGGTACCCGGCCCCGATGAAAAAGGCGGCTTAAATCTCGACGATTTCATTGAACCACGGGACCAGCGCAAGCAAGACCGGTTTATCCAGCTTGGTCTGGTAGCGGCGCAACTCGCTGTTGAGGATTCGCGCTGGAAGCCAGATGACCGCGAGCAGCAAAACCGTACCGGGGTGATGATCGGGTCGGGCATTGGGGGGTTGGAAACAATTGTCACCACCAACCAGCTGATGAATGATCGCGGCACGCGAAAAATCAGTCCGTTTTTTATTCCCTCGGCGCTGATCAATCTGATTTCAGGCCATGTGTCGATTAAATACGGGTTTCGGGGGCCGAATCACTCGGTTGTCACGGCTTGTTCTACCGGCGCGCACGCGATCGGTGATGCCGCGCGGATGGTTGCGCTTGATGATGCCGATGTGATGGTTGCGGGCGGTGCTGAGGCGGCTGTATGCCGAATTGGCATGGCCGGATTTGCGGCGGCGCGGGCCCTGTCTAGCGGGTATAATGATGATCCTCTTCGTGGATCCCGGCCTTGGGATAAAGGGCGTGACGGGTTTGTCATGGGTGAGGGCGCGGGTATCGTCGTTCTCGAAGAGCTGGAGCATGCCAGGGCGCGCGGTGCCACGATTTATGCCGAAATTAAAGGCTATGGCATGTCGGGCGATGCGCATCATATCACCGCACCTGCCGAAGATGGTGATGGCGGATTTCGTGCGATGCAGGCAGCGTTAAAGCGCGCCGGTCTTGCGCCGTCTGAAATTGATTATTTGAATGCGCATGGTACATCAACGCCTCTTGGCGACTTGATTGAGGCTGGCGCGGTTCGCCGCCTTCTGGGTGATTCTGTTAGCAATGTTTCCATGTCATCGACAAAAAGCGCCACTGGCCATCTGCTAGGAGCGGCGGGAGCAATCGAGGCGATCTATTCGATCAAAACAGTGCAGACTGGTGATTTGCCGCCAACGCTAAACCTCGAAAATCCGGAAGAGGCGGTATCAGACTTTGATCTGGTGCCGTTGAAAACGCGTAAGCGTGAGGTTCGCAATGCAATGTCGAATTCGTTCGGTTTTGGCGGTACCAATGCGTCATTGATCGTGGGCCGGGTGGACTGATGCTTCGTCTGGCCGTCCGGTACATTGTCCGGTCGGTTTTGCTGATCGCAGTGCCTGTCACAGTGTTGATTGCTGCTGTCTTCGGCGGATACTTCGCCGTTGAGCGCTATATTCTAAAGGCTGAAGGTCCCCATAAAACCGATGTTTTTGTAACAATTGCTCCGGGCGATGGTCATTCCACAGTGCGCTGGACGCTGGCCCGTGCCGGCGTGATAAATGAATTATATCACTATGATGCCGCGCGCATTATCAAAGGCCGAGATTTTATCCCGAAAGAGGGCGAGTTTAAAATTCCGGCGAAAGCTAGTTTGAATGAGACTATGCGCATCATTCATTTCGGGCAGAGCCATCAGCGCCGCTTAACGGTTATTGAGGGAATTAGGTCGGCGCAGGTCATCCGCCAGCTAGACGCAGTTGAATTCCTGATCGGCGATGTATCGCTTGATATTCCCGAAGGCAGTGTTCTGCCTGAAACCTATTTCTATACGCAGGGGACGCGCCGCGATGATTTTATTCGGCGGATGCAGGAAAAACGTCAGATTACGCTTTTGGAAGCGTGGGTGAACAGGCAGGCTGATCTGCCTTTCAAAGCCCCGGAGCAGGCGCTGATTCTGGCCTCTATTATTGAGCTTGAGACAGCAGATAGCGCTGATCGGCGAGAGGTTGCCGGGGTGTTCATCAACCGTCTTCGCAAAGGGATGCGCCTGCAATCTGACCCAACCGTTCTGTACGGCGTTGACGAAAATCCAAAGCGGACCATCCTGCGCTCAGACCTTAAACGTGCAACCGACTGGAACACATATATGATTTCCGGACTGCCGAAAACGCCCATTTGCAATCCCAGTGCTGATGCGGTTGATGCTGCTCTAAATCCGGCAGAAACTAAAAATATGTATTTTGTCTCTGATGGAAAAGGCGGATTGCGCTTTGCAAGAACGCTGGACGCGCATAACAAAAATGTAAGACTATACCGGAAGTTTCAGCGTGAAGCCGCTTCGGGAAGCTGAAATGCCGATGCCGTGCAGGAGATGCCAGCAATGATAAAAACGGGACCAAAAGATAACGACTCCAGTGGACTCAAATCCGCAAATGGCCGCCGTGGCATGATGCTGGTTTTATCCTCGCCGTCAGGGGCTGGAAAGACATCAATCGCCCATCGTCTTCTGGCCGAAGATAACAATTTGACGCTTTCGATCTCGGCGACTACCCGTCCTGCGCGCGTGAATGAGGTTGATGGTGTTGACTATCATTTTGTAGATCAGGCGCGCTTTGATGCGATGATTGCGGCGCATGAGTTTCTGGAATATGCGACCGTGTTCGGCAATTCCTATGGCACGCCAAAGGCCGATGTCATGGCAGTCCTGAAGCAGGGCGGTGACGTTCTTTTCGACATTGACTGGCAGGGAACGCAACAGGTTGCAAATGCCGCGCCGTCCGATCTGGTTTCGGTTTTTGTTCTACCGCCCTCGCGCGCAGCCCTGCATGAGCGGCTGGTTGGACGCGGTCAGGATAGTGATGATGTGGTGGCTTCACGGATGGCAAAAGCGTCCGATGAAATCAGCCATTACAGCGAATATGACTATATCGTCATCAATGATGATCTGGATCATTCGGTGGCGTCGGTAAAATCCATTTTGGCGGCAGAACGCTTGCGGCGTAAACGGCAAACGGACCTGTCGGATTTTGTTCGCGTTTTGCAGGGTGACAGCTAGGCCCCAAGACCGGCTAAACCCGAGACCGGCTAAACCTGAGAGCCAACTATGTTCGCAAGCCTACAAAACCCTTCAATATCAATCTCTTGTGGCCGTGCTTCCGGGTTAATACCGGCATCGGTTAGCATTGCAGCGCCGCCAATTGATTTCAGCGAAGCGCGCAGCATCTTGCGCCGCTGACCAAAGGCCAGCCGGGTTATCTGCTCCAATGCGCTCTGATCGCAAGCATAGCGCGGTTTTGCCAATGGGCGAATATGAACCACCGAAGATGTAACCTTTGGCGCTGGAACAAAGGCTTCGGGGGGAATATCGAACTGGATTTCGGCGTCGGCCAACCAGCCGGTCAGAATGCTGAGACGGCCATAGGCACTGTCCCCCGGGCGTGCGGTGATCCGCTCGGCAACCTCGCGCTGGAACATTAAGGTCAGTGATTCAAACGCGGCGGTGTGCTCCAGCCATTGCAGCAGCAATGTGGTGGCGATGTTATAGGGAAGGTTGGCGATGACTCTGCGCGGTGCTTCGCCGATCTCCCATATGGGGGTTTTCAGCGCGTCAGCTTCAACCAGTGACAACCGTCCTTCAGCCGCCTCCAGCAGCGAGCCTAGAACCGTCCCTGCGCGAAAATCTTTTTCAATAGCGATGACTTTTTCTGCGCCTTCCAGCAACAGCGCCCGGGTTAATCCGCCGGGGCCGGGGCCAACTTCGATAGTGGTACCGTGAAGACTGCCACCACTTCGCGCGATGCGCCGCGTCAATGTCAGATCAAAAAGGAAATTCTGGCCCAGCGATTTACGCGCCCGCATATCCAGCGCCCCAACAAGAGCGCCAAGCGTTGGCAGGGCGTTGATCTTGCTATCGCTGGAGCTGTAATCATGGTGGGTCATGTCGATGAATTTGACGCGTCAGAGGACGGGGACAGGGGCGGGGACAGGGATTTTGCAGAATTGCTGGCCATATCAAGTGCCATGCGGATGGCGGCAATCAGGCTGTCGGGGCGCGCGGTGCCCCCTCCCGCAATATCAAAAGCAGTGCCATGGTCGGGTGATGTGCGGACAAAATCAAGGCCCAGCGTGACATTCACTCCGCCATCAAAGTCCAGCGTCTTAATCGGAATCAACACCTGATCGTGATACATTCCCAAAACGCCGTCATAGGATTTGCGCGCGGCGGCGTGGAATAGCGAATCCGCCGAATGGGGTCCGGTTGCGGCAATACCGGCGGTACAAAGCGCACTGACGGCCGGCGCAATGATACGCGTATCTTCATCACCAAACTGGCTATCCTCACCTGCATGGGGGTTCAACCCGCAAACAGCGATACGCGGTGCAGGGCAGCCAAAATGAGTGGTTAAGGCGGCGGCAAGCAGCATCCCCTTATCAATAATATCTTGCGTTTTCAGCCTGCCCGGAACGTCGGCTAATGCCATGTGCACTGTAACAGGAACAACGCGCAAATCATCACAAGCCAGCATCATTGTGGGTGCGCCCGGGCGGGGCGGGGCAAGGCTGCCCAGAAATTCGGTATGACCGGGATACTGAAACCCCGCTTCGATCAGCACGGCTTTATGAATAGGATTGGTGGTTACCGCGCTGGCATCACCGGCTTGTGCCCATTTTACAGCGCGTTCAATGGCGGTGATAACGCCGTGCGCATTGCTGGCATCGGGCCTTCCGGGGACGGGTTGCACCTGCCACTGCACGGGCAATACGGGCAATATGGGCAACCCATCAGCGCTGTCAGCATTAAGGGTGCCGCCAGCCAGATTGACGGCCTCACCCGGGTGGCTGATTTCGGCGATTTCAACATCAATGCCTAATGCCAAAGCCAATTGGCGCAGGCGTGCTGGATCTTCCATCAGGCAGAATCCGCGTTGGCCTCGCGCAAATGCGGCTAGCGCAATTTCAGCTCCAATCCCGGCTGGATCACCGGGAGTTACAATAACCGGTGCTAGATTCGGTGTTAGATTATTGTCTGCGGAATGGGGCTGCATGGGGCGCTGCGTCATTAGTTATCGAGCCGTTCGATCACCGCTGTCCGGCGAAGGCGCACAAGTTGACGCTCGCTCAGGCTGCCATAAATATTATTCAGCAGGGTCTGCTCAATCTCTTCGCGCGGCGGAAGTTCAATTACAGGCAATTCAGTCCGGCATAGCATAAGTGAGGCAATACCTTCAGCAAACCCCAGCGGCGATGATGGCACATTGACCGTCAATGATTTGATCAATTTTTGCATCTGCGGTGCCAGGTCACCGATAACCATATCGTCAAGTTTTGCCACCGCATCCGAGCCATATTTGTCATTTAGCGCAACCATTTCGTCACAAGAGGTCACTAACTCGGTGTCCCGCTCAATTTTAGCACCGATTTCCAGACGGTCGGCATCGCTGGCATTTTCCGGCAATAGATGGAGGGCGCGGGCAAGCCAGACGCGCGTTTGTGAGGCATCAACAGCACCGTCCTTGCGTTTGCCGTTTAGGCGAAGAATATAAACTGCGCCATCCAGTATTATAGGTTCGGTAACGGCCCCGACCTCGATCGCTGCGGCGGCTTCACGGAAAATTTCCGGAATGCGCTCGCTGACGGTCCATCCAACATAACCGCCATTGGCTGCGGTACCGGAAACTGAATATTGACGGGCAATTTCAGAAAAATTTGCGCCGCGCCGGATGGCCTCTACCATTTCTTTCGCAAGCGCCTGTGTTTGCTCCAAATTTCGGGATGGACCGGCGGCCAAAACAATCTCGGCCAAATTGACCTGCGGCTTTAATGCGTTGGCCTTCAACCGCTTTAGCTCATCGTCAACCCGCTGGTCAAAATTCTTTATTTTATCGGCAAACCGCATACTCAGAAAATTTGACCAGGCGACATCACCAAGATATTTCTGCTGCACTGTAAACGGATCAACGCCAGCGTTTCGAAGTACAATTTTTCCTGGTTTGCCGTCCGTTCCAAATGTCTCGTCAATCAGCTTATTGACCCTCGGCAGACCAACTGCCTCAATATTGGGAATCAGGTCTTTTGCCGCGGATAGTTTCAGTTTGTCGTCGATCAAAAGTTGCAGGGCATCCTCATAAAGGCGCTCTCTATTCTGATCGGTTATCTGAATGTCTGTCGCAAATTGCAGGAACGCTGACCGCTGTTCAACATCATAATCGGTGATGGGTTTGCCGTTAACAGTCGCAACAATGCTGACCTGTGCCCAACTGATCACTGGCGTTATCGCCAGTGTCAAAAATACAGTGACCAGTGTAAAACATACAATCAAAGGTCTGATGAAGGGGGTCATGACTGAGTTCTCTCAAGCTTCGTCGAGACGCGCAAGCATTGCGGCGCCAATTAGAATCACGGCGATTGCGGGTGCCCAGCCGGCAAAAACAGGCGGCAGGCGCAAAGACGCACCAAGGACCTGCATTAAATGGCTGAACAGGAAAATGGAAACCGAAATTCCTACCCCGCGCGTGAAAAGATGAACACGCCGACCCCGGTTCATGTTCGTCAGCGTAAATTTAGCCCCGATCAAGGCAATCCCTATCATCATGATTGGTAGCGACAATAATTTGTGGAAATGGATGCGATGATCAACCGAGGGAAGACCGGCTCTTTCAAGAAGATTGATAAAGGCGGGTAGCAAGAAAAAAGCGATTGTGCTTGGCGGCTCGCTGGACCGCGAAAGTTCCAGAGATTTTAGCGCAGTGGGAATGATGATATTGCCGCGTTGGATACGATTGCCCAACTCATCCCATTCAATTGCATTTTGAACGATCCAGCCTTTTTCGGTAAGGCGCATCGCATCGGCTTTAATTCTGCGGTTAAGCTCTTCATCCTCGCCAAATGTATAGATTATCGGCTTGGTTATATTGGCTGATGCGGCATTCAGCGTATCACCATGAACGATGATTCCCCCCTGGTTATTCGAATCTCGAAGCCAGATGCCATCGGCTGAAACTGACATCTGCTGCTCGCGTTCGCCAAAAATCATGTTCATTTTTTTCTCGTACAGGCGCGACGTGATCGATCCAATCGGATTGACCACTGTAACAAAAACTACACCAACCAGCGCTGCAGCCACGATGACCGGATTCAAAACCGCCCAGATTGATCGTCCAAAACCCCGCGTAACGACGAATTCATTTGACCGGTTCCATCGATCAAAACACAGCATCGAGCCAGCCAGCAGAGCAAAGGGTAGGATGAGTTCAAGGACAGCAGGAATGTTCAGAAAAGCTAGCGCGGCGATGCTGATATCGCCGCTTTCATCGCTGCGATTGCTAGTCCGACGTAACAATTCCACCGTCTGGATTAGGGATATAATCGCGGTTAGACAAACCACAGATATAGCAATCCAGGATAGATATGCCTTTGTGAAATAACGAAACAGGATAGAAAACAAATTCATGTCATCGCCCCGCTTTTTGCCTCTAACTCTCCGGAAGTTGACGTCCCAGATAGTGCGCGTGCGCTCATCAGTGATGGCCGTATCAGCATGCCAAGCAGGATTAACGCCGGGGTGATCATACCAAGATAGAGAAGAGGAATGGCGGAGGAGATTGTTGTGGCAATCGAACGCGAAGATACCAGAATTGAAATAGCTAGAATTGCCCCCACCAGATTTAGCACAACTCGCCGTGACCAGGTATCGCGGCGGATTTGGCCACACAGCACACTGCATCCCGCCACCAAAACCAGAACAAGGGCCAGCACCGGCGAAATGATCCGGTAATGACCTTCGGCGCGCCGCTGATTGAAGTAACTTTCGCTAGGCGATTTGGCGGGGTCGAGCAAATTCGAAATTGTGTCTTCATTCATATCAATCGGCATGCGCATTACGTTCTGGCGATCCCGCGCCGTAATCATTACCGTGTGCGTGTCAAAGAACAGCGTCGCCCCTGCCTCGCCGTTATCATTCAACTCGGTCCGCAGCCCATTTTGCAGAATCACAGCGGGCATACCTTCTTTTTTAATAAAGTTACCTTTTTTTGCCGTGATCGTAACGGTTTTGTTAGCGGTGCGTTCATCATGAATGAAAATATCTGTTGCCAGACCACCGTCATTTTTTTTGCCGATGAACATTGTCATGCCATCAACAACATCAATAAAAACGCCGTCCTGAAGCAAAATCGAGGGCACGCTGCTGCGCAGTTTAAACTGAAGGTCCTTATAAATTCCAAATGACAGGGGTAGAATCACCACGGAATTAAGCAACAGGATCGCCATCATCCCCAGTCCCAACGCAATCGGCGCGCGGGCCAGCTGAAAGGCACTTTGCCCAGAGGCCTGCATAACCAGCAATTCACGATCCGATAGAATTCTTTGAAACACCCAGGTGGTCGCGATGAACGCACTGATGGGAATGGCAATCGTCAGCCAGAGCGGGATCACCATAATCGACATTACGATAAAATCGATAAAAGGCGCGCCGCGATTGACCACGAATTCGAGAATACGAATGGTTTGGAAAAGCCAGACGATACCGATTAACGTTACCGCAACGGCAAACGTCGTCCGGATCAGTTGTGCCAGCAGATAGCGGTCAAGCTGCATTTTGTCCTCATTATTCGAAACCCCTTATGTCTATCTTATAAAAACATGTCTATCATATAAAAACCCCTAAAAGCAAAACCTTAGACGCGTCTTGATTATTGTTTTTTCAAGCAGAATCCAGAGGAGGTGCCTGCCCCAAATTTAAGGCTCGGATACTATTCAGATATTTTTCAAATATTTTGCTAAAAGCTGGGCTAAAAGCCGGGCTAAAAGCTGGGTTAGGAGCCGGCGTTAAAAGCTGGGCCAATTGCCGCAGTCGAACCATAAGTTGATGCATAATTTGACACATCGCGGTTGACGATGTTTTATCAATCCCGATCTACACGCCTTCCAAAGCTTGTCAATTTCCACAACCTGCTAATTTTTTTCAGGCTTGCCAAGTTTCCAAAAAACGCTAGCAAATTGCGAAACTGCTTCTTGCGCGACAGATAACAGGATGAATTTATGGCTACAAAATTAGACCTCACGTTTTCCAGAAATGTACCCGAAGGCGATCACGCGCTGATCTGTCTGGTTGCTTCAAAAGGCGAGTTGATTCCGACTCTTGAAGGGGGGCTTGCTGCCAGCATCATTGCGGCAATGGCCACTGCGCAATTTTCAGGGGAAAAAGGTAAGTCGATTGTTTTGCATCTGGAAGACCAGTTGGTTGTGCTAGTCGGAACGGGATCATCGCTGGCCGGCGGCAGCGCGGCTGAGGTCGTGGGCGGCAAGATTTTTGCTGCTGTTGACGCTTTGGAATCAAAACGCGCCTATATGCCGGACCATGATCTGGACGCCGATATCACCGCCGATATTGCCCTTGGAATGAGCCTGGCCGCCTATCATTTTGAGCAATATTTCACCGAAAGCAGCAGCAGTGAGGCTTCGGTTAAAATTTTGCTCCTATCCGGATCAGTTGATGAAAATCATCCCGAGATCACCGACCGGATGGCGATGATGGCCGGCGTTGAAATGGCGCGGGATCTGGTGTTTGAGCCTGCGAACAAACTCTATCCAACCGAATTTGCGTCGCGATGTCGGTCTCTCGAAAAGCTAGGTGTTGAGGTCAGCATCCTTGATGAGGCGGCGATGGAAAAGTTGGGAATGGGGGCGCTGCTGGGCGTTGGGCAAGGCAGTCGCCGAGACTCGCAAATGGTGGTGATGAGGTGGAATGGCGGCGGCAAAGAAGCGCCAATCGCACTGGTTGGCAAGGGCGTTACCTTTGATACCGGCGGCATCTCGCTAAAGCCTGCCAAGGGCATGGAAGATATGAAGATGGATATGGGCGGTGCGGCCGCGGTAACCGGCACCATGTTGGCACTCGCCGGACGCAAGGTTAAGCGGAATGTTGTGGGCGTTATCGGGCTGGTTGAAAATATGCCGGATGGCAACGCCCAACGCCCCGGGGATGTCGTCACATCAATGTCGGGCAAAACAATCGAAGTGTTGAACACCGATGCCGAGGGACGGCTGGTTCTGGCCGACGCGCTGCATTATACCGAAACCAAGTTCAAGCCGCAGGTGATGGTTGACCTCGCAACATTGACCGGTGCGATTATTGTCGCGCTTGGCAAGGAATATGCCGGCATGTTTACCAACAGTGACGGCTTGTCCGAGCAACTGTCAAAGGCGGGTAAGGCCACGTCGGAAGGCGTTTGGCGGATGCCGCTGGGCAAGTCTTATAACGCCATGCTGAAATCGCACATTGCTGATATGAAGAATATTGGCGGACCGGCAGGCGGGTCTATCACCGCCGCCGTTTTTCTTGAGAGATTTGTCAGCGACACGCCTTGGGCACATCTGGATATTGCCGCAAAGGCATGGTCGGACAAGGCCACCCCAACTGTGCCAAAAGGCGGCACGGGATATGGTGTGCGTCTTCTAAGCAAGATGATTGATGACTGGCAGCCTGTCAGCATTGACGTTCTTGATGATGAAGCCTAGGGCCAGATGATGATATCTAGGCATTGTAACGCCTGAATACACCTAGATCGGGAGCGGGCGATGCCGCAGATTGATTTCTATCATCTAAGCCAGTCCGAGGGGGAGGGTGCGCTGGTCATGCTTTTGCAGAAAAGTCTGCTTGCCGGAAAAAAAATGCTGATCCAGTGCCCGCGTCCGGCGGCAACGGCCATTGATGATGCGTTGTGGACGGCTGAACCTGAAAGCTGGCTTGCCCATGGGCTGGATCAGGATGCGGGCGCAGACCATGCGCCGATCTGGATTGTATCAGAGGGCGATGATAATCCGGTCAAGGCCGAGTTTCTGTTCTTATTGCACGGTGCGGAGCGGGCTGATATGGCGGGGTTTGAACGCGTGTTTAATCTGTTCGATGGCCGATCAGAGGCACAGGTAACCCAAGCGCGCACCCAGTGGCAGAAATGGCGCGAAGACACCGCCTTTGAGATGCGCTATTTCGCACAGGATGAAGACGGTAAGTGGGAAAAACGCGCCTGACATATGATCCCCGCATTATCATCATTATTATGATTATTATTATTTAGTCTTTTTTGGGGGGAGTGTTTCCCGCCCTTTCAAACCGAATTTTCTTTTCAGCGTTGTTTTTGTTCTTGTAACACCTGCCGCCTTTTCCTATTAAGGCGACAACAGCAAACGCCAACCTATCAAAGGGATACCCCATGGCCCTCGAAAGAACTTTTTCAATTATCAAGCCGGACGCTACCCGGCGCAATCTTACCGGTCAGATCAATGCTCGTTTTGAAGCTGCTGGCCTGCGTATCGTCGCCCAAAAGCGCAAGCAGCTGAGTGAGACCGAGGCGCGCGCCTTTTATGCGGT
The DNA here is from genome assembly GCA_938082345.1 of uncultured Alphaproteobacteria bacterium. GTDB lineage: Bacteria > Pseudomonadota > Alphaproteobacteria > Puniceispirillales > Puniceispirillaceae > UBA8309. The sequence goes on from CALLKZ010000022.1 coordinate 22,787, forward strand.
TCATGCCGAGCGTCCCTTCTATAATGATTTGGTGGCGTTTATGACGTCCGGCCCGGTTGTTGTTCAGGTTCTCGAAGGCGAAAATGCAATCGCCAAGAACCGTGAAGTCATGGGGGCAACCAATCCCAGCGATGCGGCTGACGGAACAATTCGCAAAGATTTTGCCGAGTCGATCGAAGCCAATTCAGTGCACGGCTCCGATGCTCCTGAAACCGCAGCTGAAGAAATTGCCTTTTTCTTTTCTGGCAGCGAAATCACCGGATAAATATGTCCGGTTCAATGAATAATTCATAAATAAACGGCGGGGGTTTTGTCCCCGCCGTTGTTCATTTCTGGTCTTGATCTTGCAGGTCTGCCCCACACTTTCAATTCAATATTACAGCAGTGTCGCCG
>CALLKZ010000023.1:0-32996 GCA_938082345.1 uncultured Alphaproteobacteria bacterium
CGAACCTGCAACAACACGGTTATGAGCCGTGGGTTCTAACCAATTGAACTACAGGCCCACTCTTGCCTGCGCCTGTTTTGTGGTTATCCGGCACGATGCCGGGCCATCTAACAGGCCGGATAAATTCTGTGCCGCGATATGATGCGCGGCCTCCTAACGATCCCTTCACGGCGCCATCTTTTAATCGGCTTATCGTGCCCGGGATAGCTTTGATTTCTTCTTAACCCCTAATTTTCTAGGAAGCTGCGAAGTTTGCGCGACCGCGACGGGTGCTTGAGCTTGCGAAGCGCTTTTGCCTCAATCTGGCGAATCCGCTCCCGCGTTACGCTGAACTGCTGACCAACCTCTTCTAGCGTGTGGTCGGTGTTCATGCCAATGCCAAAACGCATCCGCAGCACCCGCTCTTCACGCGCCGTCAAGCTGGCGAGAACGCGCGTTGTGGTCTCACGCAGATTAGCGTGAATGGCGGCATCCAGCGGCTGCACTGCGTTCTTATCCTCAATGAAGTCACCAAGATGGCTGTCTTCCTCATCGCCGATTGGCGTTTCGAGGGAGATTGGTTCTTTTGCGATTTTTAGAACCTTACGCACCTTGTCGATCGGCATTGACAGCTTTTCGGCGAGCTCCTCTGGCGTCGGCTCACGGCCGATTTCATGAAGCATCTGCCGCGATGTGCGGACCAGCTTATTGATTGTTTCGATCATATGCACAGGAATACGAATGGTGCGCGCCTGATCAGCGATCGAGCGCGTGATGGCCTGCCTGATCCACCAAGTAGCATAGGTCGAAAATTTATACCCGCGGCGATATTCAAATTTATCAACTGCCTTCATCAGGCCGATATTGCCTTCTTGAATCAGGTCAAGGAACTGCAGGCCGCGATTGGTATATTTTTTGGCGATGGAGATAACCAGACGCAGATTAGCCTCAACCATTTCCTTTTTCGCGCGCGCACTTTCACGCTGACCACGCTGGATGGTCTGGATAATATTGCGGAATTCGGGAACGGAAAGCCCCACATCATCAACAACAAGGCGAATCTTGTCCTGAAGCTCTTGCAGATCCTCACCATTTTGGGCCTTTAGCTTGCGCCACGCATTACTCTTATATGCGTCCCCTGGCCAGCTTTCCACACATTCACGCCCCGTCCATGCTTCCAGCAGATGCTCACGACTAACGCCGGCATCTGTAGCAATGCGCATCAGGCGGCTATCCAGCGTTGTTACATGCTTGTTCAACATGAACAGCTGATCACACAACGCCTCAATCCGGTTCGGATTAAAGATGACACCTTCCATCAGCTCAACCAGCTTGACCTTTAAGTCCAAATGCGTGGTCTCACTGCGCGTTGCCAGCGGCTCATCATTCGCCATACGAATCAGACGTTTATCCTGTGATTTACTGAACTGCTTGAACAGTTTTGAAATCTCGTCGAACCTCTCCATGATCTGGTCACGGATGGCGTCTTCCATCGCCGCCAGCGACATGTTCAGATCATCACCCTCATCGCCATTATTGGCGTCTCTGGTTGAGGTATCGGTATCGGCATCGCCTTCGGATTCCTCATCCTCTTCCTCAATCTCTTCAGGCTCTTCTTCGTCTTCATCATCTTGAAGATCGGCATCATCAATGCCGTCATTCAATGCCGTTATAACCATCGTATCAACCGCCCCACCATTCAGGCGCGCATAGGTGGTCTCAAGGTCAATAATATCGCGAAGCGGCACAATACCGTCGGCAATCTGGTCACGCCAATTCATCAACGCGCGAATGGTCAGAGGGGATTCGCACACGCCGCCGATCATCATCTCACGGCCGGCCTCAATCCGCTTGGCAATGGCAATTTCCCCTTCGCGCGACAGCAGCTCAACACTGCCCATTTCACGAAGATACATGCGAACCGGATCATCGGTACCAGACCCATCACTGTCAGACACATTACCGGCGGCCCGGGTTTCTTCTTCATTTTCGGGAGCGCTATCGCCCTCAGCTGCCTCAACCACCGAAACGCCCATCTCGCTCAGCGTCGACATGAAATCGTCAATCTGCTCCGAGGTAAAATCCTCAGCGGGCAATGCGGCATTCAGCTCGTCATGGGTGACAAAGCCGCGCTCCTTGCCAAGCCGCAACAGCGTTTTCAACGTCTGCTGAACTGCATCGCTATCAGGGGCGTCGACAGCGCCTTCGGGCGCTGCGGTTTCGCTCTCATTCTGATGGTTTGCCTTAACTGCCATGAAATTTGTCTGCTTTCTATCATTGCGGCCCCTGATTTATTGAGGCCCGTCTGCGTTTTCAGCGCGCACAAAGTTAGACTATTTTGCGCGGATAATAAAATTTTCCTTATTTCGGCCCAAATTTCAGCCTGATGTTTAGACCTGTTAATATTTGTCTGCACCGTTAGCATTGGCGCGTGCTGTTAAGGGTGAATAGCGTAACACAAAGGGACTTAACCTTGACCCACACTTAACGTCTACTGGCCCCGGGTATGGAAAACAATCCGGCAGCGCCGCCCACAAGTTGCATCAGTTCAGCTAGATGACGGCCTGCCTCTTCACTGGATAGTAAGGCCGGATCGAACGGCATCCGTGCCTTCATTTCCTCCCCTTCCAGCACGACCATTGATTCCATCAAATTCAACCCCTGTAGATGATGCCTAAGTGCCTCCGCGTCAAGGTCCGGATCGCGGATTACTGCGTCAATCGCAGCTTTTTTCAACGCTTCAAGCCCCTGATCGGCAGAATCAATCTCCAACAGCTTCTCAAACAACTCAGGAACCAGCGCCGGATGCGCCAAAATCAGGGCCACAATTGCACGGTGCCGATGGATAGCCCCTGCCGAAGGCCGCCGCACGCGCGGGCGATGCATTCCTGCGAAACCTGTCCCCCCCTTGAAGTTTTCACCCCAGCGCGAATTTCCGGCCATACCACCACGTCCGGCGGCGCGCATCGCAGCGATTCGCGCTTCAATTTCGTCGGCAAAGGCACTGCGCACCTGATTGTGACCTATCGTGCGTACTTGCCCACGGACCGACTGCCAGAATTCGGCACGCTGTTCGGGCTGACGAAGATCATGCTGCGCGGCAGAATTTACCCAAAGACAGTCAATCAACGACTGCGCCGTTCCCAGAACTTTCAAAAAACCGTCGGCGCCCTCTGCTCGCAACAAATCATCCGGATCTTGATTGGATGGCAGAACCGCAAACCGCGCCGATCGCCCGGGCTGCAAAACGGGCAACACTCTTTCCAGCGCCCGTATCTGGGCGCGTTGCCCTGCGGTATCACCGTCAAAACACAGCACCGGCTCATCATGCAATTTCCACAAATGGGCGATCTGCTCTTCGGTCAGCGCAGTTCCCAGCGGAGCCACAGCGGTAGCAACGCCGCTTTGCTGGATGGCGATCACATCCATATAACCCTCAGCCACGACCAACTGCAGCTTCCTGCGCAAACCCTCACGCGCCTGCACCCAGCCATAAAGAACATTTTTCTTGGAAAAAGTTGGGCCTTCACCGGAATTTAGATATTTGGGTTGTGCGTCCCCCAGCGCGCGCGCGCCAAACGCGATCACCCGCCCCTGACGGTCTTCAATCGGAAACATGATCCGGTCTCGAAAATAGTCATAAAGCGAGCCATCGCGATCACTTTTACGAATCACCCCGGCGGCTAACATATCATCATCACTGAAACCACGAGCCGCCAGCGCTGTCCGCAGCCCACCGCGCGGTGAATAGCCTAGCCGATAGGTTGCCTGCGCCGCCTCGCCAAGTCCCCGACCCGATAAATAACGCGCCGCGGCACGCCCATCCTCACGCAACAAAGCTGCCTGAAAAAACAATGTTGTCTCTTCCAATATATCCAGTGCGGCGCGGCGCTGGCGAACTCGGTTCGGATCCTCAGGCTCTCCTTTTGGCACATCAAGGCCGGCGAGCCCGGCCAGCCGTTCAACCGCCTCCATAAATTCCAGCCCGTCAGTTTCCCGCAAGAATGAAATGGCATCACCATGCGCTCCGCAGCCGAAACAATGATAAAATCCCTGATCATCAACAACGGAAAAAGACGGTGTTTTTTCGGAATGGAACGGACATAAGCCGCTATGCCGCCGCCCTTTGCGCACAAGCTTTACCCGCTTGCCGACAATATCCGACAAAGGCACGCGCTGGCGCAAATCTTCGATAAATTCTGGTGGTACGGCCACGGCTTCACCAACAAGAAAAACTAGGGCTACCACCTATTTTGGCAGCGGCTCGTGATTTAAGAGCAGGCCCAATTTTTAAGGTAAGGCCCAAATTTCAGTTTAGACCTAAGAATAGGCCATCATGAAGGTTTAACCAAACCCCCTAAAAGCGGGGTGCGATCAAAAGATGTCAGGAATCGCCCATCAAGGCAGCTTTGACCGCTTGACTGGCGGCTGAAAAATCCATCTGGCCAGCATGTGCAGATTTAAGATATGCCATGACCGCTCCCATGTCTTTAATCGAATTGGCGCCGGTCTCTTCAATCGCCGCGGCAATCGCTGCCTTGGCCTCATTGGCATTCAGCTGGGCGGGAAGAAAGCGGGTTATAATAATGATCTCGGCTTCTTCGGAATCGGCAAGTTCGGGGCGATTGCCGTCACGAAACATTTTCGCCGATTCGGTTCGCTGTTTGATCATCGTCTGCATCATCGACAAAATCTCATCATCGCCAATGCCGTCCTGATTGCCGTTGCCTCGCGCCGCGATATCACGGTCTTTCAATGCCGCACTGATCAATCGCATCGTAGCCAAAGCAGCTTGATCCTTTGCTTTCAGCGCATCTTTCATCGCTGTCGCAATTTCTTCGCGCAATGTTGCCTGCGATGTTGCCATGATAAACCTACCTTAATTTCCCACACCAAAACCGTCCCTGAATTGGGCCCAAAAGACCGGCTCGCGCCCCACCAAAGAGACCTTGAACATAATGGGATGAGAGAGGCTTTTACCTATTAAACGTAATTTCTGCAAGAGGTAGACCAAAACCGGCCTGTCTACCCTTGACCGGCTGGGTTGGCTTAGGTATGACAATTCGGGCTTGCGGCGCCTCTTCTTCCGGCACCCGGCAACCCGGATGCTCGAAGCATGCTGTCCTCTTGGCTGGCCTTTATTGTTAGAGGTTTTTAACAATTATTTCGATGTTTCTGGACCATTTTTCCCGGATTGCACAACGGATCGACTGCCCGAATAGACTAAATTTGAAAGACCGCATAAAAACAGACCGCGATTCACCCAAACGACAAGGATTGCAATGGCGCAGAACATGAACTCTGGCTGGCCACATGCCACGCCACACGCAAGTCGGAGCAATCCGACAGCCGTTCTTGTTCTTTCAGATGGTACTGTTTTTCAAGGCATCGGCTTTGGGGCTGCCGCTACAAATGTTGGCGAGGTCTGCTTCAACACATCAATGACCGGCTATCAGGAGATAATGACTGATCCGTCCTATGCCGGGCAGATTATCACCTTTACATTTCCCCATATCGGCAATGTTGGCACCAACGCACAAGACAAGGAAACCGGCGTGCCTGCTGCGCTTGGCATGATCACCCGCCAAGTGCCGACGCACCCGGCCAGCTGGCGCAGCACATCAACGCTTGATGAATGGCTGCTGCAAGCCGGTCTTCCTGGTATCGCCGGAATTGACACGCGCGCGCTGACCCGCCGCATCCGTGACAATGGCGCGCCCAATGGGGTGATCTGTCATAATCCAGACGGCAATATTGATATAGATCACCTAATTGAAATGGCGCGTTCATGGCCGGGACTTTCAGGAATGGACCTTGCCATTGATGTTACCGGTGACCCTGACCCGAATTGGCTGGAGGGAAGCTGGGATATGGCCAGCGCCTCATACCGCGCTGCCGCAGCCCAGTATAAAGTGGTAGCCATAGATTTTGGCTGTAAGCACAACATCCTGCGCTGTCTTAATGATGCCGGGTGTGATGTGAGCGTCGTTCCTGCATCGACCAGCGCCGAAGATATTTTGAAGATGGCCCCTGACGGCGTGTTTCTGTCGAACGGCCCCGGGGACCCGGCCGCAACTGGCACATATGCTGCGGCCGAAATTAGGACGCTGGTTGAAGCGGATATGCCGGTATTTGGCATCTGCATCGGACATCAATTGTTGGCGTTGGCGATGGGGGCATCAACCACCAAGATGGATCGCGGGCATCGCGGAGCCAATCACCCGGTCAAGGATCTGGCAACTGGCCGTATCGAAATCACCAGCCAAAATCATGGTTTTGTTGTTGATCAGGCAACCCTTCCCGACACGCTGGAAGTCACCCATATCTCGCTTTTTGACGAGTCTGTCGAAGGGTTGCGGCATCGCACACGCCCCGCATTTTCGGTTCAGTATCATCCAGAATCATCGCCGGGTCCGCATGATTCGCGCTACCTGTTTAAACGCTTCACCTCACTGATGGACGAGAGGAAAGGCTAGATATGCCGCGTCGCGACGATATCAAATCCATCCTGATTATTGGTGCCGGTCCGATTATCATCGGGCAAGCCTGTGAATTCGACTATTCCGGAGCGCAGGCGTGTAAAGCCCTGAAAGCCGAGGGATATCGTATCATTTTGGTTAATTCCAACCCGGCAACCATTATGACCGATCCGGAAATGGCGGATGCTACCTATATTGAGCCAATCACGCCAAAAACTGTAGCCCGGATCATTGAGGTGGAGCGCCCCGATGCCCTGCTGCCAACGATGGGAGGCCAGACTGCTCTGAACACTGCGCTAGCTCTGGATAAAGACGGCACGCTGACCAAATTTGGTGTTGAGATGATTGGCGCGCGACCCGATTCAATTGAAAAGGCCGAGGACCGCGAGCTGTTCCGTCTGGCAATGGAAAAAATCGGGCTGCAATGTGCCCGTGCCCGAACCGTCAATAAGTTTGAAGATGCTTTGGACGCGCTCGATTTTGTCGGCCTGCCAGCGATCATCCGTCCTTCCTTTACCCTGGGCGGTGAAGGCGGCGGTGTTGCCTACAACCGGGCCGAGTTTGAAGAGATCACCCGCAACGGATTGCGCCTATCTCCGGTCAGCGAAATTCTGGTTGAGGAATCTATCCTCGGCTGGAAGGAATTCGAGATGGAAGTGGTGCGCGACACCGCCGATAATTGCATCATCGTTTGCTCAATCGAAAACATGGACCCGATGGGCGTTCATACCGGCGATTCAATTACGGTTGCGCCGGCGCTAACGTTGACCGACAAGGAATATCAGGCGCTTCGTGATGCATCACTGGCAGTTTTGCGTGAAATTGGCGTTGATACCGGCGGATCGAATGTTCAGTTTGCAGTCTGCCCAAATACCGGCAAAATTATTATTATCGAGATGAACCCGCGCGTGAGCCGGTCCTCGGCGTTGGCGTCCAAAGCCACCGGGTTTCCGATTGCCAAAGTGGCCGCAAAACTGGCTGTCGGCTATACACTGGACGAGCTTGCCAATGACATCACCGGCGTGACCCCAGCCAGTTTTGAGCCTACTATCGATTATGTCGTCACGAAAATTCCGCGTTTCACCTTCGAGAAATTCCCCGGATCCGAAGCCAAGCTCTCAACCTCGATGAAATCGGTTGGTGAGGCGATGGCGGTGGGCCGGTCTTTTGAAGAAAGCCTGCAAAAGGCGCTTCGCTCAATGGAAACGGGACTGACCGGTCTTGATGAAGTTGAAATGCCGTCCCTCGATTCAGCGCTTGGCAACGATGCATTTCGGGGCTGGCTTGGGGAATTTGTTCCCTTCCGTATCTTGCGTATTGCGCAGGCTATCCGGTCCGGTATGGCGCTAGGCGAAATTGCTGCCATGACCAGCTGGGATATCTGGTTCCTAGAGCGTCTGGCAGCCATTATTGATGCCGAAACGATGGTCACCAAGGCCGGAATTCCAGCTGATGTTGATACGCTACAAGCGCTAAAATCAATGGGGTTCTCGGACGCCAGATTGGCCAAGCTGGCTAACGTGCCGGTTGCTGATGTTGCTGGAGCGCGCCGCGCCGCCGGAGTTCATCCAGTCTTCAAACGCATTGATACCTGCGCTGCCGAATTTGCCGCCGACACCGCCTATATGTATTCGACTTATGAGCCGCTGCATTTCGAAGGTCAGGGCGCCGAATGCGAGGCTGCCCCTGCACAAACTAAAAAACTGGTCATTCTAGGCGGGGGTCCGAACCGCATTGGTCAGGGAATCGAATTTGACTATTGCTGTGTTCATGCCTGCTATGCGTTGTCCGAAGCGGGTTATGAGACCATCATGATTAACTGCAACCCGGAAACTGTATCCACCGATTATGATACGTCTGACCGGCTGTATTTTGAACCTCTGACCGATGAAGATGTCATTGAGGTGATCCGCCGCGAGTCCCAAGTTGGCACCATGCATGGCGTGATTGTTCAGCTTGGTGGACAAACTCCGTTAAAGATAGCGGCGGCGCTGGAGGATGCAGGCATTCCGATTCTAGGAACCAGCCCTGACGCCATTGATCTAGCCGAAGACCGCGCGCGATTCCAAAAGCTGATCGAAAAGCTGGAGCTCTTGCAGCCAGAAAACGGCATGGCACATTCCGCTGAAGAGGCGCGTGTTATCGTAGGCCGTATTGGCCTGCCGATAGTCATCCGCCCCTCCTATGTTCTTGGAGGGCGCGCGATGGAAGTGGTGCATCAGCTATCCGACCTTGAACGCTATATGCGGGATGCCGTTGTGGTTTCGGGCGATAATCCGGTGTTGATTGACAGCTTTATGAGCAACGCTATCGAGATTGATGTTGATGCATTGTGCGATGGCACTGATGTCTATATCGGCGGCATCATGGAACATATTGAAGAGGCTGGCATTCACTCGGGCGATTCTGCCTGCTCGCTTCCGCCGCAAACCTTGTCTGACAAGTTGATTGCCGAAATTCGCCGCCAAACAGAAGAGCTGGCGCGCGCGCTTGGTGTGGTGGGACTGATGAATGTGCAGTTCGCTATCAAGGATGACAGCATCTATCTGCTGGAAGTTAATCCGCGCGGCAGCCGGACCGTGCCATTTGTTGCCAAAGCAACCGGCGTTCCGCTCGCTAAAATTGCTGCCCGAATTATGGCGGGAGAGAAGCTGGCCAGTTTTGATCTGTATGACATCAAGCTAGAGCATGTCGCGGTCAAGGAAGCTGTTTTTCCGTTCGCGCGTTTCCCGGGCGTTGATGTTGTGCTGGGGCCGGAGATGAAATCCACCGGCGAAGTTATGGGGATCGACGTTGATTTTGGCCGCGCTTATGCCAAAAGCCAGCTTGGTGCAGGGGCTGAACTGCCGCTTAGCGGGACTGTCTTTGTGTCAGTTCGCGATGAAGATAAAGCTGCCATGGTCGAAATCTGCCGCTCGTTGGCTGCCCTCAATCTCACCATTGTTGCCACCACTGGCACTGCCGCCGCGTTAACCGCCGCCGGGGTTCCGGTTACCCAGATTAATAAGGTGATGGAAGGCCGCCCACACGCCGTGGACGCCATGCTATCCGGCGACATTCAAATGGTCTTCAACACCGTTAAAGGGGCTGGTGCAACACGCGACTCCTTCTCCTTGCGTCACACCGCTTTAACAAACAAAATTCCATATTGTACAACGGTTTCAGGTGGCCGTGCCGCCGCACAGGCGATCAAAGCGTTGCAGCAAGGCGATCTTGGTGTTCGCACGTTGCAGGATTTTCTAGCTGACATTAAGCGCTAGCAACCGCCGATTTATGCAGCAAACTTGGCACCCTGATGCCAGCATAATAAATCTGCGGATATTTTACGAATTGGCTTTTAATATCGTAAAATTACCATTTAAGGTTAAAGCCAATATAGTAATTGCGTCGCAATAATCCTACCCTAATGTTTCAATCAACCTATGCAGAAGATACTGAACAGAGCAGATCATGGAAAAAATTCCTTTCACTTCACAAGGGCTCGACACAATCAAAGATGAGTTGTCGCACCTGAAAATGATTGAGCGTCCGGCTGTGATCAAAGCCATTTCGGTTGCTCGTGAACATGGCGATTTATCGGAAAACGCTGAATATCATGCCGCGCGTGAGCGCCAGTCTTTTGTTGAGGGACGAATTTCGGAACTTGAAGATGTGACCGGCCGCGCCGAGATCATCGATGCCTCAAAATTGAGTGGTGAGAAAGTCACCTTTGGTACCTCGGTTAGAGTCGCCGACGAAGAAACCGATGAAGAATCGCTCTACCACATTGTCGGCCCGTATGAGGCTGATATTTCGGTTGGGCTTGTATCGACTTCATCGCCGATTGCGCGCGGCCTGATTGGCAAAAGCGTTGGTGATAGCGCCGAAGTCCACACGCCCAGCGGGGTTAAAAGCTACGAGATCATCTCGATCGAGCTGTTCGATATGGCCGAGGTGCGAGGCTAGGCCTGAGGCGCTAGGCCTGAGGCGCTAGGTCTTAGGCTTGATCCGCATTTAGGCCATCAATGGGAACGCCCGGTATATCTTTGGCCGAGCGAATGGCAAGCGCCGTCTTCACATGGCTGACATTGGGGGCAGGTGTCAGGCGCGTTGTAAGAAACTTCTGAAAATCATCCCAATCATGCGCAGCTATCTTCAACAGGAAATCGGTCTCGCCCATCAGCATATGACATTCGCGAACCTGCGGCCAAGCGCTGACCATTTCTTCAAAATCCTGGAGATCGGACTCGGCCTGACTGGTCAAACCGACAAAAGCAAAAACATGAACCGAATAGCCCAGCGCCTCAGCATCCAGATTGGCGTGATAGCCGCGGATGATGCCGGTTTCCTCAAGCGCACGAACACGGCGCAGACAGGGAGGAGCTGAAATCCCGGCATTTTTAGCGAGATCAACATTGGTCATTCGGCCATCAGCTTGCAAATCGCTGAGGATTTGCCGATCGACTGTGTCGAGCTTCATCTTGCCTGTCATTATCTCTAAAATCCGTCTTTCGTTGAAAGTTTATTTGCATTACACACGGCGCTCTGCAAGTGATTTTCAATACTCAGCCAGCATGGGAAACAGCGAGGCATCGTGCTATCGGTTACGCTATCTTCACGCTAATAGATAAATGTCATCATAAAGTGGCGCAAGAAAATTACGAAATAATATTGCGCATTAGTGCTGTATTTCTTACGAAGTAGAAACGCTAGCCAAGGAGACAACCCTAGAATGACGTCTGTTTTTTCCGCCGACGCCAACCAACAGAGTCAAGTGATCTGGGTTGTAAATGACGGCACCGCCGGCATGCGGCTTCAGGCGCTTGCGCTTGGCGAGGCTATGTTGCGGGCAAAACCTGACTGGCAGCTTCAGGAATTTATCGTCACTCCGCACGGGCTGACGCGCGCGCTACCCCGGCTTGCCAGTGTTATTCCGGGCATGCCGCTTTATGGAAAATCGCAGGTTGGACTTCAGGAAAAGCGCCCACATATGGGGCAATTCCCCGACATTCTGATTACCTGCGGGCGTAGGATGGCTGGATTTGGGCTGGCGTTACGCCGCCGCGCCCACGCCAATGACATTGCAACCCAGCTTGTTCACCTTCAGGATCCACGGATTTCATCGCGGTATTTTGACGCCCTTATTGTGCCCCAGCATGACTGGGCGCGAGGCGATAATGTAGTGTTGACAAAGGGATCGCTGAACCGGCTGACGCTTGTTGGAATTCATAAAGCAATGATGGATCTTTCGACACGCTGGCTTGGAGCGGCGCGAAAAACATCGGTTACAGTCATGCTTGGCGGCGATAACCGGCGGTATAAAATTACCCCGCAGATGGCCGATGAAATGATCGAAAAGCTGACAAAGCTGGCGCGCGAAAATAACATGCAGCTGCTGCTTATACCGTCCCGGCGCACCCCTGAGGGGTTGGTCGAAAAGCTGGTGTCCGCCCTACCAAAGGACAGTGTTCTGACACCGGAAAAGGATGAGAAGAACCCCTATCCGGGCGTACTGGGCCTTGGCCAAGCGGTGATTGTCACTTCAGATTCGGTAAATATGGTCTCAGAGGCCGCGATCACCGGAAAGCCGGTCCTGGTCCTAGGATGGCGGCCTCCCAACAAATCCAGCCCTACTGGCGAGACCCGCCGGATTGCTGCTTTTCATAAACAGATGCTGGCCGAAGGTCATACGGCAATTTTCGACGGCACCGTTCCATCCACGCCGTTTAACCGGCTGGATGAGATAGATGGTATAACGCAAAAACTGCTGAGCCTGCTGGATCGGGGCTAACCGGTCCGAGGCTAACCGGTCCGGGGCTAACCGGTCCGGGGCCAGATGATCGGGGGCCAATTGATCGGGGGCCAATTGATCGGGGGCCTATCCCTAGTAATATAGCTCACGATCAGATTTTACCGGCATCCCGGCATACATCTCTTCCACCGCATCACGGTACCCGTTAAATAGCAAAGTTGGCACCCGGTCATCGGTTCCCAGCATACGCTCGCTCGCCTGCGACCAGCGTGGATGCGGTACGTTCGGATTTACATTCGCCCAAAAGCCGTATTCATGCTTGGCGAGTTCCTCCCAAAATGACACCGGACGCTGATCAGTAAAGGTAAAACGGGTGATTGATTTAATTGACTTAAATCCGTATTTCCATGGCGTTACCAGCCGGATTGGCGCGCCATTTTGATTGGGCAGCGGTTTGCCGTAGATTCCTGTCGCAAGGAAAGCCAGATCATTTGCCGCCTCTTCCATGGTCAGCGCTTCGACATACGGCCAAGGATACCAGCTTTGTTTCTGGCCCGGAGCGTTGGCGGGATCTAGGAACGTTTCCATCCGTAGATATTTTGCCCCATTTGTCGGTTTTGCCACCTTAATCAGGTTTGCCAACGGTACGCCGGACCATGGCACCGCCATCGCCCAGGCCTCAACACACCGGTGCCGGTATAGCCGTTCCTGATATCCGCCCATTGCGCGAACCAAATCTTCGGCATCCAGCTTCATTTCTTTTTCAACCATGCCGTCAATGGTGACGCTCCACGGGTCGGATTGAAGTTTGCGCGCCTTTTTCCAAATACTCTTCGACGAGCCAAATTCATAAAAATTTGTGTAGGTTGTTGCCTCTTCCTCATCGGTCAGCGGGCGATCCAGCTTAAATTCCAAATTGCGTTCATAGGGATAACCGCCGATGGCCGCATGTGCGGTTCCTGACAACAGACCGTTGCCAGCCAGCGCGGCAGCAATGCCCAGACCTGAAAAACCGGCTGCCTTCAGCCATTCGCGGCGGTTGAGATAAACATCTTCACTGGTGACAACAGATTCGCGAATGTCCCAAGGACGGCGTTGCTTTATCAACATGGCGTGTCTCCGGTTGGTTGATGGCAGGGCATAAGACCTATCGACGAGCATATATCTGCCCCGAATTTTATCTGCCCCGATTTTCCAAATTTTGTCATCTCATTGTGGCATGAGTGGGGCAACATTTCTTTAATGGGAACGATCTTTATCGAAGCGATGCGACCACACCGCCAATGCGGGATAAGGCGGTCTCCAGCACATCATCAGCCGCAGCAAAACTTAACCGGAATGCCGGTGACAAACCAAAAGCTGCTCCCGGGACAATTGCCACATTTCCAAGTTCTAATAACGCGGCGGCAAAATCATTGTCATTTTCAATAATAATGCCATCGGGACGCTCCCTACCAATCAGCCCTTCAATGTTGGCGAAGGCATAAAACGCGCCATCAGGAGCTGGACAGCTGATCCCTTCCATGGCGTTCAGTGCGCTGACAACCCGCGCACGACGCCGCGCAAAAGCTGCATTATTTTCGGCAATAAAATCGGTTGGGCCATCCAGTGCTGCAATCGCCGCATGCTGCGCAATGCTGTTCGGGCTGGAGGTGGATTGCGATTGCAGCTTGGCCATTGCTTTGATCAATGGCACCGGTGCTGCACAAAATCCAATCCGCCAGCCGGTCATGCAGTAGGATTTTGAGACACCGTTCAATGTCAGAACCCGGTCGGCCAGATCAGGGGCCACCGCTGCCATAGTGGCAAATTCAAACCCGTCATAAATGATATGCTCATACAGATCATCGCTGATCACCGATAAGTGCGGATGGCGGCGGATAATTTCGGCGAACGCTGCCAATTCAGCCACATTATACCCCACGCCGGTGGGGTTGGACGGGCTGTTAATAATCACCCATTTGCTGCGCGGGGTGATTGCCCCCTCCAGCTGGGACGGCGTTAATTTCAGACCATCATCAAATCCACAGGGCAAAAATACCGGTGTGCCACCAGCCACCTCAACAATTCCGGCAAAGCTGACCCAATAAGGAGCGGGAATAATGACCTCATCCCCTGCTTGAACCGTGGCCATCAGCGCGTTGAAAAGCACCTGCTTACCACCAGTGCCAATCGACACCTGTTCGGGGATGATTTGTAATCCGTTCTCGCGGCTGAATTTACGCGCGATTGCCGCCTTTAATTCGGGAATGCCGTCAACCTGAGTATACCGCGTGTGACCGTCATGAATGGCACGGATTGCTGCTTCAACGACATGCGGCGGCGTATCAAAATCAGGCTCACCGGTGGCAAGGCCGATCACATCACGCCCGGCAGCGCGAAGATCAAGCGCCAGCGTCGAAATAGCCACCGTAGGCGAAGGCGCAATACGGTTTATGCGGTCGGCAAAAAACGAAGAATCGGCGGGCATGGTTTACCTCTGGCAGGTTGGCGGTTCTGGGCGGCGGTGTAAATTCTGGTCAGCCCTTTGCTAGATGTAACGATGAACAGGCTTATGGGGCAAGGGTTATGACGCGTTATCAAAAGCGTCCAGCCGTTGTTTTGTAGCATTTCGCAAAGCGGTCATGTCACGTTCAATCCATTCAAACAGCATTTGCCACCCTTCACGATTCATTAAATCCACGTTTTCCCGCTCAAAGTAAGGATATGGCTCGAGATCCCTTGGCGCGGTTGCCCATGACAGATTAAATCCCACTTCCGACTCGATGCTGGATTTTGCTTCCTTAAAAAATTCATACCATTTTCGGCCGCGTTCTCGGTTGCTTTCACGTCCTCTGAACTCAACCGTCAGCCTGATAGAATCCGTGTCCTTTAGCAACTCAATCCGCGGTTTGACATTGGATTTCCCAATTTTTAGGTAAGCCCAGCAACTAACGTCCAATCTTTTGCTCAAGGTTATTGGAAACCCTCGCTCCTCTAGGTAATCACGAAACGCATTCCAGAAATCTCTGTACAGAATTTGTTTTTCGGTTAAGGGTTCGGTCGTCATCTATCTGCCCTCCTTTGTGAATTTCCTCGGGGGACTGTGTCTCCCAGCTATCGAGACTCAAGTTATAAAGACTCTTCGTTAATAAACCGCTAGCGTTCCCAAGATCAAAAATATCGCCAAAATGCTCGATGCCTTGCGCGCGCCCCTTCCCTCATCCGCTTATCATCACTATCTTATTCGTCATGGGACAGATCACCTCTACATCGGGCCAATCCGCATCGGACAGCCCCGCATCAGAAGGCCCCGCATCAGAAGGCCCCCTAACGGACGGCACGGCGACCGGCGACGAGCTGATCATCTCTCGCACGCGCGCGCCGGCTAATTTCGACCTGCAATCCGAATTCAAACCTGCCGGAGACCAGCCAACCGCGATTGCCGAGCTGATTAACGGCATTAAAAATGGGGAGCGCGATCAGGTGCTGCTGGGGGTTACGGGGTCGGGAAAAACCTTTACCGCGGCGCATGTAATCCAGCAGACCAAGCGCCCCACCCTGATTTTAGCGCCAAATAAAACGCTGGCCGCCCAGCTATATGGCGAGATGCGGTCTTTGTTTCCCAACAATGCGGTTGAATATTTCGTCTCTTATTATGATTATTACCAGCCAGAAGCGTATGTGCCGCGTTCCGACACCTATATCGAAAAAGAATCCTCGATCAACGAGCAGATTGACCGGATGCGACATTCGGCAACGCGCTCACTGCTGGAACGCGATGACGTGATCATCGTCGCCTCGGTATCCTGCATTTATGGTATTGGGTCGGTCGAAACCTATTCAACAATGACGGTAAAGTTGAGCGCCGGCGAAACCCACGAACGCCAGAGCATTCTGCGCAAATTCACCGAGCTGCAATATCGCCGCAATGACACGAACTTTGTGCGCGGAACTTTTCGGGTACGCGGTGATAATGTTGAACTGTTTCCTGCTCACCTCGAAGATCGGGCATGGCGCATTTCATTATTTGGCGATGAGATCGAAGATATCTTCGAATTTGACCCGTTGACTGGCGAGAAAACCGCCAAGCTGGGAAGCATCACCATCTTCGCCAATTCGCACTATGTCACTCCGCGGCCAACATTGCAGCAGGCAACAAAACTGATCCGCGCCGAGCTGAAAACCCGCCTTACCGAATTTAATGAACAGGGCAAACTGCTGGAGGCGCAGCGCATCGAGCAACGAACACAATTCGATGTCGAGATGATCGAGGCCACCGGTGTTTGTGCCGGTATCGAGAATTATTCGCGCTATCTGTCAGGACGTGGACAGGGGGAACCTCCACCGACTTTGTTTGAATATCTTCCCGAAAACGCGCTGCTGATTATTGATGAAAGCCACGTTACAGTGCCGCAAATCGGGGCCATGTATAAAGGCGACTTTGCGCGCAAAACCACCTTGTCCGATTATGGGTTCCGGCTGCCGTCATGCCTTGATAACCGGCCCCTGAAGTTTGAGGAATGGGAAGGGTTTCGCCCGCAGACGATCTTTGTCTCGGCAACCCCCGGACCGTGGGAGATGGAGCGCACGGGCGGCGTCTTTTCCGAACAGGTGGTTCGCCCCACCGGCCTGACGGACCCTGACTGCATTGTGCGGCCAACCGCCAGTCAGGTTGATGATATTATTGCCGAATGCCGCGATTCCGCCGCTAAGGGCCAGCGCGTGCTGATCACGACTTTGACCAAAAAAATGGCCGAGGCGTTGTCCGAATATATGTATGAGGCGGGCATTCGGGTGCGCTATCTGCATTCGGATATCGACACGTTGGAGCGGATCGAGATCATGCGCGATTTGCGGCTTGGCGTGTTTGACGTTCTGATCGGGATCAACCTTCTGCGTGAGGGGCTGGACATTCCCGAATGCGCGCTGGTTGGCATTCTGGACGCGGATAAGGAAGGCTATCTTCGCTCGCGAACATCGCTGGTCCAGACCATCGGCAGGGCGGCGCGAAATATCGACGGGCGGGTTATCCTTTATGCAGACCGGATTACCGATTCGATGCAATATGCGCTGGATGAAACCAACCGCCGCCGCGCCAAACAGGAAGCGTGGAACGAAAAACATGGGATAACGCCGGAATCAATCCGCAAAGATATAAATGACGTTCTGGATTCGGTTTATGACCGCGCCGACCGCGTCACCGCCGAGGCCGGACAAAAAGCTGGCGATCTGGTTGGCAATAATTACGCCGCAGTGGTTGCCGATCTGCAAAAATCAATGCAGGACGCCGCCGCCAATCTGGAATTTGAGGAAGCCGCGCGGCTCCGCGATGAGTTGCGGCGGATGGAGGCGGCTGAACTGGGGCTGAATGCGCCGGGGGTTCCGCAATCAATTGCCGAAAAATTTCAGGCCGGAAGTGATGCCACCAACGGGGCACGTTTCCCCGCCGGAACCCCGGGCGCGCCCGCTAGAAAACGCCCTCGCCGACGCTAAATCACGCCAAAATATTTCCAAAAGTCATAAGCAGCATCTGTTTTTGCTGGATTTTTTGAGGAGAGATTTAGCCGAGTTGAATCTGAAAAATTACCGTGTTTTTACGATAGAATTGAGTTGACAATCGGCTGTATCACCAGCCCGAATCGCAGCCAACCCCGCAACGGTTGTTCACAGTAAAACAAAACCTTCGCAATTTATTTAGAAGATTCGTCTTTTTTGTATTAATTTTGTATGATGATCAAATTACTAATATATAACTAACTGATTTTATTATATTTATCTGAATTGCCTAATTTTTAATCAAACCGAAAAATTTGCTATAAAATCAGCATCAAAGCAATGCCGGATCGAATTAATCCACAGGTTTATCCACAAGTTTCGGGGATTGTTTTATTCCCCTAGACCTAGCGTTATGTCAGGCTGCAAATAATTTCATGATTAGACCTTGGCAAGCCGATGATAGATAAGCCAAAATCATTTTTTGCCGTAGGGTTGTCGCACGTAGGATTGTCGTACTTTGGATTGTCTCACGTAGGATTGTCTCACGTAGGATTGTCGCACCCGCTAGCGTGCAACCAAAAGGCCGTTTAACTTAAAGTAGCATGACTGATATTCACCCCCGACACAAGGCAACGAACCTGCCGCCCGATCTGGCACGCGGAATTGCCTATCTGAAATCGGAAACCCGAAAACTAACGGGGGATCCCGGCGTGTACCGTATGCTAAACGGCGTTGGTGAAGTGCTGTATGTCGGCAAAGCCCGCGCGTTGGTCCGGCGCGTTGGCAGCTATACCCAGCCAAACCGTCTTTCCAACCGTTTGCTGCGAATGGTCAGTGAAACCGAAAAGCTGGAAGTCATCGTCACCAAGTCCGAGATTGAGGCGCTGCTTCTTGAATCGAACCTGATCAAGAAAATGAAGCCGCGCTACAATATTCTGCTTCGCGACGATAAAAGCCTGCCACAAATCCTGTTGACTGCCGATCATGAATTCGGCCAGTTGACCAAGCATCGTGGCCGTAAAAACCGCAAAGGTGACTATTTCGGCCCCTTTGCGTCAGCTGGCGCCGTAAACCGGACCGTTGCCGACCTGGCGCGGGCCTTCATGCTACGGACCTGCTCGGATTCGATTTTTTCAGCGCGGACGCGCCCTTGCCTCCAATATCAGATTAAGCGCTGTACAGGGCCATGTGTCGGCCTGATTAGCGCGACTGAATATGCTGCTCAAATGGAGCAGGCGCGGCGCTTTTTATCGGGCGAATCTGCCAAAATTCAACGCGATTATGCCAAGCACATGCATGCGGCTGCCGAAGCGCTAGAATTTGAGACCGCCGCAATCTGGCGCAACCGTATTCGCGCGTTAAGCGGTATTCAGGCCAATCAGGACATTAACCTTCCCAACTTGCGAGATGCCGACATTATCGCCCTCGCCCGTAGCGGTGAGCGATCATGCCTGCAGATATTTTTCATCCGGGGCGGATCAAATTACGGTAACCGTTCCTATTTCATGACACATAATGCCGACACCTCACACGCCGCCGTGCTGACCGCCTTTCTGGGACAATTCTACGAGGATAAAGACCCTCCCGCAGAAATTCTGGTCTCGCACGACCCCGAAGACAAACCGCTGTTGGGGCGGGCGCTGTCTGAACGTGCCGGGCGGGAAGTCAAGATCACCCGCCCCCAACGCGGCGCCCGCACCAAACTTACCGATATGGCATTGCACAATGCAGAAGAGGCGTTGGCGCGCAACCTTGCCGATACCAGCTCGCAGCGGCGCCTGCTGACCGAACTTGGTAATCTATTCGCAATGGACGCGCCGCCTGACCGTGTTGAGGTTTATGATAATTCGCACATTCAGGGAAAACACGCGGTTGGTGGAATGATTGTTGCCGGTGTCGAAGGCTTTAACAAGGCCGCTTACCGCCGCTTTAACATTCGTGCCGATGGCAGGAATGCGGTTGCAACTGGCGATGATTTCGCCATGATGCGCCAAGTCATCCACCGGCGGTTTGAGCGCGCGTTGAAGGAAGACCCCGACCGGACTGGCGAGAATTGGCCGGATTTACTATTAATTGACGGCGGCAAAGGTCAGCTTGGCGTGGTGAGCGAGGTTATGGATGATCTTGGCGTTTCTGATATCACCGTGGTTGCCATTTCAAAAGGCCCCGACCGCAATGCTGGCCGCGAGCAGTTTCATATGCGCGAACGCCAAAGCTTTACGCTGTCACCACAATCATCCGCCATGCATTTTTTGCAGCGGCTTCGCGATGAGGCGCACCGATATGCAATTGGAACACACCGCGCCAAACGCCAAAAGACTGAGTTAACCAGCCCGCTGGACGGGGTTCCAGGCATTGGTCCACGGCGCAAAAAAGCATTGCTGGCACATTTTGGATCGGCGCGCGCCGTCGGGGCAGCAGGGCTAGAAGATTTGGAAGCCGTCGAGGGTATCTCGAAAGCTATGGCAAAACAGCTATATGACTGGTTTTATAGTGGGCATTCATGACCGCATGCGCCATACTCAGCCCACCGTGATGGTAGCTTGAGAGATGCTTGAAAAACAGGCTTAATTGAGCATAAAATACAGGTAACAAAACTTGGCATTTGCAGCATAGCTGGCGGGGCGTGCACGGGGGGAGAAGAGTATAAAATGATGATCCCCCTGAAATCGGTGCCAAACTGGATGACGGTAGCACGCATTCTAATTGCGCCCGCCGTAGCCGTACTTATCTGGATTGATAAACCATCAAGCGGCTATACCCCCGCGCTGGCGCTGTTCTTGCTTGCCAGCATTTCAGACTTTTTTGACGGATGGATGGCGCGGCGGCTTGGTATTGTTTCCAAATTTGGCGCGATGCTGGATCCGATTGCCGACAAAGTTCTGATCGGTGCATCTTTGCTGGCGTTGGCGACTGTTACGAATGACGGTTGGCTGTTCTTCCTACCAGCGCTTATTATTATTCTACGCGAATTTCTGGTCTCCGGACTTCGTGAATTCACCGCAGGGCGCAATCTTGGCCTTTCTGTTTCGATGCTGGCGAAATGGAAGACAACTTTGCAACTTATCGCCATCGGCATGTTGATTGCCGCACCGGTTTTCCCGGGATTGCAGTTTGTCAATGAGGCCGGACTGGTCGTTTTCTGGGTTGCCGCGATTATCACCGCACAGACCGGCATTCAATATTTTCAACGCGTTCTCTTGCATGTCAGCAATGGCCCAGACTGACCCTGAACTTGCCGCCGCCATTGCAAGGCACGGCTATGTGATAGGTCTTGCCGGATGGTCGGGTAGTGGCAAGACAACGCTTGCCGAAAAAATAATCGCTGGCCTAAATCTGCGCGGCTTGGACATCGCAACAATCAAACACGCGCATCATAAATTTGATGCTGACACTCCGGGCAAGGATAGTTTTCGCCACCGTCAGGCAGGGGCTCGTCAAGTGGTTGTGGCGTCGACTAGCCGATCGGTGATTTTTAGCGAAAACCGCCCGCATTCTGAACGATCACTTGCTGATCTGCTGACCGCATTAAACCCGGCGGATATTGTCCTGGTTGAAGGATTTAAACGCGAGGCCATTCCAAAGATTGAAATTTTTCGCCCTGATAACGCCTCCCCTGCCCTGTTTCCAAACGACCCGATGATCATTGCCGTGGCCACTGACACGCCAAGCTCGTTGACAAGCGACCTTGCGGGCACCGCCTCAAACCCGGATTTACCCATACTGGATTTGCCCATACTGGATTTGAACGATGCAGCGGCAATCGTTGATTTCGTCTGCACCCTTGCAGGAAATAATAATATGGACGGCGCATCATGAGCAGCACCATCCAGAGCGGGGGATCAAGCGCGGACCTTTACCGCAGCAGCCTTATACCACAACAAGCCGTGGAAAAACTGATCGGCCTTATCACCGGAAATCCGGGTGACGAGGAGGTGAATATTGCTGATGCCGTGGGCCGGTATCTGGCGCATGATCTGATTGCCCCAACCGACCTTCCCGCCAGCAATAATGCCGCCGTTGATGGGTATGCTATCGATGCTGAAATCATAGCTGGCAATCCTGATCATTCTTTTCCAGTTGTTGGCCGCGCCGCTGCCGGACATCCTTTTACGCAAACGCTGGCGGCTGGCAGTGCGGTTCGCATTTTTACCGGTGCAATTATGCCGATAGGGGCGAATGCGGTCGCGATGCATGAATTTTGCGATTTTGACGCCGGGACCTCGCATGTGCGTTTAAAGCAGCAGATTGCGGTGGGGGCGAACAACCGCCCTGCCGGAGAAAATCTCCGCAAGGGTGAGGTCATTATCAAAGCCGGTACGCGGCTAGGCACGGCGGATATTGGTATCGCCGCCGCCGCTGGCTTTGCCAGACTGCAAACCAAGCGCCGCCTGACCATCGCCCTGATATCGATGGGCGATGAAATCATCGAACCCGGAAATGCACCCAAATTTGGCCAGCTACATGATTCAAACCGGCCAATGCTAGCCGCGATGCTTGCCGATGACGGGTATATGGTGCGTGATTTCGGCATTATTCCTGACAATGCCGATGCCCTGACGGGTGCATATCGGACCGCATTGGACGGGTGTGATGCTGTCCTGTCATCAGGCGGGGCATCGGATGGCGATGAAGATCACACACAAGCCGCCATGGCAGCGCTGGCAATTGAACCAGCATTCTGGCGGCTGGCAATCAAACCCGGTAGACCAATGTCTGCCGGTGTTCTGGGCGGCAAACCGTTGCTGTGCCTTCCGGGCAATCCGGTGGCGGCCTTTGTCTGCTACAGGCTGGTTGCGGCACAGGTTTTAACGGCGTTGGCTGGTGGGATGGCAAAGCCCGTCATGCGGCTGCCTGTTGCGGCCGGATTCAATCACCGCAAATCTGTCGGCCGACTAGAATATCTGCGAGTTCGATTAGAGACTGCCAGTGACGGCGCCCCGGTCATGCAACTGCATGGCCGCAAGGGTGCGGGCGTGCTTTCATCGCTGACCGGGGCGCATGGATTGGTTGAACTTCCGGTTGATAATGACGGTGTGTCTGTTGGAGACTATCTGTCCTTTATTCCATTTCGGGAGTCTGGCCTGTGAGCAGCACCACTATCACTCTGCGTTACTTCGCCTGGATGCGTGAGCATACCGGAACCGATCTTGAAACGGTGACGCTTGAGGCCAATGTTAAAACGGTCGGCGATCTCATTCCGCATTTGGTGGCGCGATCATCGGGACATGCACTGGCGCTGAAAAACCTGCGCGCGGTGCGGGTTGCGGTGAACCGCACTTATGGTGATCTGGACACGGCAATTGTGGCGGGAGATGAAGTCGCCTTTTTCCCACCTGTAACCGGAGGGTAAATCATGTCGGTGCGCGTGCAGAATGAGGATTTCGATGTCGGCGCCGAAAGCAGGGCGCTGCAGGCCGACAATGTCGGGGCGATTGCGCTGTTTGTGGGCACGGTACGCGGAATGAGCAGCGATCAAGGTGTCACCGCGATGACGCTGGAACATTACCCCGGGATGACTGAGCAAGAGCTAGACCGCATCGAAGCCGAAGCAATGTCACGCTGGCCGCTGGAGAATGTCACCATCATTCACCGTGTTGGGCGGCTGGTTGCCGGGGATCAGATCGTCCTTGTTGCAGCGGCGTCAGCGCACCGCCAAGCGGCGTTTGACGCAGCCCAGTTCATCATGGATTTTTTAAAAACCGATGCGCCCTTTTGGAAAGCCGAAGAGCGCGGCGATGTCACCAGCTGGGTCGATGCACGGCAGAGCGATACCAGCGCGCTGGATAAGTGGAAAACCTAAAAGCGCAAAACGGCTGGAACGCTCTTGTCCCAGCCGCATTTAATAATCTGCACTTATTCTGCTTGGTACCGCGTTAGATAGAAATGCGGCCCCGGACCAGTTCCTCGTATCCATCAACCATCTGCCGGCTGATGTCGGACGGCGTAAAGCTATAATCACCAATCTTTGATACCGGCGTGACCTCGGCAGCTGTGCCGGTCAGGAAACATTCACTCATCTCAGCCAATTCCTCAGGCTGAATATGGCGTTGCACTACCTTCATCTGCATCGATTCGGCCAGTGCCAGCACTGTACGGCGGGTGATGCCGTCTAGAAAACAATCGGCAATCGGGGTATGTAGTGTTCCCTCATGATCAACGAAAAAAACGTTCGCGCCGGTCGCCTCGGCAATATAGCCGCGATAATCCAGCATCAACGCATCCTCAAAACCCTTCTTTTCGGCTGCATGTTTGGACAGGGTGCAGATCATATAAAGGCCTGCCGCTTTTGCATGAACCGGCGCAGATTCGGGCGACGGACGCTTCCAATCGGCAATGTCGAGCGTGATGCCCTTCATTTTTGTTTCCGGATCGAACATGCTTGGCCATTCCCACGCGGCAATGGCGACATGAGTCGTGGTATTCTGCGCCGACACTGCCATCATCTCAGAACCGCGCCAACAAAACGCGCGCACATAACCATCGATGATACCGTTAGCCTCAATCACCGCCTGTTTGGCAGCATCAACCTCATCATCGGTCATCGGAATGTCAAAATCCATCAGATTGCAGGAATTTCGCAGGCGTTCGGTATGCTCACGACCTTTGAAAATCACGCCTGAATAGGCACGCTCTCCCTCAAAAACCAGACTGGCATAATGCAACCCGTGGCTCAGCGTGTGTGTTTTTGCATCCCGCCATGGAATAATCTCGCCATTTAGCCAGATCGACCCATCGCGATCATCAAATGGTATTAACGCCATTTCTTTTTCCTCCTACGGCACCACCCTGTCGTTCGGAATGCTGCCTGCCCTACCCTATTACCCGGCCCATCGCGAAAATACGCCAGTATGTTTGCACAAAAAATAGTTCCATTTCGGACTTATTATGGTACTGTTCTCTAACGCTAACACCGTAAAAGATAATTGGTCAACATGGCTGACGTAAAACCCATCGGTAAGGCCCTTTTTCTGCGCGAGGAAGAGCTTCGGCGTGGCATCGAGATGATGTTTTTTGCATATCGCGATTTCACCGGTGAGGCCGATTCTATCCTAGCCGAGCAGAATATGGGACGCGCACATCATCGGGCCATTTATTTTATCGGGCGCAATCCCGGAATCACGGTAAGCGAGCTTCTGACCATCTTGAACATCACCAAACAGAGCCTTTCGCGGGTGCTGTCGGCATTGGTCAATACTGGTTTTGTCATTCAGAAAACTGGCCCTGATGACCGGCGCCAGCGGTTGCTGTATCTGACTGAGACCGGGGCAAAGCTGGAAGACCGGCTGACTTCGGTTCAAGGACAACGGTTTGCAAAAGCCTATCGCGAGGCGGGAATGATTGCCGTTGAAGGATTTCAGCGGGTTCTTGAAGGGCTGTTAGACACTGAAACGCGGCGTCAGATTTCGCATTCTGGAAAGGCCGGAAGGGCATCAAATGAGTGATCAGCACATTCTGGTCATTGATGATGATGAACGGTTGCGACTGTTGATGCGCCGGTTTCTGGAAGAAAGCGGATTTCGGGTCAGCGATGTTGGATCTGCCGTGGATGCGCGGCGCGCATTAGAAGGTCTGGTCTTTGATCTGTTGATTGTCGATATCATGATGCCGGGCGAGACCGGCCTTGAATTTCTGGCATCGCTTCGCGAATCAAATCCGGTTCCGGCACTGTTCCTGACCGCAATGTCCGAGACCGAACATCGGATTACCGGCCTTGAGACCGGGGCGGATGATTATATGTCAAAGCCGTTTGAGCCGCGTGAACTTGTGCTGCGAATCAAATCTATTCTTGCCCGCGCGGCAGTCCGGCCATCAACGCCGGATAATGTCGTCAATTTTGGCCCTTATAGCTTTGATCTGAACGCGGAGGTTCTGATGCACACGTCAGGGCGGATTCACATTACCAACGCCGAACAGAAACTTCTGGTAAGCTTTGCCGCTGCCCCCGACCAAGTATTGTCGCGCGATGATATTACGTTAGCGATGGATAGCACCATGCGCGGCCGGTCAATCGATGTTGCCGTCGCCCGTCTGCGCGCCAAAATTGAACCCAATCCCCGGTTCCCGGTCTATCTTCAGACCGTCCGTAATAAAGGCTGGATGCTTCGCACCGACAGCCCTGCAGGCCCAATCAATGCAGCTTCGTAATTACCTTCCAAAAACACTTTTCGGGAGGATGCTCTCGATCGTTCTGGTGCCGATGATCATGGTGCAGTTGATTACCGTTTTCATTTTCTATGACCGGCACTGGGACACCGTGACCCGCCATATGGCAAGCCAGCTGGCGTCGGACATCAGCCTGCTGGCCGACCGTGCCGGAAAAAGCCCCGATGCTGCAACCATTGAGCTGATTCAGGAAACTGGCTGGCGCTATTTTTCATTTCCCATTCAGCACCAACCCGATGAAAAATGGACGCCACCAGAGGCTAGCCCCAACCAAAGCTATGCCGAACAGATGTTGCAGCGAGAACTTGAAAAACGCCTGACTTCGGACTGGAAGGTTAATCTCGATTCCGATCCCAATCTTATCTATGTCGATCTGGAATTGGATAATGGGTACTTGCGAATTTACGCCAGCCGGAAACGAATTTTCTCTTCCACGAGCTGGACTTTTTTTGGCTGGACACTGGGATCATCAATCCTGCTTTTTACCACTGCAATGCTTTTTATGCGCGGTCAGGTTCGCCCCATCCTAAGGTTGGCCAATGCAGCGCGAGAGCTTGGCCTTGGACGACAAGCCGCTGATTATCAGTTAGAAGGTGCTCGCGAAGTTCGCCTTGCCGGACGCGCCTTTCAGGCCATGCGGCACAGGATCATGCGGCAGTTGAACGAGCGCACTGAAATGCTGGCTGGCGTTAGCCATGATCTTCGCACGCCCCTGACCCGTATCCGCTTGCAGCTTGCGTTAATGGCAAACAATGAAGATGCTGAAGCGATGCGGTCCGATCTTGCCGAGATGGAAGAGATGATCGACGCCTATCTCAGCTTTGCTGCCGGTGAAGGTGATGAGCCGACCGAGGATACCGACGTTCAAACCATGCTTGAGCGGATCGCAAAACAAACGCGGGGCGCGCATCATTTTGACGTTGTTTTCACGCCACCTTCTACAGCCTTGCCAATTTTTCCGTTGCGGCGCAAAGGGATCAGGCGGGCTTTTGAAAACATCATCTCAAACGCGCTGGCCTATGCAACCAAAGCCGAGATTAGCGCGAGATATCGCAATGACGAGGTGACAATTTGGTTTGACGATAATGGGGCAGGCATCCCCGCCGAACGCCGCGCCGACGCTTTGCGCCCCTTTGTCCGGTTAGAGGCCTCACGCAACCGCCAGACAGGCGGCACAGGTCTCGGCCTGTCGATTACCAGCGATATTGTGCTTGGGCATGGCGGCGAGCTGATTTTAGACGACTCGCCGCTTGGCGGTCTGCGCGTAACGATCAAGCTTCCGGTTTAAGGGAATCTTCCATCTAGTGAGACCTTTTCTAATAAAGGCTATCTAATGAAGGCGAGCCCCGTCTGGCGTATTCTGATCCGGTGCGATCAGAACCACATCTCCATCGGCGTTTGAAACACCTAGCGTTAACACTTCGGACATAAACGGGCCAATCTGCCGCGGCGGAAAATTAACAACCGCCATTACCTGTCGTCCAATCAGCGTTTCCACATCATAGAGTTCGGTGATCTGCGCTGATGATTTGCGCTTGCCGATATCATCACCAAAATCAATCACCAACTTGAAGGCAGGTTTGCGCGCTTCTGGAAATGGCAGCGCTTCGATTATCGTTCCACAGCGGATATCGATTTTCATGAAATCATCAAAGCTGGTCAGCGGCGTTGAATTGCTCATCAGAATACCCCTTTGATCAAATATTTTGGGTGAGGGCCTAGCTTTGGGTGAAGCTCTGGTTTGGGTGAAGCTCTGGTTTGGGTGAAGGTCTGGCCTATTGATAACTGGTTGGACCGCCGCCAGGATTTCCACCATTCTCATCTTCATGTCCCGCTTCATATTGGGCTTCATATTCATGATTGGCGGACGTATCTGACGATGCACCATCTCTCAATACCCGCAAGCTACGGCCCCATTCTTCGGCGCGGGCCAGCTTGTTGTCGATATCTTTTAATGTTGTGGAAAGGTCCGGCGTATCATCCTTCTGCCACACGCGCGCCACCATTATGGCAACGAGAGCAACGCCTCTGACCCGCGCTTCCCCGGAAAGCCCGGTCAGATCATCACCCGCCATCCGCAGCAACATCCGCATTGCATGGGAAAGCGAGCCCAACAAGCGTACCCCCAGATCAGGATCGCGCCGTGCCGCACGATCAAGCTGGGTAATTTGTGCGCGGTAAGGGGCATAAACCTCAAATCTGTGCATCAATGCTTCCACGATTTTATCGCGAATACTGACCTCACCCGCATCTTCAATATCGGCAAGACTTTCCAGAACTGCACGTCGGTCCAACCCGGCTAACTGATGCATTATTAAAGCCGTAATACTGCCAGCGACGGCGCGCGCCGCACTC
This sequence comes from uncultured Alphaproteobacteria bacterium, assembly GCA_938082345.1. Taxonomy (GTDB): domain Bacteria; phylum Pseudomonadota; class Alphaproteobacteria; order Puniceispirillales; family Puniceispirillaceae; genus UBA8309. Next base: position 28,189 of record CALLKZ010000023.1, read on the forward strand.
GCAGACACCCCCGCATCAAGCGCAATATCGTCGATATGGAGCGCGCTAGGCGGCGTGTCTGCAAGCCGCTTCCAAGCCGCCTCTGCAAGCCTATCCATCATTTCATCCGCTGGATTTTTGCTGCCTGTCGTTTCCATTTTCATCACCCTGCCCTAGCTGAAACCGCGCTATTCTGCCTTATTGATAGAGATGGGCATGATATGCGCTCCAATCAAGTTGACATATTATTAGATCGGCCAAACTCAGATTGGCCTCATGTCAATTACCAAGCTCGACCGACCTGTCACGCGCCGCCAGAATTGCGCGCCGCATCAAGGGTGCCAAACCGTCTTCAGCCATCAACACTGCCAATGCAGCAGCGGTCGTCCCGCCTTTACTAGTGACATTGATGCGCAGCTGCGACGGCGGCTCATCAGCAGCGGCAATCAGATCACCCGCGCCGGTAACAGTGGCCTCGGCAAGCTGTTTTGCCAGTGCTTCGGGAAGGCCAGCCTCAATTCCGGCAGCGGTCATCACCTCAGCCAGAAGGAAAACATAGGCCGGTCCCGACCCCGATACCGCGGTTACGGCGTCCATCAAGGCCTCATCATCCAGATGCACAACCGCGCCAATGGCCTGCAAAAGCTGTGTTGCCAGCGCGCGAACCTGCGTCGGAGCGTTGCCCGAATAAAGTGCCGTCACACCCTTACCAATCGCAGCCGGAGTATTCGGCATAGAGCGCAGAACCAGCGCGTCACCACCCAGCATTTTGGTGAACCAGCGTGTAGGAATTCCGGCAGCAATCGACAAAAATGCCGTATTCACATCGGCAAGCTCGCCAAGCCCTGCAATAGCCTCAGCCATCATTTGCGGCTTTACCGCCAATACAATCATCGACGCACTACGCCCTATTGCAGACGCGCTAACAAGACTATCAGTGAGGGTGACGTTGTCATGTGCAGCAGTCCATCCAAGATAATCTTGCATCGGCTCAACAATGATAAAGTCGGCTTCGAGCGTGCTATCACCCAGCCATCCACGCAGCATTGCACTGCCCATTTTACCGCAGCCAATCAGCGTTATCAGTGGCTTCATTTTAATCGCAAGCACTGCAACGGGCCTAAACCCGCTATTATGCTTCTCCCTCGGTGACCATCATCACGGCAGCCGCAGCATCATGCGCTGGCATATCGCCATGCACCACCTGATAGATGGCAGGGTAAACCTGCTCGCACTCACCCAGCATGATATCAACAACATCTTCAACCTGTTCCGGCGTTGCCCCACCAGCCCCGCGAAGCGCCAGCGTATGGCGAAGCTCCAACTCGCAATTCGCAAGTCCGCCCGTATTGGCAATCGCCAAATGTCCAATATACAGCTGCTGGTTCAGCAAAGCCGAAAGCATGGCAAGATCACCAAGCTGGCCGGCATCCGCGCAAACATCAATCCGGCAGACCACCTGCATTGTCTCTTCGCTGTCCTGCCACGAAACGGCAAGTTGATAGTCACACCAACGACCAGGTATTTCCGCAAGAACAGCATCACGATCCTGCTGCTGAACCAGCCAATCCTGACGAACGACAAACCGCCTGACAAGGTCAATCGGATGCGCAAGCGCAAAGTCTATCGTGGAAGAGGTTGAGGCCATTTTCGGCGAATCCTGCTCTGTCGTTTGAGCACACAAGATGCAGGATCATGAGAGCAGTTTCAACACAATATTTTGTGGTTTGAGGACGGTCGAACACATCTGCTTGTGGATAAGTTTGCCGAATCGCCATAAATCAATGGGTTCGCAGACGTTGCTCGTCACGCATACAAATATGACTATTTTAAAAGGCGGACAGCAGATCGCTGCCGCATGCGTTTTATGCTTTGGGCGACGCCTTCTTGGAGGTCTTTTTGCCCGGATTCTTGCCCTTAATACTGGAAGAATCACTTGCAGCCTTGGCCGTTTTCTTACGAGTCGGTGGTGTGGGCCCGTTGTTTGACCTGGACTGGCGGGCTTCCATATCTGCAAGCCGCGCTGCCAGCGCCTCATGCCGCGTGCGTAGGGCGTCAAACTCTTCACGCGTGACAAGCCCGCGCGCATTCAGACTGCGTTCCAACCGTTGCTTGACGATATTATCAATTTCCTCACGCAGGCCGCCAAGTGCCGATGCAGCCCCATTGGCCATTTGCGCCAGATCAGAAATAAAATTTGTGCGGCCTCGCATTATCGGCTCTCCCTTGATGTTCGCTGGCGTATCATTTGCGGGCCGTCGCCGATTACCCTAATCCCGTCATTGAATAATTGTGATCTGACACCACGCGTTCCTATTATCTATGGTATCTTGACGCGCTTTCCAATACCACGCATTCATCGAATGCGATATTCTATGAAGTTTATTATAGTCGGAATAATTTTGGCTCCGAGAATTGAACTTGAGAGACTTAACACTGCAAGGCTTAAAGTTATCATCTGAATTTCATCATCTAAACATCGGACAGGCACATGACTGCTGGCATCATTCTTCCGGAATTTGACCCGTTTTTAATTAATTTTGGCGGGTTTGGCATTCGTTGGTACGCGCTTGCCTATATTGGCGGGTTGCTGGTCGGTTATTGGCTTTTGCGCCGTGAGGCCCGCCTCCCGCACGCACCGATAAAAATTATCGGTCTGGATAGTCTCTTAAGCTATGTTCTGTTTGGCGTGATTCTTGGGGGTCGGCTTGGCTTTGTGATATTTTACAGTCCGGGCCATTATCTAGCGAACCCCCTCGACATTCTAAAAGTGTGGCAAGGCGGAATGTCATTCCATGGCGGACTTTTGGGCGTTAGCATTGCCATGTGGCTTTTTGCCCGCCACCAGAAAATTGATGTTTTTCTGGTTAGCGACCGCGTTGCCATGGTGACGCCTATCGGGCTTTTTCTGGGCCGTATCTCCAACTTTATCAATGCCGAATTATATGGCCGCCCAACCGACCTGCCATGGGCAATGGTATTTCCTTACAGCGATGGTCTGGCGCGCCATCCAAGCCAGCTCTATGAAGCAGGGCTGGAAGGGCTGGGGTTGGGGTTGGTTATGATTTTCGGCTTTCGGCGCGGCTGGCTGTCCCATCCCGGACGGATGACCGCGGCCTTGTTAACCGGATACGGGGCCGCGCGCTTTTTCATCGAATTTGTCCGCGAGCCTGATGCCCACCTTGGAACGCTATTCGGGCTGGCAACGATGGGGCAGTTCCTATGCCTGCCAATGATCGCTGGTGGACTGTGGATTTGGTGGGGGCAGAAGAAATCATGAGTTTGCCCCATCAGGATAAAGCTTGCGACCTCGGCGCAGACCTGATTGCCCGCATTACCGAGGGCGGGCCACTGGGTGTCGATGACTTTATGGCGATTTGTCTTGGCGGTGCTGATGGCGGCTATTACGCCAGCAAGGATCCGTTTGGCATCGCTGGCGATTTTGTCACCGCCCCCGAAATTTCCGGATTGTTTGGCGAGATGTGCGGACTGTTTCTGGCGCATATGTTTGAGCTGTCCGGTCAGCCTGAAAACGCGGTCATTGTTGAGGCTGGCCCGGGCCGCGGTACATTGATGCGTGACATGCGTCAGGTCTGGCAGCATTTGATGCCGTCGCTGGCTACCGCCCCGCTGCATCTTGTTGAAACTAGCCCGCTTTTGCGATCCCTTCAGGCCGCTACACTTGCTGACACTGACACTGATGCTGGTGCTGATGCTGGTGCCCAACTCCACAATCAATCTCGCCCTCCGGTCTGGCATGATGATGTGACCAGCCTGCGTGCCACTATTGACGCGCCCCTCTTTGGTATTGCCAATGAATTTTTTGATGCGCTGCCTGTCGCCCAAATCCAGTTTACCAAAGGCAAATGGCACCGCCGCACGGTGACCGTGACCAAGGGGCGACTGGATTTTGGTGTTGGCGATCCTGTGCACCCCCTCCCCGACGCGGCCTTCGATGCGCCGCATGACGGCATGATTGCTGAATTTTGTCCGGCGGCCGAGGACGTAATGTTACAGCTTGCCCGCCACATTGCGCAGTATGGTGGCGCGTTTCTGATTATAGATTATGGCCTGAACGGTAATCCGGGTGACAGTTTGCAAGCGGTTGCCGAGCATAAGCCTGTTGATGTGTTTCACGCCCCGGGCAAGGCCGACCTGTCACACTGGGTTGATTTTGCCGCACTGGGCCGGGCTGCACAGGCTGGCGGCGCGCGGATGATTGGCCCCGTTCCGCAAGGCCGGTTTTTAATGCAAATCGGATTAGCGATGCGCGCCGAGGCCGCCGGAACCAAGGCTGACCCGGAAATGCGACGCGCCTTGCTGGCGGCGATTGACCGGCTGACCAGCCCCGCCCAGATGGGTGAGGTTTTCAAAGTTGCATTGCTGGTGCCGAACGGCGAAGGGGTGCCTCCGGGCTTTGAGGCGACGCCGCTGGCCAAAACACTCAAGCCAGACGGAAGCAGCCCATAATGTCTCACCCGATACACCCGCAGTCTGATGTTCCAAAGGCGACAGGTTTTCATATCGCTCAGGACAAAACTCCCTATCTGTTTCACCCCGCCACCTCGGCGCTGGCGCGGCACGGTTTCTTTTCGGCAGAGGGCGGTTTAAGCACCGGCGTTTATGCCAGCTTGAATTGCGGTTTTGGATCGGCTGATTCGACTGACAAGATTGCAGCGAACAGAGGAATAGCGGCGGCAGCATTGCAGCTTGATCAAAATCAGATGGCAGCGGTTTATCAAATTCACAGCGCCGATTGCATCACCGTAGACGGTCCAACTGCAAATCAAACTCTGGCCGACCGTGACCAGATGATCTGGGCCGACGGA
>CALLKZ010000024.1:0-3974 GCA_938082345.1 uncultured Alphaproteobacteria bacterium
CGATAGCACTGGGTTCGATAGCACTGGGTTCGATACCACTAGGTTCGATAGCACGATTGGGAACGCCATCTCGGGCAGGTATAGGGGGTATTTGTAAATGCCCCCTATACTGTTTGCACTAAAAGTGAAAAGCGACAATGATGCAGTCGATAATGATGCAGTCGATAATGATGAGCGTCTATCATCAGGGGGATAGCCCTTTTTCGGGTTATGACATGAAATGGCAGGGACCGATTTCCTACAATCGATTGAGACAAATTTTGCGAACGCCGTTGCTTATCTAAACAAAACACAGCCTGACAACCAGATTGACGCTGACCTTGCCACCAAAATCATGGCGGCCAATTCCACCTATGTGGTTCGCTTTGGTGTCCGGCTTCGTAACCGGCTTTTTACTTTTACCGGATATCGTTCGGTTCACTCCGAACATTTTGAGCCGGTTAAAGGCGGTATTCGGTTTGCCCCGAACGTAAATCAGGATGAAGTCGAAGCTCTTGCCGCGTTGATGAGTTACAAATGCGCTCTTGTCGAAGTTCCTTTTGGCGGCGCAAAAGGCGGCCTGATTATTGATCCACGCGAATGGAACGAAGCCGAACTTGAGCGGATTACGCGCCGGTTTACCCAAGAACTTGCTAAGCGCGATCTTATTCACCCCTCGCAAAACGTCCCTGCCCCCGATGTTGGAACGGGTGAGCGCGAAATGGCGTGGATGGCGGATGAATATAGGCGTCTGAACCCGGCCGAGCTGAATGCATGGGCCTGCGTTACCGGCAAGCCTGTTAGTAAAGGCGGCATTGCGGGCCGGGTTGAGGCTACAGGGCGCGGCGTTCAATATGCTCTTCGCGCCTTTTTTGATCATCCGGCGGACGTTGCCAAGACAAACCTTTCCCCGGGTCTGGCCGGAAAGCGGATCATTGTTCAGGGACTGGGCAATGTTGGCTATCACGCCGCGTTGTTTTTATCGCGTGAAGACGGGGCGCTGATCACCCATGTGCTGGAGCGCGATGGGTGTGTCGTGAATGAAAAGGGCATCGATATCGCCGCTTTAGAGACGCATATTGTCACAAGCGGCAGTGTAAAGGGCTTTCAGGGGTTTCAAGAAAGTGGAATCGAAATGCTGGAAGTTGACGCCGACATCCTAATTCCGGCAGCAATGGAGCGGGTGATTACCAAGGCCAATGCGCCGCGCATCAAAACGCCCTTGATCATTGAGGCGGCGAACGGACCGGTATCATCCAATGCCGACGCCATCCTTTGTCAGCGCGGCGTTGTGATTATCCCCGATCTATACGCCAATGCGGGCGGGGTGACGGTCAGTTATTTTGAATGGATAAAAAATCTCAGCCGGATCCGGTTCGGGCGCATGCAACGCCGCGCCGAGGAAAGCCGTTTTACCGCGCTGATCGCCGGAATTGAATTGCTGACCGGCAAAAGCTTTCCTGAAGATCTGGCCGCCAAAGCTATCGAAGGCGGCGATGAAATTGATCTGGTTCGTTCAGGATTGGAAGACACAATGCGAGATAGCTACCGGGTAATCAGCGATGTGTGGAATTCCGAGAAGGGTGTTCCTGACCTGCGCACAGCCGCGATGATGGTTGCCATCGGGCGCATTGCACAAGGTTATCAGACAATCGGATTATAAAAAATCAGCCACGATAAGCCTCAGGCCGTCAAGCATCCACCACCACAGGCATCCACCACCACAGGTATATTTTAATGCAGCCACCCTTATTCCTTAAATATGGTAGCCGGATTACCTCTGGATTGGCCGAACAAATGTATGACAGGGTTTTGGTTGACCCTGATCTCGCGCATTTTTTTGTACATGTTGATACCGACATTCTGCGCGATCATGTCGCCGACTTTCTGAGCGTTGTAACCGGCGGGCCCGACATCTATCGGGGGCGTGATATCCGCAAGGCGCATTCTGATTATAAGATTACAAAATTCCATTTTGACCGGTTATTGACACATATCGCCGCGGCTGCGGATGATCTGGGGATTGAGCCGCAGGATAGCGCCATAATTCTTCAAAAAATCCGTGAGGCCGAAGCCGATATCGTAAATACATAGACCCGTATCTAGGACCGGGCAAATTCAGCTGCTGCGGCATGAAAAACCAAGGAATGACGATAAGCGACCTCGTCAATATCCAGCCCATACCCGCCGCCAATAACCGTCGCCACCGGAATCCCCCGCCCGCGAAAATGGCGTAAAACCATCGCCTCACGCTGCTTAATGCCGTCATAGGTAAGGTTAAGCAGGCCCAGTCTATCGCCAGCATGAACATCAACACCGGCGTCATAGATCACCAAATCAGGCATCGGCATCACCTCAACCAACCTATCCAAAGTGCTTTGCAGAATTTCCAGATACCCGGCATCATCGCTGCCGCGTTCAATCTCTACATCCAGATTGCTGGTTGCTTTGCGCGCCGGATAATTGGATCTGCAATGCACCGAGCAGGTGAACAGATCATCTCGGTTTGCAAGAATTCGCGCGGTGCCATCGCCCTGATGAACATCACAATCCAGAATCAGAACCCGCTGCACAGCGCCCTCATCCACCAACCGCGCCGCCGTATAGGCTAGATCGTTAAAAACACAAAATCCGGCACCATGACCAAAATGCGCATGATGCGTTCCGCCAGCAGCATGACAGGCCAGACCATGGATAAGCGCCCGGCGCGCTGCCAGCAAAGTGCCGTTCACCGCCAGAAATGACCGCCGCGCCAGAATTTCGCTCCACGCCAGCCCCAGCACCCGAATGGCCTCACTACCCAGCGTTCCGCCGGCAATTGCCGCCACATATTCGGCGTCCTGAGTTCGCAAAAGATCGGCTGGTGTAGCGGGGTCGGGGCGGCAAATCTGAAACCGTTCGGTTATGCCATCATCGCGAAGCCGCGCCAGCAACCGGCTGAACTTGGTTGCCGGGAAACGGTGGCCATCAGGCAACGGAATATCATAATCGGGATGGGTAATCAGCGACAGCATCTCAGCAGCATCAGTAATAAAAAAATATCAGAACACCCGACAGATGTGGGGGATTTGGCTCGGCAGCGCAATAGCTAAAATTCCAGCTCCGCAGCTTAGCTGGATTCATTCGCCAGAATGGTTCTGAAATGCTCAACCCGGTTCCACTGGCGCGCAAGATAGGGTTGCTTGCCCTTCACGCGTAAATCATCAGGCGACTGGTCCAGATTTGGCGTTGTTGCGGCATTTGTAATGGTTTGTGCCGGGGGGCTGGCAGGGGGAGTATTTTTCACTGGCACGGTAATTTCGCCTTCACGCGAGCCTTGTTCAACCAGTTGCTCTGGATCATTCTGCTCAGCTTGGGCGGTAGCCATATTGGCGGCTAAAATCACCTCAAGTTCGGCCAGAACCCGCTGATGATAACGCACATTCTTCGAAGCGTCGGATGAGTGATAATGCTTTACCGCCTCGTCCCAGCTTTTATGCGCAGCGTGAAGATCAAGCAGAAAGATCGCTGCATATTCGGCGTTCTGCGATGGGTCCATCATATCGGCTAATTCATAGAATGCCTCGAGGTGCCATTTGGTATTGACCTGCATACACCCGACATCGACACTGTGATCGGGTTTGGCTACGGCGGCTTCTAAATACGCCATCGCCGCCTCACGCGTATCAAAAAACAACCCCTCACCCCGGTCATTCAACGTCCATTGCCACGGCATGAATTCACCAGTTGATGTTTTGCGACCTGCCTCAACGCGCGTAATGCTTTGCAGCAAACCGCTGGGAATACCATGCAGGATTTCGGCGCGGCGCGCTTCAGCCAGACAGGTGTTTTCAAGAGATGATATGGTGGCACCCGCGCTTCCCGGCTCGGAATTAGCTGCGGCGGGACTGGCAACAACGGCCAGCACCAGTGCCATGAAACTTAAACAAAGTCGCTGGGGACTCAAACAAAGTCGCTGGGGGTTTACATAAATCATACCCCCTTCACAGCAAGAA
>CALLKZ010000025.1:0-7089 GCA_938082345.1 uncultured Alphaproteobacteria bacterium
CTGCCGCCGCCGCCGAGGCGGGTCCGGCATCAAGAATCATATCATCGGGTGCAATATCTCCCAGACGCGCGGTACGGCTTTCCACGCCTTCATGAAAGGATTTAGCCACCAGAAAATCATCGGGAAGGAAAAGTTGGCAGCCATGGTTTTTAGCGGAGGCAGCAATTCTGGCGGCAGTATCAACCATCTCGGCCTCAACCAGCGATGCACCGATATCATGCCCGGCAGCCAGCAAAAAACTGTTTGCCATTCCGCCGCCAAGCACCAGAAGATCAACGCGCTGCGACAGATTTTCCAGCACCTGAATCTTGCTTGATACTTTTGCCCCGCCAACCACCGCGCAAAGCGGGCGTTCAGGGTCCGATAACGCCCGGTGTAGCATGGTCAGCTCAGCCCCCAGCGCGCGGCCAGCCGTTGCCACCGGCATCATCCGCGGCAACGCTTCAACCGAGGCATGGGCGCGGTGCGTGCAGGAAAACGCATCGCCAACATAAACATCGCCAAGGGCGGCCAGCGCCGCAGCAAATTGGGGATCATTCGCCTCTTCACCCGCATAAAACCGCAGGTTTTCCATCATCATCACATCGCCATCTTGCAGACCTGCAACCGCGCGCGCGCCGTCGCTGCCAATAACGTCATCCACAACCGGAACCGGAATTCCCAGCAACACCGCCAGCGCCGCCGCAACGGGGGCTACCGACATTTCAGGAACGATTTTGCCCTTCGGACGACCAAGGTGCGTTAGGATAATCACCCTGGCACCGGCCCTGAAAAGCGCCTGCAATCCGGGTAGGATGCGGCGAATGCGGGTATCATCGCCAACCACGCCATCAACCAGCGGTACATTCAAATCCAGTCGCAGTAAAACCCGCTTGCCAGCGGTGTCAATTTCATCGGCAAACAAAAAGGGGGCTTTCATTGTTATTTCCTGATATGCAGATTTTCATGTGGTCTCATTCGATATTATGCGCTTATGCTTGGATGAATACCACGCCATTAATACCACGCCACTAATACCACGCCACTAATAAACTGGCAGCCTGTCTCTAGATGGATGTCCCGATGAGTTATGCACCCAACACCACTAATCGGGCCCACACCTCTAATCAGGACAAGCGCCGCAGCAACCGGACTATACACCCGGATTTTGGCAAGAGCATCGGCTTTGTTGCTGGCGGTATTGGCGATCAGATTTATCATTTGACCCAGCTTCGCGCACTGGCCAGCGTTAGCACCGGCGGGGTGATTGATATTGCCTGCATTCACCCCAAACAGATTTACGCCCTTCTTGCGAGCACCCCGTGGGTTGGCCAGATTATTGATGCCCGACCGATGCGAAGATATGTTCCCGGGCTTCGTGCCAGAGCGCCGGTTAAAATGCTGAGGCAGGGTGGTTATGACACGGGCTTTTTCATGCATTATTCCACCAGCTTTAAGCTGGCCGCGACCTTTGCCGGCATTAAAAACCGGATTGGGCTGGCGGATAGTCGGCTGGACAGGTTTTTAGTGCAGCGCGCGCTTGGAGATGAGTCTGAAAGCGGTATCGGCATGGCGCGGCGTGATGTTTGGGGGCACCGCCCATTTATTGCCGCTATTGATGAATTTATCACCCAGCTTGATCTGGTGCTGGATGAAGACTCCCCGACGATTATTCCTTCAAATGCGGCGATGGACTCTGGCCGTGATTTTATCAACAGCATGACCGGTAGCAAGAACGGGCCAACGGTGATTTTGAACCTGTTCGCCCTTGATGAGGCGCGGCGCTGGCCGATTCCAGCAGCGATTGAAGTGGTTGCCAATCTTGCTGCAAAAACCGGCGGCAGGTTTATTTTGAACGCCGGACCAGATGCTGTCGATTGTCATAAAAGTGCGATTTCTGCATGGCAGGCACGCTGTAAAAACGACAAATCCATTCGCCCCGATCAGTTGGTGGACTCGCTGAAAGATGGCGCATCGATGGAACGTGATGCGGCATTGTACCATCTTGCCGACGCCTATCTTGGGGTTGATTCGTTCACTGCCAATTTGGCGATGAACTGCAATCTTCCGGCGGTAATAATGTTTGCATCTGCGCGTGACCGGCTTGCCTATCGCTCCATCGTAGAACCGGTGATCGCCATGCAGGCTGGAAATTTAGCTTCGGTCCCCGCCGCCGACATCATCGCCGCCTTTGAGCGACTGCCACCCCGATAAATCTTATTAGGCACCTGTTTTACGCGTGTAATCCTCATAAGATTTTTCTTCGAGAAGGTCCGATCCTGTTGCCAGATTGATCGCCTTTTTTAACGCAGCGCGTTTGTCATTGGTAACATAGACCGCACGGGCAAGTTCGATGAAGCGATCCTCAAACCTGCCAGCAGCCTCTTCCTTGCGAATATCATCTTCGATATCCCATAATTCGGCGTTGACATCGCGCAAGCCATCAATCAGACGAACCATCTCCTCGCTCTCAAAAACAGGTCCGGTGACCAGCGGGCGAAGCGCGTCAAGCTCATCACGCACATTGCCAACTTTCACCGGATCGCTGATCCGCTCTGACTTGATTTCAAGGATGGTGATTTTGTCGATGACTTCACCAACAGATACAGGAACTTCAATAATCATCGGGGACTTCCTAAATTTATCAGAATTCCTAATCTGGCTTAAAAGAATTCTTCATCTGGCAGAACGCTGGAAAGGATCGTCAAACTAGCAGTGATTACTCGCTCTTCCAACCACAAGCTGCTAAAAATCGGGATGATCAACCCGCCAAGACAGCCCCTAGCACCAGCATGACTTGTCCTTGATAGGTAGCCTTTAATGGGCAATCCTAGTATTTCACAATTTAGCGTATTGGCGCATCAAAGATGAGTATCTGGAATAACCATGCAGCCTAACAATTCCACCAGCAAACGAGCAGAATTCTGGACCGGCGTTCGCGACGAGTTGCCCCTGTTGTTAGGCGTGACCCCGTTTGGACTGGTGTTTGGCGTATTGGGTCTGGCTAGCGGCCTGACACCCCTGCAAACAATTTTGCTGTCATCAATCCTTTTTGGCGGTGCAAGTCAGGTGGTGTTTGCCCAGATGTGGGGAGGCGGCGTGCCCTTGCCGATCATTGGGGCATCAATTTCCATCGTCAATTCACGGCACATTCTCTACGGCGCATCGATGGCTCCTTATCTGCGCAGCTTGCCGCTGCGATGGCGGGTGCCGCTGGCCTATTTGCTGACCGACGAGGCCTACGCTGTCTCGATCAAACGATTTCGCGATGGTCAGCCCAGCCGGGAAAAACATTACCATTTACTGGGAACGGGGCTGACATTGTGGGTGTGCTGGCAACTCTCAACGATAGTCGGTGTGGTGTTCGGGGCGACGATCCCCGAAAGCTGGTCGCTGGGCTTTGCGCTGCCGTTGACTTTTATTGCGCTGGTTGCGCCGGCGATCCGCAAGCGTGCTGATCTGGTTGCCTGTGTTACCGCCGGGGTTCTGTCCATCGCTGGTCAATCCCTGCCGTGGAAAAGCTGGATTATTCTAGCGGCGCTTGGCGGTATTGCCGCTGGCTGGCTGGTGCATCTTGCGGCAAAGCCAAAGCCCCAAGATGATAGCGGGAGCGGCGCATGATCTGGTGGTTGATGATCGGGTGCGGTATGCTGACCTTTGCCGCGCGGTTTGTGATGTTTTCCGATATTTCGCCAAAGCGCCTACCAAGCTGGCTGGAGGACGCATTGGGGTTTGTGCCGATTGCGGTACTGACGGCAATCATCGTTCCAGCGGTCTTAATCTCACCCGATAACGAAGTTAATTTCGTCGGCAATTCCCATTTGTTAGCAGCAATCGTTGCCATCGCAGCCGCCTTATTCACACGGTCGGTTCTGGTAACAATTTGCGTCGGACTAACAACTTTATGGGGTTTGGAGTGGCTGTTGTTCTAGCAGCTTTCCGGATTGGCTGTTCTGATCTTGCATCAATCAGCAATCACGCGCTGAAAATGCTGTCACATTTCCTAGCAAGACGAAAATCCAGCGGACTCAACCCGCCTGTTGAATGCGTTGTCCAGCGGACCACAACCCGGTTATAGACATTATGCCATTCGGGATGATGGTTGGCGTTTTCGCTGGCCAGCGCCACACGGCTGATAAACCCAAATGCCGCATTGAATCCTGTGAACAGAAATTCCTTTTCGATTGCAGTGCCGTCAGCGACTAAATTCCAGCCGTCCAGCCCTTCCATTTTTATTAGGTCAGCCACCTCGCCTAAAGTGACGGCATTGCCATCCGGCATTTCCTCGGACATGTTCCCCTCCGTTTTTCTGCAAGTAGAAGCGCCTGTTATGAAGACTTGCGATAAAAGCAGGTTTCCGGCGATTATTAATATCATTTTTGAATATCATAGGCACTTCGATAAGTGAAAGTCATGGCAAAATCCCTTTTGATAATCGCACATGCCCCGTCACCCAACACCGCCGCGCTGGCTGCGGCCGCGCAGCGCGGTGCGGCCAACCCGGATGCAGGCAATGTTGAAAGCAGGCTGCTATCGCCCTTTGATGTGCGGGCTAATGATCTGGCTGAATGTGATGCTGTACTGATCGGCACGACCGAGAATATTGGCTATATGGCGGGTGCGACAAAGGACATGTTCGACCGCTGTTATAATGACTGGCTGGATAGTACCGATGCCAAACCCGTTGGCGTATATATTCGCGCCGGTCTGGATGGAACCGCAACATCGCGCGCACTAGACTCAATTTTCGGGGCCTTGCGATGGCGCAAAATAGCCCCGCCATTGATCCTGCATGGAGACTGGCAGGATGGCTATGCCGATGCGGTGGAGGAGTTGGCAATGGGCATGGCAGCGGGGCTGGATGCCGGTATTTTCTAGCCGTTAATACCAGGATCAATCACTGCCGGAATGCCCATGTGAGTGTCCATCATCAGGGCCTTCGATTTTGATATCGGCAGGTTTTTTCACATGGCCGGTAACGATTTTCGTCAAGCCAGAGGCAAATTCCAGCTTTACATCAAAACGCGTCCCTGGAACCAGCGTCTGTTTAACCCCGATGAACATCAGATGCTTGTCCCCCGGCTTTAGAACCGCCATTTCGCCTGCTGGCACTTCCAGACCGCCGGTCATCTGCCGCATTTTCATCACACCATTATCATGAATCATTGTGTGAATTTCCCCCTTCGCGGCAAAATCAACATGCACGGCGATCAGGGTTTCGGGCGCATCGCCCTTATTCATGATGGTTCCATAGCCACCAGTCGTTGTCATTCCGGGCGCTGTGGCCCTGATGCTGACGTCAGATGCCGTCAAATGCGGGGAATGCTGAGCCAACGCAGCTGACAGGGCGATATTAATCACCGCTAACACAGCAAAAACACCAAGCCAAAACGGCACGGCGAACCGGGTGAACGGGGCAAACCGGGTGAACGGGGTGAACGGGGCAAATGACCGGTGCATTTTATCGCGTTCCAAATTATCGTGCGTCAGTCGTGTAGGAGAGCTTTGCGTCACGTAGCCCTTCGATGGTGTCAATCCCTAGCTGGGCCATGACATCGGCTAGTTCTTCGGCCAGCACGTTGGCGGCATGGTCTGCCCCGTCCTTACCGAGCGCCGCGACAGCATACATAAAGGCCCGTCCAATCAGCACAAAATCCGCACCGCTGGCCAATGCCTTCACTATATCAAGACCAGAAGCAATGCCGCTATCGACAATCAGCGGCATCTTTTTGCCGACAACGGCCCTGATTTGCGGCAACACATCCAGCGGATGCGGGGCCGCGTCCAACTGCCTGCCGCCATGGTTGGAAATAATCAACGCATCACAGCCCTGACGCATCGCACGTTCAGCATCCTGGCCGTCCAAAATACCTTTCAGCATCATTTTACCCGGCCAAGCATCACGGATGGCATCCAGATAATCCCAGTCCAGCGTGCCATTTAATTGCTGACCAATGAATTTGGTAATTGGTGCCCCCGGCTTCCGGTCGGCATAGGGCTCTAAATTACGGAAACGGGCACCGCCATTCATCACCATCCGAAGCGCCCATTCCGGACGCAGCATCGATTGCCAGACAACATGAGGCGAATATTTTGAATTGCCGCGACTGCCAAGAGGGGCACCGGCAATACGCATTCTCTCGCGGCGGCTTGGGGCGGGAACATCCGCAGTCACAATCAGCGTTTCAACGCCCATATCACGCGCGCGGCGCAGCAAGTCAAAACATAGATCACGATCACGCGGGGCATAGAGTTGAAACCATGTCATCGCACCGCCAGCCGCCGCCGCGCGCTCAATAGATTCGCCGGCAACGGTGCTTAACGTATAGGGAAAATTACGCTGCAACGCACAGCGCGCCAGAATGCGTTCGGCCCCCGGCCAAATCAACGAGGACAACCCGATAGGCGCAATGCCAAAAGGCATCGCATAGCTCGTGCCAAGAAGCGTGGTTGATAGATCAGGATCAACCCGCCCCCGCAGAAAATTAGGCGTCAGCGTAATTTGGTCATAGCGCGCGCGGTTTGATGCCCGAACGAGATCATGACCGGTCCCGGAGTCCAGATAGGCATAGACAAATGAGGGGATTTTTTTTCGCGCCCTAGCCTCAAGATCCCGCAGCCGCGGGTACTTCATCATATAACTCACGCCGGCTCCCCCTAGCGTCCAAAAATCAAATTTTGCCGATCAGCGTCACGGCAAGCTTTTGAGATAAGCAATCACATTTTCGATGTCAGCGTCTTTTTTCAAACCGGCAAAGGCCATCTTTGTTCCCTTAACATATTTTTTAGGGGCACGCAGATACGCGGTCAAGGTGGGTTCGTCCCAGACAAGGCCCGATTTCTTCATCACTTTCGAATATTTATACCCTTCAATCGCAGCGGCGGGGCGATCAATAATATTCACCAAATGCGGTCCGGTCTTGTTCTTTTCCTTATCGACATAATGACAGGCTTTACATTTCTTGAAGACTTTCTCACCGGCTTTAATATCTCCGGCAGTGGCCTGCCCACTCGCAAGCAGCGCAATCGCAAGCACGGACAACCTAAAAACCTGACCAAAACAGTTACGCATCTGAAGTTTTCCCCTATTCTGAAACATAATTTTTATTT
>CALLKZ010000026.1:0-3205 GCA_938082345.1 uncultured Alphaproteobacteria bacterium
ATGGTCTACCATATGGTCTACCCACATCAATCAAAACGAACAACAACGCTTCAATTTCAATGTGTTAACACATGATATGATGGGGAGAATGGTGCTGGTGGAGAGACTCGAACTCCCAACCGCCCGATTACAAATCGGGTGCTCTACCAATTGAGCCACACCAGCACTGCCGCGCGTTTTACCAGATTTTGCCAGATCGTCAATAGGTCGGTTGCATCTTGTGCAAAACCAGTGATTCATTTCGCCCGTTTTTTGCGGCAAGGCAGGTCTTTTTTCGGCAAGGCAGGTCTTTTGTGGTAGGGCAGGTCTTTTATGGTAGGGTAGGTCAGGCCATCACTGCTTTCAACTTTTGCGGGCCTAGCATATAATATTCATCGCGGATGAATCCGGCGAGTTGCAGCGCTAGTTCCGGCGCATCTTCGCGGATATACATGAACACTCCGAAGTCAGGCAGGCTGGGCAGACCGGCATGGGACGGCACTTCGTGCCAGTCATGTTTGCGAATATTCGCCATAGTCGCCTGAACCGCCAGCCCGGCGCTGACAAAGGTTGATAAATCACGCCAATCATCCGCGTCATAGGGGCGCTGCCAGGTGATGCCGACGCTATCCAGAGCGTGTACGGCATAAGGCATGAAAATACACCCCAGATGATAGGCAAGTGGCAGCGGACGCTTTGCATAAATCTGGCTATCGGCACCGGTGAACCAGCGCATGGGTGCTTTGTACAGACATTCGCCGGTGGCCTCGTCCAGTGCCTCTGTTGTCAGGATAACATCAAGCGTTTTTTCATTAAGCTGCACTTTCAGCTTGCGCGTGCCGGTGGTTGCCAGATGGATGCTGGCCATCGGATAGGCAGTTCCGAAATCGCGCATTATCGTCGGGATCAATGCGCCAATCAGATCTTCGGGAACGCCAAGCGATACCTGACCCTGAAAATCCTCATGCGTCATTCGCTGCCACGCTTCGTCATTCAACTTTATGATACGCCGGCCATAACTCAGCAACTGCTCACCCTCTCGCGTCAGGCAGATGCCGCGTCCTCTTCGCTCGATCAACGGATGATCAAAGACCGCCTCCAGACGTTTCACCTGCATAGATACCGCCGACTGCGTGAGGTTCAGCTTGTCGGCCGCGCGCGTTATCCCGCCAAGCTCAGCAATCGTAACGAAGGAGCGAAGTACGGAAATGTCGAGGTTTCGAATTGTATTGCAGGGCATCACAACTCCTTATGCAGTTGATCACAATTGATCGTTGGTCATTTTGACGCGCTTTAACCATATTTGCGAATAAGCGTTGCGTATCAGTTTCATCAATTAGTGAAATGGAAAGGATCACGAAATGTTATGGGTAAATAAACCTAAGCTTTCAGTCGTCTTGGCAACATCGCTTTTGGCGCTGGTTTCAGAATTTGCGCGCCTTTGGGGCAGGGTGCAGTTTACGGTACAAATCTGCGTTTATTGGGGCGTTCGTCCGTATTTTATGCTGGCTAGGTGGCGCGATGCCGTAAAGCTTTATTACAGTCGCCGCGCGCTGGCCGATCTTGATGAACGTCTTCTGGACGATATCGGGGTTGATCCTGCAGCCGTCAAAGCCGAGCTTTCCAAACCGTTCATCGGCAGCCCGTCGGGATGGGCTGATGACAGGTTGCGGGATGTCGTCAATAACCAGCCGCGCTACGACGGCGCGGCGCATGCAGATCAATTTTATCAGGGACGCCGCAAGGTAATCCGCCACCGCTTTAGAAGCTAGTCCGGCGTCTATCCGCGCATCTGACCAGCAGCGTAAAGCGCGATGGCGGCGGCGATTGATACATTCAAGCTTTCACTTTTGGGATCGATGTCGATGCGAACCAGCCGGTCACAACGCTGGCGTGTCAGGTGGCGCAGGCCGGTGCCCTCAGCGCCAAGCACCAGCGCCAATCTTTCCACATTGCCCAGCTCTTCAACCGCCGCATCGCCTTCACCGGCAAGACCGACGACGGTGATATCTGCCTGCTGAAGCGTCTCAATAGCGCGCGCTAGATTAACAACTTTTATCATGGGAATGCTCTCCAACGCTCCGGCGGCGGCGCGCGCCAGCACCCCGGTTTCATCGGGTGCATTCCGGTGCGTTGTGATGATGGCGCTGGCACCCAACGCCAACGCAGTTCGCATAATCGCTCCGACGTTCCGGGGGTCAGACAGTTGGTCCAGCAACAGCAGCCGTAATCTTGGCCTTGGTAATGCTGAATCTCCAGCCTCCCCATCATCAGTATTGGTTGGAAATCCGGCTAGGAAATCTGCCAGATCGGGTGATTCCAGCGGCCAGACAGCGGCAACCATTCCCTGATGGATGGCTTTCCCCTGCTCGGGTTTTTGACTATCACCGGCGGGTCTAATTGCATCAAGGCGTGCGCGGTCTGTTGGGTGCGGCGGCGGCAGGTCGCGCTGACGCTGCCCCGGAAGGGCGGCAATCGCTTCACTTATCTGCTTTGCAGCATCGCTACTGACATATAACGCAGCAATTCGCCGCTCAGGATTAGCAAGCGCTGCCAGAACGGCATGACGGCCCCATAAAAACAGTCCCCCTTGCGGTGGTTTCGGCCCGGCGGCTCGCGGTGCATGCGAGGTCGTTTTTTGAGCAGAATTTACACTTCTGGGGGTCTGAGTACGTTTTTTACCTGTTCTTGATCGCATTTGGTGACTTCTTTGTTGACAAACCGGTCATGCTTTCCTAATCGCATGGCGGTCCTCTGTTACCGGTCTAGTCTTTTAGCAGACTTTTCAGGAAACAAGTAAAGAGGCTAGGTTCCTCTGGTAAATGGTGAGGTGGCCGAGTGGTTAAAGGCAGCAGACTGTAAATCTGCCCGCGTAGCGTACGTAGGTTCGAATCCTACCCTCACCACCAGACCAGAAGGTGCCGCAAAAAAAGAGGAAGTCGGCTTTTGAAGAGTAGGGAAGACAACAAATTAGAAAAGCGGCGGGGCGTCGCTTTCATTCCGGGCCCGGCTCGGGTTTTTTCAAAGTGCAACCTAACCGGCGCCGCAACAGGCGGGCTGGCAGACATGAAAAGGACGGGCTGGCATGTCCAAGGAAAAGTTTGATCGTTCGAAGCCGCATGTAAACATTGGTACAATTGGCCATGTTGATCACGGCAAGACAACCCTGACGGCGGCGATTACGAAGGTAATGGCCATTGCAGGTGGGGCAGAGTTTCAGGCTTAT
>CALLKZ010000027.1:0-9950 GCA_938082345.1 uncultured Alphaproteobacteria bacterium
GCCCCCATTGTCCAATATTCCCCACTGCTGCCTCCCGTAGGAGTCTGGGCCGTGTCTCAGTCCCAGTGTGGCTGATCATCCTCTCAGACCAGCTACTGATCGTCGCCTTGGTAGGCCATTACCCTACCAACAAGCTAATCAAACGCGGGCCCCTCTTTCTCCGGCTGACCTTTCCCCCGTAGGGCGTATGCGGTATTAGCGGTCGTTTCCAACCGTTGTCCCGCAGAGAAAGGTAGGTTCCCACGCGTTACTCACCCGTGCGCCACTCTATCAAAGATAGCGTTCGACTTGCATGTGTTAGGCATGCCGCCAGCGTTCGTTCTGAGCCAGGATCAAACTCTTAGGTTAGACTGGTTCAACGGATTGCTCCGTGAACATAAGCCCGCCCAATTTAATCCATGTTCATAACTTTAAGTTAAAGTATGCGTTCAAGATTCATCGGGCTGACTTTGTTTGATAACAAAGGACGATACGTTCATACGCACCGCCACCCGCGAATCTCTTCCAAATGCTCTTACATTTTCAAATAGCGCCCGGAGGATCATAATTCGAACTGCCGGTAAGTGCTGCCCGTTTGGGCAACGAGCGCGGTTTATATGCTGGTGGACTTGTGGTGTCCACCCCTAAAAACGCGCTTTGTTAACTTTTTTTTATTTCCGCGGATTTATTATTTTTAGTTTGAGGCTGACAAAGGCTTAGCGCCGGACAAATCCCCATAAGATCCGCGGTCAATCATCTTATCTTATAACAGACTTCATCATCGAAGGGTAGGCAATTCTCGCTTTTATCTTTGGTGCCGATATTTGATGTATATATCAGGTGCTGGCATATCAGCGGGATCCGCTTTCCCCAAAACTGCAAGATGCAAGCCGAAAGGGATATTTTACTCGAATAACCCGAACCAAATCGCTGAAAGGTATAGAATTTTTTCGCCAGCTATTGACCAATGCACTTAGTTGTTCAAATATGGGCCGCAACTTTCGGGGGTTTTGTGCCCATGATTCGGTTTTGCGTTTTGATGAGAATAGCTTGATGACTCGCATTTTTTTGCAAATTCTAACGGGTGGTTTTTGTCTGGTTGCGCCTCTTGCTGTTTCGGCGATGGAACCGATTCGCGGCGATGGAATGGCCATACCAAAACCAAAGCCCGACATTGCACTGGCCTATCCTGCGGTCAAGGTTAGTATGACAACGCCCGAGCCGCGGCCCGACCTGCAATTGATATTGCCGCATTCAACCCGCACCGTTGCCGAAATGATTCGCAATCAAACCGGGCTGGAAACGCGCAATGAGACTGAATTCAAACTAAAATCTGGCGAGGGGCTGGCTACATTGCTTCATCGCGCCGGCCTTAGCAAAACTGATGCGGCCGCCGCAATTAGCGCGGTTATGGGCCGTGCCAGCCTGCGCGCTCTTCCCATTGGCCTGTCCGTTCGGGTGGCCGATCATGGCTTTGCCTTTACCACACGCAACGGGCGTGACATTTACGCCATTCGCGATCCGGAACAAGGCTGGATTGCTTTTACCGCGATTCGCCCGATTGAGCGATATGTTGCCTTTGCACAGGGCGTGATTGAGGATTCGATTTACCGCGCCGCGAATCAGAGTGATATTCCCGACGATGCGCTTGCCGAATTTGTGCGCGTGATGGGTTTCTCGGTCGATTTTCAGCGTGAAATACGCCGCGGTGATGCTTTTGCGCTATTATACGAACAACAAATTGACCAGATTTCTGGCAAGCGGGTTGCCACCCGCCTTCATTATGCCGGCATGATGCTGTCAGGAAAACAGCTGGGGTTTTATCGCTTTGATCACGATAAATCCCGCGTCGGCTGGTATGATCGTGAGGGTAACTCTGCCGCGCGCACCCTGATTCGTACACCGATTTCAGGAGGAAGATTATCGTCATCCTTTGGTGTGCGCCGCCATCCCATCAGCGGATATAACTCAATGCATCGGGGCGTTGACTTTGCCGCACCTAAGGGAACGCCAATTATTGCGGCCGGAAGTGGTGTGATCGAACAGGCCGGATGGCTTGGCTCTTATGGCCGCTATATCCGGATACGCCACAACTCAACCTATTCAACCGCCTATGCGCATATGTCGCGAATTGCCAGCAGTGTCAGGCCCGGAAACCGCGTCGAACAGGGCCAAGTCATCGGGTATGTTGGATCAACCGGTCGTTCAACCGGCCCCCATTTACATTATGAAATCTTGGTTAATAACCGCAAGGTCAATCCCATGACAGTTCGTCTGCCAACCGGTGAGCGTATCCCGCCCGAATTTCTGGGGGAGTTCCAACAGCAGGTCGAAATGGTTGAAGCCGAAGTTCAAGCGACAGGATCTGTACGCTTTGCCGCAATGGAATTACTGCCGTCCGAGCAGGGCCGGTAATAAGGACGTCAAATATTTTATATAGGCGCGGATATTAAGTAGCGCGGGTATTAAATAGGCGTAGGCACTAAATAGGCGCGGGAGGCAGTTGAGCAGCAGATGGAAAAAGGGATAAGCCATTGATTGTTGACGAGCTTTGGCATTTTCCGGTGAAGGGCCTTGGCGGCGCGACACTGACCTCTGCGCATCTTCAAGCTGGCGCACATTTTCCCGGCGATCGCCTTTTTGCCATTGCCAATGGCCATGCGCGCCATGATCAAGTGCCCGCCGGAACCTGGCATAAAAAAGCGTTCTTTTTGCAGCTCATGCGCTTTGAACAGCTTGCCGAACTGGAATGCAGCTTTGATGGCACTGAAATCACCATTCACCATCGCGGTAAGGAAGTGGCAAAAGCCGATCTGGACAGTCCTGAAGGCGGCGAGCAGATTAATGATTTTCTGGGTGGTTTGCTGGGGGATCAAATCCCCGGTGCGCCGCAGGTAATGCGCATCTCAGAAGGGGCATACACCGATACCAAGGCCCCTTTGATCAGTCTTGGTGGCACTGCCTCAGTCACGCGGTTTGCCGAGATGAGCGGAACCGCGCCTGATGTTCGGCGTTTTCGGTTGAACATCATGCTGAAAACCGAACAGCCTTTCCAAGAGGCTGCACTGATCGGTAAAACCATAAGGCTGGGCAAAGCTGAGATGCATGTCACGGCGCCTGTGGGACGGTGTGCGGCAATCGATGTTGACCCTGCAACAGCAATTCGCGGGCCGCACTATCTGCCCCAGATGGAGGCGAGTTTCGGGCATACTGATCTGGGTATTTTTGCGGAAGTCACCCGCAGCGGCAAGGTTGCCCCAGATGATCGCCTGGAAATCCTGGACTAAAATTCCCCTTCAGATCACCCCCAAGATAACCGGAAACAAACCAGAGTCTGATCGGAGGCCAGAGTTTGATCGGAGAACTTATCCGAACCAGAATCAGTCCTGTATAAGAAGTCGCATAACACGCTGCATATCATTATGCCGGGGCTGAATCCTGATCTTCCTGAACTATTTCTGCCAACTGTGCCGGGCCAAGATCTACAACTTCAACCGCTCCAGCATCTGCACCGGCATCTGAATCTCCGTTATCCGCCTCTTTTTCAGCTGCGGACCCTGCGGAGTTATCGTCAGAATTACCCGGGGCAGGCCGCGCATTATTACTGTCATTTCGCGAGCCACGCTCGCCTGACCGCGCTTCATGCTGGGCCTTACGTTCTTCTGCAGCATCAACAGCTGCCTGATGAAGGCGGAAATAGTGATCTGCAAACTGAGTGTAGGCTTCTGCGGTAATCCGCTCACCCGAGGCGGCAGCGTCAAGCGCCAGCGCCATATATTTCTCATTCAGCTGTAGAGCATTTCCGCGAAGCTTCACTTCGGGACCGTTGGATTCATAAGAAGTATTGCGATTTGGCACGTTTTGTGGGGCGTTGCCGTTGCCCCGGCGACCACGTCCGCGGCCACGCTTTGCATTCTGAGGTTGTCTCATTGAGCCATTTTACCGATTATTGCAACGAGTTAGGCAAGCTGGACGGGCGCGATAGAAGCTCGTAGCAGCGCTTGCTGTTGGAAACCGCCATATTTGGAGGTCTTTCGGCAACGTCATTCGCGTTGCCGTCAGTGGAATAACAATACTCATGCCCAATCGATTAATTCAAGGGAAATATGCTATTTCGGAGGAAATATGCGAAAAAATAACCTGTAATTAGACAAGCTGGTGAAAAAAGGGGCAAAACGGGCTCTCAAACCTGCCGCCCAAAAACCAGACATCGCACAATGCCGCTAAAATCAGCATGCTGACCATAAGGTTTCAGGCCGTGAGCGGCGGCGATCCCGGTGACAGCATCTGCCTGACCTTCGCCAATTTCAACGAAAGCACGGCCCTTAACGGTTAGCCCCGCCGCGATTACAGGAATGACAATTCTCCAACATTCCAGTCCGTCATCGCCGCCATCAAGCGCGCGCATCGGATCGAACTTGGCAACCTCAGGCGCCAGCGACGCAATCTCGCCGGTCGGGATATAAGGCGGGTTTGAAAGGATAAGATCGGAAGGCAGAAAATTCACCGCAGCAAAGTCACCCTGAAAAAAGCGACTTCGCGAGGCCAACCCCAGCGCCAACGCATTCCGTTCGGCAACCTTGATCGCATCATTGCTAATATCAATCCCTCTGCCGACCGCATCCTCAAGTTCGCTTAGGCACGCCAGAAGAAGGCAGCCCGAACCAGTGCCAAGATCAACAAGCCGCAGCCCGGAAGGCCGGGTTTTCGCCCATGCCAGTGCCGCCTCAACAATTGTTTCCGAATCAGGGCGCGGATCGAGCGTATCCGGCGAAAGATCAAATCGCAGTGACCAGAATTCTCGCCACCCCCTGATCCGGCTTACGGGTTCACCTTGCAGGCGGCGCTCCAACAGCTGCTCATACCGCGCCGCCAACCCGGGATGCCATTCAGCAATGGTTTCATGCGGCAACACCGCATCATCACGCCCCAAAAGTTCGGCCAGCAGAAGACGCGCATCCAGCTTTGCTTCATCGGCATTGGGGATTCGGGTGTTGGGGTTATGTTTGGAGACCGCATCACCAGCGGCAAGCCGTTCAGCGGCGGCAATTAGGATGGAGCGTGCTTCGCAGCCGGTGCCTTGCAGCCGGTTCATTCAGCACCCTCGGCCAGACGTTGCGCCTGATCTTCGGCAATCAGCGCTTCAACAACTTCATCCAGCGCCTCACCGGCAACAATCTTATCCAGCTTATAAAGTGTCAAATTAATCCGGTGATCGGTAACCCGCCCTTGCGGAAAATTATAGGTGCGGATGCGCTCCGAACGATCCCCAGACCCAACTTGACCTTTTCGCGATGCGGCACGTTCTGCCTGAACGCGGGCGCGCTCGGCGTCATACAGCCTTGCCCGCAAAATCTTCATTGCCTTGGCCCGGTTCTTATGTTGTGATTTTTCGTCTTGCTGGCTCACCACAATTCCGGTTGGCATATGGGTAATTCGTACAGCCGAGTCAGTGGTGTTGACCGATTGACCGCCAGGCCCTGATGCGCGGAAAACATCAATCCGAAGGTCATTTTCCTGAATGTCGATATCAACGTCCTCGGCTTCAGGAAGAACTGCAACGGTGGCGGCCGATGTATGAATTCGCCCGCCAGCCTCGGTTTCGGGAACCCGCTGTACACGGTGAACGCCAGATTCGAACTTCAGCCGGGCAAACACATCGCCGCCAGCGATATTAGCCGTTGCCTCTTTATAGCCGCCAATCCCGGTTTCCGAAATCTCCATCACCTCAAAACGCCAGCCATGGCGCGCAGCAAAACGCTGATACATACCAAAAAGATCAGCGGCAAACAGCGCCGCCTCATCACCGCCAGTACCGGCGCGAACCTCTAGAATGGCGTTACGCGAATCATCACGGTCACGCGGAAGCAGCAGCAATTGCAGCGCCTGACGTTCGTCTGGTAATTTGCTGTCAATATCCAGAATTTCGGCGTCTGCCATCTCAACCATTTCGGCGTCCCCTGCCACCTCTTCGGCCAGCGCGGCGGCGGCTATACGCTCGGCTTCCAGGCGGCGAACAAGGTCAATTTGATCACAGACCGGGCGCAATTCCGACAGCTCACGCGATAAATTGGCAAGCTCATCAGGCAGCATATTGGCCGAATGGGACAGCCGGTCTTCAACCGCCTCGCGCCGCGCCAATACCTTATCCATTGTCTGCTCAAGACTCATCCACATTCCCCAAAATCAAAAGCTGGCCCCAAAATCAAAAGCTGGCCCCAAAATCAAAAACTGGCCCCAAAATATACACGCGCCTAAAGTTTGTGCGTCAAGTGCGCCGCAAGATCAGCCTGCCTCACTTCACTTTGCGTCCCGTCACTAAGGTCACGAAGCTGGACTGTACCCTTTGCCAATTCATCCCCGCCAATAATTACAGCCATCCGGATACCCGCCCGATCCGCTTTTTTCAATCGCTTGCCAATCGCCCCGCCCGTTGGCAAATCAACAGCGATACCGGTACCACGAAGCACTTCGGCAAGGGCAAAAGCAGCACTATCTGCTTCGACATCCGCCGCCATAATGGCAACGCGCGGCGTCGGTGGTTCCATATCGCCAACCAGCATTGCAAGGCGTTCAACACCTGCCGCCCAGCCAACACCAGCTACGGATGGGCCGCCCAGCATTTCGGACAGACCATCATAACGCCCGCCGCCAAGAACGGTTCCTTGTGCCCCAAGCGCGTCGGTAATGAATTCAAATGCCGTATGACAATAATAATCGAGGCCGCGCACCAGCAACGGATCAAACTTCCAGTTGATTGACGCAGCGTCCAATGCCGCCGTGACTGCTGCAAAATGCGCCTTGGACTCATCGTTCAAAAACGCATCAAGGCGCGGCGCATCGTTAAGAATGGCACGGTCCCCTGCATCCTTTGAGTCAAGAATACGCAGCGGATTTGTCTGTAGACGCGTCCGACTATCCGGCGACAACGCATCGGCCTGCGATTCAAAATAAGCGACCAACGCGGTGCGATAATCCTGCCGACTTTTGGTATCACCCAACGAATTCAGATGCAGATCACATTTATCCAGCACACCGAGACCATCCAGAATCCGGGCCCCGCAGGCAATAATTTCAGCATCAGCCAACCCTTCGCGCGGACCCAGAAATTCAATTCCAATCTGATGAAACTGCCGCATCCGACCTTTTTGCGGCCGCTCATACCGAAACATTGGTCCCGCATAAAAAAATTTCAATGGCAGACTCTGCGTCAGCCCGTTTGAAATCATCGCCCGCACAACGCCGGCGGTATTTTCCGGGCGCAGGGTGAACACCTCGCCGCCGCGATCGGTAAAATTGTAGGTTTCCTTGGTGACAACATCGCTGCTATCGCCAAGAGGGCGGTAGAATACCTCAGCAAATTCAAAAATCGGAGTCGCCATTTCCTGAAAACCGTAACAGCTGGCGACCGTTCGTGCGGTGTCTATTACACGGCGATGCGCCGCCATCGCCGCAGGCAGAAGATCAGCGGTTCCTCTTGCAGGTTGCAAACGAGACATGGTCAGATCATCCTATTGAAACTTCGCATCACAGTGCCATTTCTGGCCAGCTTGCGGCTAGGCTGTTAAGGTTTCAGCGGCTTCCTGCGCTTTAATAGCGCTGACACGCTCTTCGACAAGGCCGACAACATGCTCGACAATGTCGCCATTCGTCAACCTGTGATCGGCCATACCTGACACATAAATCTGATGCGTTCCGCGCCCACCGCCAGTCAAACCGATATCTGTCTCGCGCGCTTCACCCGGGCCGTTTACCACGCAGCCAATAATCGACACCGTCAAAGGAAGATCAATATGCGCCAACCGCTCTTCGATGGTCTGCACGGTGCTGATCACATCAAACTGCTGGCGGGCACAAGAAGGACACGAGATCACCGTGACACCGCGGCGGCGCAAACCCAGCGACTTTAGCATCTCGTAAGCAACGCGAACTTCTTCGGCCGGATCAGCCGACAGCGAAACCCGGACAGTATCGCCGATCCCCGCCCATAATAAACCGCCAAGCCCGATCGCTGATTTAACCGTTCCAGCGCGAAGACCGCCAGCCTCGGTAATGCCAATGTGAAGCGGACAATCAATAACATCGGCAAGCTGCTGATAGGCCGCGACCGCCAAAAACACATCGGATGCTTTGACCGAAATCTTGAATTCGTGAAAATCGTTATCTTGCAGAATACGGGCATGATCGAGTGCAGATTCAACCAGCGCTTCGGGGCAAGGCTCGGCGTATTTTTCAAGAAGATGACGTTCCAGCGACCCTCCATTCACCCCAATTCGGATAGAGGCGCCATGGTCACGCGCGGCGCTGATCACTTCGCGGACACGGTCTGCCTTACCAATATTACCCGGATTAATGCGAAGACAAGCCGCCCCAGCCTCTGCTGCTTCGATAGCGCGGCGATAATGAAAATGAATATCGGCAACAATCGGCACCGGGCTTGCCTTACAAATATCACGAAGCGCCGCAGTGCTGTCTTTATCCGGACATGACACGCGGACAATATCGGCCCCCGCATCGGCGGCAGCGTTTATCTGGGCAAGCGTTCCCGCAACATCAGCCGTCAGCGTATTTGTCATCGTCTGGACGGAAATCGGCGCATCGCCGCCAACAGGAACCGAACCAACCATTATTTGACGGCTCTTGCGCCGCTCGATTGTTCTGTAAGCCCGATAGGCGTTGGCCACTGCACCGCTCCTCTGAAAATTCCAGCCCGCCGGAATTGGGCCGTCTTTGATGTTGCCAAAAATCAGACTTATAGATAGCACCCGTGATTAGAGGGTCTTCATTAGGCAGGCTTGCCGCCCGGAAATATGAGCCTGCAAAACCGTCTTCGATGATTCTATTTAGAGTTGGTTAAGCAAACGCTCGGCATCAAGTGGCATGTCACGCAATATTTCACCCTTTTCGCCAACAGATTTTACCGTACCGTCGCTAAACAGCAGTTCAATCCCGCCAGCATTGCCGGTGCTTAAATACAGCTTGTCACGAACATCCACAATATAGGTTTCACCATTGCGCATCAGGCTGGTCATAACTTCCTCACCGTCATTGCGAATGATTTCAACCCAACTGGTGCCGGTGGCGCGCACGGTAATCTCAAAAGCCGGATCACGCTGGCGCGCAAAAGCAACACCGCTCATCGAAGAAGGTTCGTTAACCACACCCTCGGCGTTGACATCCTGCTCATCTCCAGAACCGTTGGCGCCCTCAATTTCAGCAGCCGCGGTATCGGCGCCCGCAGTATCGGCGCCCACTGTATCGGCGCCCACTGTATCGGCGCTCGCAATCTGGGAACCGGTATCGTCTATGCGCGTCTCTTCGGCGATGGATAATTGCTCATCCCCTGTTTGGCCGCTGTCTGGCGTTGCCGGACTTTCGGCAATTTCCAAAACTTTGGCAGGTGCGTCGGACATGTCTTCAGCGACGGCTACACTTTGGGTAAGCGCGGTTGCTTCGCTGGTTTGATCCGAAGCCAGTAAATCATTCTCTACTTTGAGGATGGTCTCACCAGGCCCTTCCAGCGAGACAGTAGCGGCAGGCACGCTATTAGAAATGTCGCTTTGAAGGGTGGTTTCATCGGACACTAATCCACTATCTGCCGAGACAATCAGGTCAGGGGTCAAAGGCAATCCGTCCCCAAGGGTCAGGTCTGCCGATACCGATGCCTGCTGGGAATCAGAGCCAAAAAGAGACAATATTTCAGGTTTATCCGCCGCATACCAGCCGCCATAACCGACAACAACGACAATAACCAAAAGCGACGCCATCATGGCGCCCGAACGCTGGGGGCGTTGCCTATCAACGGGGAAGGAGTATGTCGGCGTTATTTTCTCCACAGCAGTTAGCGCCCGATACCGGCGCGGAAATTCCTCCGGATCAAGATCAACAGCGCCTGCAAATGAACGCAAAAAGCCAGAAACATAAGCAGGGCCTGGCAGCGCATCAAATTCGCCAGCTTCAATATTTTTGAT
>CALLKZ010000028.1:0-4053 GCA_938082345.1 uncultured Alphaproteobacteria bacterium
GAACTGATTGCTGGCGGCGTTCGCGCCGTGCCAGTAGTGATTCTGATGGCCTCTACCATCGGTGTTATGCTGGCGATTCAGGGTATTCATTCGCTGCGGATTTTTGGCGCTGAAACACAGGTC
The DNA here is from genome assembly GCA_938082345.1 of uncultured Alphaproteobacteria bacterium. Classification (GTDB taxonomy): domain Bacteria; phylum Pseudomonadota; class Alphaproteobacteria; order Puniceispirillales; family Puniceispirillaceae; genus UBA8309. Next base: position 124 of record CALLKZ010000028.1, read on the forward strand.
ACCTTTGGTCTGGCGCCGTCAATTCCGCGTGAATTTGCGCCCCTTATCACCGGCATCATTGTGGCGGGGCGGTCCGGCTCCCAGCTTGCCAGTCGGGTTGGGTCAATGCGGCTGAATGGCGAGATTGACGCGCTGACTGTGATGGGAATTTCACCTGTCCGCTTTATCGTGGCACCAGCGGTATTTGGTCTATTGATCTCGCTTCCCATTTTGGTCGCGGTGGCTTGCGTTGCTGCTCTTGGGGCTGGCCAGCTTTATGTCACGGCTACCATTGGCATAGCTGCCGAGGCCTTCTGGGCTGATGTTTTATCGGTGACTACGATGATTGATCTTGTCCATTGCTTTGGCAAATCGGTTCTGTTCGCCCTGTTGATTGCGTTGATTGGCATCATTATGGGGCTGGGTGTTGTTGGTGGAGCGACCATGCTGGGGCGGGCCACTACATCATCGGTTGTCAGTTGTATCGGGGCCATTATTGCCGCTGATACGGCGGTTGCCCTGCTGTTATAGAGGGGACGAATGGCTGAATCACTAACGCAAAGTAACCTTGAAGGGTCTGGCCAGCAGCCTCTGTCGGTGAGCGATCTTCGCGGCGGTTATAATGGCACGCCCGTCATTGATGGATGCAACATCGAGATAGGGGCCGGTGAGATTGTCGTCATTATGGGGGGATCGGGGTCGGGAAAATCAACATTTCTGCGGCATCTGATCGGCCTGAAGGCACCGATGGCGGGCCGCGTTCACCTGTTTGGGGAATCGCTGTATGATTTAGGTGAAATCGATCGGTTGCGCCTGCTCAAGCGCATTGGTGTCGCCTTTCAGTCCGGCGCGCTTTTGAGTGCGTTGAGCGTTGGCGAGAATGTCGCGCTGCCGCTGGTTGAACATACCGTTCTGGATCGCGAACTGATCGATGTCATCGTGCGTATGAAGTTGGATTTTGTTGGGCTTCTTGGCAAGGAGGATTTGCTGCCTTCCGAGTTGTCGGGGGGCATGCTGAAACGTGTTGCGGTTGCGAGGGCGATTGCGCTGGATCCAAAGCTCATATTTCTGGATGAACCTTCAGCAGGCCTTGATCTGGCGGTTGCCGCCGCACTGGATACACTTATTATCAAGCTTCGCTATTCTCTGGGGATGAGTGTCGTGGTGGTCACGCACGAGCTGGAAAGCGCCTTTAACATCGCTGACAGAATTGTTGTTCTGGATCGCGGCAAGATTATTTTCACTGGCAGCGTTGCGATGATCAAGCAAAGCCCTAGCAGGCGAATTCAGAACCTGATCAACAGGGTTGCCGAAGATGAGGAATTTGATCCGGAGGCGCATCTTCGGCGCTTGATCGGTGAAGCATAAAGGCGGAGGTAGTATCATGCATTGGCGGCAGGCTGATTTTCTTGCAGGTCTTTTTGTCATTACCGGTGCAGCGTTGATCGTTGCCATTATTCTGGTGGTTCGGGGGCAGATCAATAATCCTGATAGATATCACACTTATTTTAGCAATGTTGGCGGACTTCGCACCGGTGCGGCAGTTGTTTATGAGGGATATATTATCGGGTCCGTCGCGGCGGTGTCGCCGGTTCGTGGGGACAGCGGAATGCGATTTCGCATCAATCTTGATGTTGAGCAGGGGTGGATTATTCCCGCCGACAGTGTTGCCGAAATCTCGCCGGTGTCATTATTGTCGGCAAATGCCGTTCAGATCAGCGCTGGAAATGCTAAACCCTTGGCACCGGGGGATGAAATTCAGTCTATCCCAGCGGCGAATGTAATAGTTGAAATCAGCAAGACCGCTGATGAGCTGACCGAAATTGCCAACACACATCTTGCCCCGCTTTTAACAACTCTTCGCGATGTTCTGGATAGTGAAGGGCGCGGCGCGCTGGGTGGAATAACGCAGCTATCCAGGGCGCTGGCTGAATACTCACCAAAGATTATGAGCAACCTTGATCTTGTCACCGAAAATTTGGCCAGCATCAGCGACCTTAAGAATGCCGATGCCATCCAGCGAACCATCGCCAATGTTGAGCAAGCGTCACAAGAAGTCGTTCTCATTACCGATGCGGCAGCGGATGTTGCATCAGGCGTTAGTCGTTTTACCTCGGACACAAATATGGTGCGTATTGACACTATTCTTGGCCGTCTGGATGGCGCCGCGATGGAGCTTGAGACCATAATGAAGGCCAGCGCCCGGGCAACGCTGCGAATGGAAGACGTCGTTAGTGAAAAAAATATCAACCAGTTCAACAGCATTCTGGATCAAATGCACATTCTTCAAAGAGGCGTTGGCGAGATTATTAATACCAGCAAAAGCACCGCCGAGAATGTCCAGATAATTTCCGAAATAAGCGAGGATAGGCTTGCTGGATTTTTACAGCGCATGGAGGTGGCGGCGATGAATATTGAGGAAATGACCGCCCGCCTTCGCGATGATCCGAGCCTGCTTATCCGTACCAGCGAGTAACGCCAGCAAATAATATAGGCAAATAATATCAGCAAATAATTGGGGCAAATTGTAAAGGAGCGCGGGATGATTTTTCCTTCAATTTTGGTGCGGCCGGCGGCGTCAACGCTAGCGCTGCGGGGTTTGCTGCTGGCGGGGGCACTGATGATGGGATTGGCGGGATGCACCGCAAAACCGCCACGCGCCCCCGACACGCACTATGATCTGGAGCTTTCGACGCGCTCGCAGACCTATGGTAAGGCGGCGACTGTTAGGTTGGACCGCGTTGATATGCGGGGAGTACAATCCGGGCGTGCGTTGGTGACAATCACCGGAACCTCGCCAAAGCGGTTTCAAGAAATACGCGGGCATTACTGGCATGTTGCCGCACCAATCCTGATTGAACGCGCCTTTCTGGAGGCGATGAATGCTGCGAGCACCGACGCCATTTTTGGCACGTCGGTCAGCATGCCGCGCCCAAATTACCGGCTGACACTCACTGTTCTGGAGTTTGCTTATGATCCGGTTGGCAAGGCATCGGTGCGGTTTCATGCAGTTTTGGTCGATGATGACGGCAAAATCGTCATGGCCGAAACGTATACGGCTTCTGCGGCGTTGAAAAATATGTCTCCGGCGGCGGGTCCGGCAGCAGGTGTAGATGCTTTGTCGGATGCTCTTAGTAGGGGGTTTGAGCGCCTCTCAAAAGCCCTTGCCGATAGGATATGAGCTATCCAAGTCTGCCGTAAAAGGTCATTCGAGCGGCTTCGGACAGGGCGATCCCGGGGGCGGCGTTATAGGCAAGAACGACCAGAATACGCGTCCGGCTGCCTAGGGTCGGTGTGACCCGGTGCATGGAATTTCGTCCGCGGAACAGCATCAGAGTTCCCGGATCAGCTGCTAGAACCGAAGGCGGGGTGCGCCCATCCAGCACCGCCTCAACGCCGGTAAAATTCAAATCGCCTGCGTCCGCGTCACGAAGATCACGAACATATTGGAACTCACCCCCGCCTGTGGGGGCTTGCAAAAGCAGGGTGACGGCAAAGCTCGAATTATCGAAATGCCAGCCAAGCTCTTGGCCATCGCCAGCAAAATGTACATTGATCGATGACAGCGGATCAGCATATTCGTAAAGCTCTGCCTCGCCGACAATTTGCGCCAGAAACGCTCGGAATTCCGGCGCCTCATAGACAATGTGTAGCCCGGATGATGGGGGTATCTGGTCCGTCGTAATACAGCCTTTTGACGAGGTGATCTGCCGATTGAAAACATGCTCCGGACCCAGATCATCGCGCGGCGACGTTAAATAGACATTATGCGTTGAGCTGGTGAAATAGGCGTTGGGCTTTTCCGCCTCAACCTCGGCGATTATCGAGGCAACGGCGCTTTCATGAAAAAAACCGGGGATTGTCAGCGCACCCTCATCGGCAAGTGTCTGGCGGCATGTCTTAATAAAGCCCGCATTTTCTAGTGGGCATTTCTCTAAATTAATAAAATCA
>CALLKZ010000029.1:0-4077 GCA_938082345.1 uncultured Alphaproteobacteria bacterium
CTGGCCGAGAATTTCGGCAGGAAGATCATCGAACCGCCGACCATCGATAACAGATTACAGGCCACAAACAGCCCGTGTGTATGATAGATGGGCAACATGTGAAGCAACACATCATCGGCAGTAAAGCGCCAAGTCTCGGCCAGAACCATACTGTTCGATACCAGATTGCGGTGGCATAGCTTAGCCCCCTTGGAGCGTCCAGTGGTTCCCGAAGTGTAGAGGATGGCAGCAAGGTCTTCACTGCTGCGGGGAACCGCATCAAAACGCGGCGGATGCGCTGCTGCTGCCTCAGTCAAACTACCAGTCTCATCCGCATTCAAAGTCATGAGACGAGCGTTGAAGCGACTGGCAATCGGGGTGATCTGCGCCTGTGAGGCCGCATCAACAATGACCAGTGCCGGACGTGCATTGCCGATAAAATATTCCAGCTCGGTTGCGGTATATCCGGTATTCAGCGGTAGATAGACGCCGCCAGCCTTCACCGTTGCCGCATAAAGCGCCAGCAAAGTTACCGTTTTTTCGGCCTGCACAGCAACCCGGTCCCCAGGGGTCACGCCAGCGGCAACCAGTGCGCCTGCAAGGCGGTTGGTCAGCGCGGTAAAATCACCAAAGGATATCTCGGCAGTGTCCGTATATAGGAAGATTTTTTCGCTGCCGGAATGCGAACCAAAAACACGGTCATAAAGATAATTGCTCATATTTTTCCTGATTGCCCAAAATTTTCATGACGAGTATGGGTCTGCTAGATTGCATTGATGCTGACAGGTCAGGCGGCTTTTGATATATGAAACTATAAAGTTTCCCGCTTGTAATGATTAGAACTATAGCGCGACAAATGCCTGCTCGCCACCTTATATAACGCCGCCAATCAACCGATTAGCCCGCCAGAAATCATCTGAGGAGTCATCATGCCCTTTGATCCCGCCAGCGATATTCTCAATGACATTACCGTTCTTGATCTGACGCGCGTGCGTTCGGGCCCGACTTGTGTTCGCCAGCTTGGCGATTGGGGCGCCAATGTCATTAAGATCGAAGCCCCAGCAAATGGTGATGCGGAAATGGGCGGCACGCGCGACGGCTCGGACTTTCAGAATTTGCATCGCAACAAACGCTCGCTAGTCCTTGATTTGAAAGATCCTGAAGGTGTGGCTGTTTTCAAACGAATGGCCGAGACTGCCGATATTGTAGTGGAAAATTATCGCCCCGATGTAAAGTTTCGTCTTGGCGTTGACTATGAAACCTTGCGCGCGATCAACCCGCGGATCATTTATGCCTCGATTTCAGGGTTTGGTCAGGATGGCCCGCTGGCGGACCGCCCGGGGTTTGACCAGATAGCGCAAGGTATGGGCGGCCTGATGTCGATCACCGGTGCACCCGGTGCGGGGCCGATGCGCGTTGGAATTCCGGTGGCTGACCTGTGCGCTGGCGGCTTTGCGGCGCAGGGTGTCTTACTGGCGATGATCGCGCGCCAGAAAACCGGTGAAGGGCAGTGGATTCAAACCTCGCTTTTGCAGGCGCAGGTGGCCATTTTAGATTTTCAGGCAACGCGCTGGCTGATGGATGGCGAGATTCCGCCGCAAGCCGGTAACGATCATCCCACGATGATCCCGACAGGGGTTTTTGAGACCTCAGACGGGCATATTAATATTGCCATTGCGGGCGCGCATATGTGGGCGCGGTTAAAGGCGGCAATCGGTGATCCGGAGATGGAGTCGGATGATTATGCCGACATCCCGTCGCGTTCTCGCAATCGCGCCGCGTTGAATGCCATTATCAATGCTGTCACCATTCAGGACAGCGCGGCAAATTGGATTGACCGATTGAACAAAATGGGCATTCCTTGCGGTGAGATTAACAGTATCGATGCAGTGTTTGCCAATGAACAGGTTCGTCATCTTGGCATGGCGCGCGATATGGTCAGCCAAGAACGCGGCCCGGCCCAGATTGTTGGCCAGCCGATAGTGATGAGCCAGTCGCAATCCGAAATTCGTCGTCCCCCGCCCCTCAAAGGTCAACATACAACCGAAGTTCTGACTGAATTCGGGTTCTCGGATGCGGAAATCGAAAGTTTCGAGAAAAAAGGATTAACCCGCCCCGAAAGTGACTAACCCATCCCGATAGTGATTATTTGCCTTGCCATTGCGGGGGGCGTTTTTCAAAAAAGGCGGTGATGCCCTCTTTGAAATCGGCACTGCCAAAGCACATCCGGATCAAATCATCATCATCGGGCAATGGGGTTACAGTTTGCAGGCGGCGCAATCCTTCCATCGTGGCGGCCAGTGTCAACGGGGCCAGCGTGGTGATGTGTGCTGCCAGCGAATGCGCGCGCTCCTGAACGGCGTCGCGGTCCTCAAGGCATTCGGAAATAAACCCGGCTGAGGCCGCTTCATTAGCGTCGATCAACTGTGCGGTTAGCAGCATATATTTGGTCCGCGCCTCTCCCACCAGACGAACAAAGCGGCGCAGGTTTCCAATTGCGAGACAATTGCCGAGGGTGCGGGCAATCGGAACGCCGACTTGCAGATCACGGCTGCCTAAACGAATGGCGGCACAGGCCGCAATTGCTGCCCCGCCGCCCGTACAAAATCCGTTCAACGCGGCGATCGTCGGCACGGTGCAGGTCTCGATACTGACCAGCGTGTCACTAATCATCGCCTCATAGCGGATCGCGTCGTCTTCGGTAAAGCTCCGAAACTGCTGGATATCTGTTCCGGCGGCAAAGGCATTATCGCCGCCACCCGAAAAAATAATGACTTTCAGCTGGTCGGGATCGCCCGGTTTCCCGGCGCGCTCGCAAATTCTACGAATGGCCTCATACATCTGGAACGTTAGGGCGTTACGGCGCTGGGGGCGGTTCAGAATAATATGCCCGATGCCATCACTGGCAGTGAAAATCAGATCATCTTGATCAATCATCAACGTGAACTCCGCCCGTTCGATATCGGGTCAAGGTTGTTTGCCCTAGTTTGCCCTAGTTTGCCCTAGTTTGGATGTCAGGTGTGCGGGCGTCAGGTGTGCGGGCGTCAGGTAGGTGTATGGGCGTCAGGGGTTAGGTGATTGGTGTTAGGTGATTGGGATTGACGATCCGGTATCCTAGATTTTTTCATCGCCCGATACAATAACCACCAAAATTCAGACCTGAATCGGGTGGTTCTAAAATTATATGCTGCAAAACCAAAAATAATCCTGATCGATAGGATGATCTTTTCGGCGAGTTCTTCATAAAAAATCCGATTTTCCCCTTTGCTGCAATGGTAGTTTTTACAAATGTTAACGATTTATAAATGAAATAATTCCTCCTATGGTTGTATAATTAAAAATCGTCCAAAGCCCAGTTTTCCGGCTGAACTGTCATATTCAGGTATTTAAAGAATATCAAATCAATCATATAGTTAATTAGCTAATATACCATCAAAACCGGTATTCTCGTCATGTGGTTAAGTTTTGAGAGTTGAGTAATAATTTTGTGTTTACACAAATTTTACTATTTCAATTTTAGATGTTAATCGGCTCGCATCAACATAACGATACGAGACATGATGTTAGCAAAATTTGAAACTACAAAGCCAGTCAGCTCACGCGGTCTGGCTCCACGATCACGCCCAATATTTGGGATGGTCGCCACTTTACTTTTGATGGGGTGCGGCGGCGGCGGCGGTGGGGCCTCCTCCGCCGGTCCGGTGGTGTTCGTCGATGAGCCGCCAGTGCTGGTCGATTGGTCCAGCCGCGTGAATCCAGTCATCCGCTTATATCAGGATGATTTTGGTGACTCCGGAACCGTTACGCCTAACACAAATGCCGACCCTCGGCATTATGAAACGTCTGAATATCAGGCGTCTGGCACACTTGCTGCGGGCAAATTTAGCGATGCCTATGCGCGGGGTTGGACGGGGCTGGGCAGTTTGGTCACAGTTGCAGATACCGGAATTGATGAAACGCATCTTGATCTGGCTGCCAATATTGCTTCGACGCGTGATTTTGTTGGTGATGATGTTAATGACACGCACGGTCACGGCACGCATGTTGCCGGTATTGTTGCCGCGGTTCGCAATGGCAGCGGGGTTCATGGGGCAGCCT
>CALLKZ010000030.1:0-9329 GCA_938082345.1 uncultured Alphaproteobacteria bacterium
TTGGCAAACCATCTTCCAATTTATCTTTGCGAATCCTGCGACGGTATAAATACGACCAACGCACATTGCTAGCGTCCTTCAACTGGCATCTTGGCGAAGATAATTTCATTTTCTTATCGAAACTAAAGCAAAAAGGGCAAAGCTGAAAAACTCAGATTGCCCCTTTATGTTGGTGAATTTCAGATAGGCGCCCTAGGGGTCTTTGCCTAACACCTATTCTGAAATATGGTCGGTATGATTTTGCAGATACCATTCGGCAATTTCTTCGCGCGTGGCAAACCAGACATCGTCAAACTGCTTTACATAATCCAAAAACATCTGCAGTGAGCGGATACGGAACGGCTGGCCAATAACGTGCGGGTGAAGACCAATATTCATATGCCGCCCACTGGTCTCGCTTTCTTTATACAGCCAGTCAAACTGTTCCTTGAACACGTTGAATGCACCCTCAACATCTTTGCCTTGCCGCATGAAAACGGTGAAATCATTAACCTCTGAAGTGTAGGGGACCGACACAATGTCACGCCCGCTACGGGTTTTGACAAGATAAGGCTGATCATCGTTCAAAAGATCGCAGAAAAACAACAACCCCTCTTCGGCAATGATATCGATGGTCGATGGCGTTGAGCGCAATGAGGATGACAGCCACCCACGCGCATCCCTGCCTATCGCGTCTTTATAAACCTTCAATGTCGCTTGAATGATCTTACGTTCCGCCTCTTCATCATCCTGAAAATCGGTCAACAGTTCGGTCTGTTCATAATTATGCGCGACGATTTCATATCCAGCCGCAACTGCGTGATCGACGACCGCTTTGCGCTCAATCGCCATCATCGCGTTGATTGTGCATGAGGTCGGGATGCCAGCTTTTTCAAAAAGATCGAACATGCGCCACACACCAACGCGGTGTCCATATTCGCGCCATGTCCAGTTCGGATTATCATAAATGCGCCCGGTCAGCGTGCCCCCAACAATTCCCGGTCCGCCCGGATAAATTACCCTGTCGGTATCCTTTGTCGGCTCCCAATATTCCAAATTAGTCGTCAGCACGACCGCCATTCTTTTGCCATTTGGCCATTTCAACGGCTGGCGATGGGGCATGGGCACAAAATCATAATGCATGGCGGTGAACTCCCAGTTTGTTCTATTTGGCTTTATCCTGTTGGTAGTCGCTAATTTGCATGGGTGTTGGCATGTGTCTTGAGGGCTATTCCTCATCCCATCTTTTTTCAAATTCATAGATTTCTTCAAAGCCGATCATCTGGCTAAATTCTTCAAAACCAAACAGCGGCTGGTGCGTGACCTTGCCAGTATCAAGAAATTCCGCGTATCCCGCCTCCAGCGCCGCACTCGCCGCCAAGAACCCCAGAGCTGGATATATGATCACTTGATAGCCCATCTCAGCCAGCGCGGCGCTGCTCAACGCACCAATTTCGCCATCAGGAAACATCTTGGCAACCAGCGGCACTGAAAACTGTCCGGCGATATGGCGCATTCCGGCGGCGTCCTGCGCCCCTTCGATAAAAACAATATCAGCGCCAGCCTCAACATAGGCAGTTGCGCGGTCAACCGCGTCATCAACGCCGTGTTCGGGAAGACTATCGGTGCGCGCGATGATCAGAAAATCTTCGCTGCTACGACTATCGCAGGCCACTTTGACCTTGCGCACCATTTCGGCCTTGGTGATTACCTGAACCCCTTTTGCATGCGCACAGCGTTTCGGAAAATTCTGATCCTCAATCTGAATTGCGCTTGCTCCGGCGTCTTCAAAACCGCGTACCGTAAGCCGCAGATTTACCAACCCGCCATAGCCTGTATCGGCGTCGGCAATAACAGGAATAGTGCTGTTTCGCACGATGCTACGCACTTGTTGAACAACATCGGTATAACTCATCAAGCCAACATCAGGCAGCCCGAGATGAGACGCTGAAATACCATAACCACCAACATAAAGCGCATTAAATCCGGCCTGGCACGCCATTCTAGCGGAGATCATATCATAAACCCCGGGGGCAATAATCGCCTCCCCCGATGCCAGCAAGTCACGCAATCTGCGGTCACCCATAAGGCCGCCCTCCCTTCGATAAACCATAGCCAGCTTTGTGAATTTGTCCAGACAAGTTGTTGACTTCGCCTGAACCCGCGACGACACTAGAGGAAAGCTTCGATGCAAAGATATAATCCAAACCGGAGATTTATAAATGTCACGAGATGCTCTTGGTTGGCGCTGCAAATTCGCGGTAGTCGCCCCTTCGACCAACACGATTGTTCAACCCGATATGGATGATTTGCGCATCCCGGGCGTAACCAATCATTATGGACGTATCCATATTCCCAACATGCAAGTCAGCAATGATGATGAGTTTGTGGCATTGGTTGAGGCGATTGGCGCAACGCTGTACGATGCCGTTGACCGGTGTATGACCTGCGAGCCGGATTATCTGATTATGGGAATGTCGGCGCTGATGTTTTGGGGAGGACGCGCGCCTTCGGAAAAGCGGATGCAGGAGCTATCCGATCATTGCGGTGTCTCCATCTCGGCAGGATCGTTCGCCTGTGAGGACGCGCTGAACCTTTATGGGGTAAAGCGCATTGCCGTGATCTCTCCTTACTTTCCGATATCGGACAAGAATGTCACTCTGTTCTTTGAGGATTGCGGGTTTGAGGTTCGCAAATTTCGCGGGTTGAAATGCCCAAGCCCTGTTGAAATTGCGCATGTACAACCAGACGATCTTCGCCAGCATGTTCTGGAGATGAATGACGATAGCATTGATGCTTTCGTGCAGGTTGGCACTAACTTATCGATGATAAATGTCTGCAATGAGATGTCAGTCGAGATTGGCAAACCGATGATCCCGATTAATGCCGCCACCTATTGGCACGCATTACGGGCGATGGGATTTAAAGATCAGTTTGACGGGCATGGCCCCCTTTTTCGGGATCATTAAGGTTTAGGATAATCAGCTGGCAACGGACTGGACATAGGCACACGCATCATCCGTTGTCAGCACGTCAGCATATTTCGCCCCCATATCGAACAGATTAGCCTGATGCGGCGCGTCTGCCCGATCTCCGCACGCATCGGATACAACCAGCGTGATAAAGCCGTTGCTCATGGCATCAACACAGCTTGCCCGCACACATCCCGAGGTTGTAAGGCCGGTCAGCAACACGGTGTCAACTTGCATCGACGTTAACATCGCCGCTAACGACGTACCAAAAAACGCCGACGGATATTGCTTGGTAATGATAATCTCATCATCACGGTTTTGCAGATCTTCATGAAGATCGCCCAGCGGGTTGCCCGCCTCAAAACAACTCAGCGGCGGCGTTTTGCGAAAGAACACGCCGCCATCGGCGCCGCCCTTCTTATATCGCACCTCGGTAAAAATAACTGGAATGGCAAGGCTGCGCGCTTGATCAAGAAGGCGTCTGGCATTCTTCGCAGCGGTGATGCAGCCCTCGCCGCCATAAAGGGGGGAGCTAGGCTCAAAATACGCCTTGGCGAAATCCACCAGCACTAAGGCCGGACTTTTACCCCAGCGCTGGGGGGTGTTGTAGCCAGCCTTGGCGTAATTGGCATCAAGATCAGTCGTCATCAATTTGTCCTTCTGCAAATTTCAAATATTAGGTGACACCGAGACATTGGGCAGAGACATTGGGCAGAGACATTGGAGCGTAATTAGCCCCAAAGATTCGGTGTCTAGACAATTCCCTTTTCGCGCAATTCGGCAATTTCCTCAGCGCTATGATTCAAAATCTCGCCAAGAACTTGCTGCGTATGCTGACCAAGTTCAGGTCCGACATGGCGCACTGCACCCGGCGTATCCGACAATTTTGGAGCAACATTCTGCATTTTGATACTGCCGAAATCAGGATGCGGCACTTCGACAATGGCTTCGCGTGCTTTGAAGTGCGGGTCTTTCAACATATCAGGTGCGGTGTAAATCAGACCGCAGGGAACCCCGTTTTCGTTCAACAATTCCTGCAACGGCTCCAGATCCAGCGTCTTGGTCCACTCGTCAATCAACCCATCCAGTTCTTCCTGCGACTCGCCGCGTGCCGCATGCGTGGCATAACGCGGGTCGGAGGCGAGTTCGGGCTGTCCCATTGCCGCGGCAAGACGGGTGAAGACCGTGTCCTGATTGGCCCCGATAAGCAGCAATTTACCGTCCTTGGTGTTGAAAATATTTGACGGTGACACATTCGGTAGAATCGGCCCGGTGCGCTCTCTTACATAGCCCGCGACGTCATATTCGGTGACCATGCTTTCCATCATTGCCAACACAGCTTCGTAAATTGCGCTGTCAACAACCTGGCCCCTACCCGTGCGTTCACGTGCGTGAAGCGCCATCATCGCCCCGAGACAAGCATAGGTGGCAGCTAGCTCGTCTCCCATCGAAACGCCAACGCGGCTTGGCTGGGTGGATGGATCGCCAACTACATAGCGAAGCCCGCCCATTCCCTCGCCAATAGAGCCGTATCCGGCGCGTGCTGAATAAGGGCCGGTCTGACCAAACCCGGTTACGCGAACCATGATCAATTTGGGGTTGATTTCCTTTAGCGTCTCATAGCCAAGGTTCCAACGCTCCATCGTTCCGGGACGGAAGTTTTCAATCAGGATATCGCAACTTTTAACCAGCTCATGGACGATTTTTTGGCCTTCAGGAGTGCGCAGATTAATCGTCAGAGATTTCTTGTTGCGTGCCACAACTGGCCACCACAGCGATTTACCATAAGGTTTCTCACGGCCCCATTCACGCATCGGATCGCCAATGCCGGGCTGCTCACACTTAATAACTTCAGCCCCAAAATCCGCCAATAATTGCCCGCAAAACGGACCGGCCAGCAGCTGCCCCATCTCGATTACCCTGATGTCAGATAGTGGGCCTTGGCGAGGGGGCTCTTGGCCAGCGTCGGATTTGTTAATCATAAAAACCTCGAATACCTTTATTTGATAAAAAGATAGGCCAATTTCTATCTGGCCGCGTTATTTCAAAATACTAGCCCAATTGCTGGTGAAGTCAAAAAATTTGTCTGGACAAGTTTTAAAATTAGATTGCAAACTGGGAATTAGCCAGAAAACTCTGGTGCCGCGGGGTGTTATTTTTTCCAGAGGCTTTGATGTGATGAAACCAGAGGCTTTGATGTTATGGAACCGGAGGCTTTGACCTTATGGAAATTAAATCACCCCAAATGATGTTCAGACTGATGACTTAGGAAACAATGAGCAAAATCGAAATCATAGAAGTCTCACCCCGTGACGGCATTCAAAACGAGAAAGTTATTCTTGATACGGACGCCAAGCTGGAATTGATAGAACGGTCAATCGCAGCGGGTGTCAGACGCCTCGAAGTAACCAGTTTCGTGAACCCTAAACGGGTCCCGCAGATGTATGATTCGGCTGAGCTAACTGCGAGGCTGCCGCGCGGTGCTGCGCGCTATATTGGGCTTGTTCTGAACCAGCGCGGATTTGAGCGCGCCATCGAAGCCGGTGTTGATGAGGCCAACTATGTTGTTGTTGCCAGCGATAGCTTTAACCAGCGCAATCAAGGAGCAAAAACCGCCGACACTCTGGCATTTTGGTCTGAGCTAGCACAGAGCGCCAAAGGCAAGATTGATGTCGGGTTAACAATCGGCGCGGTGTTCGGGTGCCCGTTTGAAGGAGAAGTGCCGCTATCGCGCGTGATGAGCATCATCGAGACGGTAATGGAGTCTCCCCCGATGGAGCTGTCGATTGCCGATACAATCGGGGTTGCCACACCGGCTGATATTAAGCGCGTTGTTGGGGCCATTAAGGCTGAATACCCTGATCTTCGACTTCGGATACATCTTCACAACACACGCAACACCGGCATTGCGAATGCATGGGCTGGGGTTGAGGCAGGGGTTGATGCATTTGATGCGTCCATGGGCGGGGCAGGAGGATGTCCGTTTGCGCCGCGGGCCACGGGCAATATTGCCACCGAGGACCTTGCCTATATGCTGGCGCGCGCTGGATTTGATACCGGACTTGATCTCGATGCCTGCATTTCAACCGCACAATGGCTGGAGAGCAAACTCCAGCATGATTTACCCGGGATGGTTATGAAAGCAGGGGATTTTGTTCCCGAAAATGCTGCCTGACCACAAATATTTTAGTCTAAAATATCACTTTGGGAGACAATAGACAGATGAGCAATTTTCAGACACCAATCGAGGTCGCTGCATCCATTACCGGCTGGGCTAACGGCGCTTCGGTGACGGGCAGCGGTGTTGAAATTCCTGTCTATTATCCGGCAACCGGCGGACAGGTCTCAACGCTGATAGAAGATGGGCCGGATGATGTTGACCGCGCCGTTGCGAGTGCGCGAAAGGCATTTGACCAATCCGGTTGGCCTCAAATGTCCATCGACAAACGGATTGAGGTGCTGGAAGCATGTGAAAAAATCATCCTCGATAATATCGATGAACTGGGCCGTCTCGAATGTCTTGCTACCGGCCTTGTGATGACCCAGATCAATAGCTTTCACCTTCCTCGGGCCGCGTATAATTTTCGTTTTTTCGCGCAATATATCAGTCAGGCCCATGGGGAGCGCTATGACAACACGCCCGGATATGTCAGCACAGTAAAGCGTGAGCCTGCCGGTGTGGTTGGTCTGATCGCACCGTGGAATGCGCCGATTGCGCTAGCCACAATGAAGATTGCGGCGGCGTTGGCCTTTGGCAATTGCGCAGTTTTAAAACCGTCTGAGCAGACGCCGTTCTCATTGGTAAAATTGGTTAGCTTGTTAAACGAAGTCCTGCCCGATGGGGTGTTAAATCTTGTAAATGGCCGCGGCCCGGTGACCGGATCACGCCTTGTCAGCCACCCCGATATCGACCGTATCAGCTTTACCGGCGGCACCATTACAGGGCGTGAAGTTATGGCGGCGGCAGGCCGTCAGTTAACTCCATGCACCATGGAACTTGGCGGAAAATCAGCAAACATCATTTTTGCCTCTGCCGATTTTGATCGGGCCCTCGACAGTGCGCTGCTAAGTATCTTTTCAACCAATGGTCAGCAATGTCTGGCCGGGTCGCGCATTCTTGTTGAGGAGACAATCTTTGATGATTTTGTTGCTGCGTTTACCGCCCGCATGGCGCGGATCAAGGTTGGTGACCCACTGGCCGCTGATACCGAAGTTGGCCCCATCGCATCCAAGGCGCATATGGAACGCATCCTGTCGTTCGTTGACAGCGCGGCGCGTGACGGCGACAGGCTTTTGGGCGGTGGTAAGCGGCGTGAGGCACTTGGGAACGGCTATTTTATCGACCCGACCGCGGTCGTTGCCAGGTCCAACGCGAGTAGCGTCTGCCAGCAAGAGATTTTCGGACCATTTGCCAGCTTTCTGACTTTCAAAACCGAAGAGCAAGCAATCAATATTGCCAATGATACCGAGTTCGGTCTGGTATCGTATGTGTGGTCTGACCATGTCCCAACAGTGATGAATGTCAGTGAGAAAATGCGCTCGGGAGTGGTCTGGGTGAACACCCCTTTGACGCGCGAATTACGGGCGCCGTTTGGCGGTTATAAAAACTCCGGTGTTGGCCGCGAAGGTGGACATTCCTGTGAGGAATTCTTTACCGAAGAGAAAACCATATCAATTCCAAAAGCGCCGCTGGATATGTATCGGTTTGGGGCCTGATTTTAGCAGCACAAATGCAGACGTAAATTTATCGGCTATTTCTTGGGTTTTTGAATCTGGCGAAGACGTTGTGATAGGACGCCTAGAACGCCGCGCACAAAAATATTCGCCTTATCTACCTGATCATCAAATTCGCGTTTGGTCATCGAAATGATGTCACATTCCACCATGCACCGCGCCTCGGCCATCCGCAATTCATTATCAATAACGCCCATCTCGCCGAAAATCTCGTTTGGATTGACGATAAAATCAGGAGTCTTGGTATCATTGATTGGTAGAAAAATTCCTATCTCGCCTTTTACCAGCAGATAGACCTCACCTGATTGATCACCCGCTTTGAAAACTGATTGAAACTGGCGAAAACTTTCTTTTTTCATGTCTGGATTTCTTCTTGATAAAGGCTGCACTATTAAACAAATTGGGTGATCGGTATTGGGCGGCTAAAGAATGATCCGCTGGTTCTCACGAGCCATGATGATTTGATCGGTGCCGTACTCATCCTCAAAATTTTTGATCATCGCATCGGTCCGGAAAGGGGCATGATGCGAGATGGCAAGGCGGCGCACCTCATGATCTTTGGCAAAAGCAACGCCTTGTTCAAGTGATGAATGCCCCCAGCCCGCGCGCTCCGGAAGTTCAGCCTCGGTAAACATTCCGTCCCAGACTACAAGGTCTGAGTTCTCAATGAAAGTACCAAGGCTCACATTCTGGCTGTCTTCAAACTCATTGTCCTGAAGATAGCTGAATTTCTTGGTGCCGCTGGTAAGACTATATCCAACGCAGCCTCCCGGATGGTTCAGCGGGATGCTTTCTATTTCTATCGCGGCGTTGACAATCTCACTGATCTTATTGAACTCAACAAAGCACAGATGGCTGAGCATATTTACCGCATCAACCGGAAAATAACCGCCACTGAAATAGGTGCGGAGCGTATCGCGCAACTGGTCCGGGGCGCACAACGCCGATGATAGGAAAATGTTTTTCTGATGTGAAAACACACTGCTGTTGAAGGTAAAACCTTGAATGTGGTCATGATGAAAATGGCTGAACAAAATCAGGACGGGAATATCTTCGCGCAGTTTGATATTCTGAAAACCACTGCCAGTATCAATGATGATCTGAATGTCATCGCACAGAACTTCGTAGGATGATGTATGCCCACCATATGCGGCGAAAGCCTCGCCAGAAACAGGGATTGATCCGCGAACCCCAAAAAACGTTACTTCCATGTCACCAAATCTCTTGCGAAAGAATCTTCAAGGTCATTCAACATGCGCGCATGCCCGACCAGCGCATACCTCACATACTATCAGAAAGGCCTCCCCCTCATGTCTCAAGTTGGACGTTGACCTAAGGGGACGATTTATTAGTTAAAATCTATATTCCGATTGTAAATGCTGCACTTAGCCAGCTTTGAGTGTGGATTACAGCTCGCCCCGCACGTGCCACAGTTCAGGAAATAACTCGACCGACAGCATTTTGCTAAGATAACTAACGCCTGAAGTGCCGCCGGTGCCGCGCTTAAACCCGATCACTCGTTCAACCGTTGTCAGATGATTAAAGCGCCAGCGCCGGAAATAATCCTCTAGATCAATCAACTTTTCGGCAAGCTCATATAACTGCCAGTGCTGATCAATATTCTGGTAGACGAATTTCCACTTC
>CALLKZ010000031.1:0-5744 GCA_938082345.1 uncultured Alphaproteobacteria bacterium
GGATATTGGGGCTGCCATCGCTGCCAAAAGCAGTGCTGCCGAACTGATCCCGCCTTTTGAGGATGCAAGGGTTATTGCCGGTCAAGGTACAATCGGACTGGAAATCGCCAATCAGGCGGCAGCGTTGGGCGCGGCCCCGGATCATGTGATTATCTGTTGCGGCGGCGGCGGTCTGAGCGCAGGTATCAGCACGGCAGTAAGGGAGGGAATGGCCCATACAAAATGCTGGATTGCCGAGCCTGCCGATTTCGATGACACCATCCGCTCGCTGGAAACTGGCACGCTTCAGACCAATCCGCCTGCCAATCGCTCAATTTGTGATGCGGTGGTAACGCCGTCGCCCGGGGAAATCACCTTTGCCATCAACAGCAAAACGCTGGCCGGTGGATTTGGTGTTAGTGATGATCTGGTGTTACGCGCCATGGCCACTGCGTTCAAACATCTGAAACTGGTGATTGAGCCCGGCGGGGCCGTTGCCCTTGCCGCCGCGCTGGATGGCCGCCTGCCCAAAGATACAAGCTGCGCGGTAGTGGTTGCGTCAGGCGGAAATGTCGATGCCCAGATGTTTGCCCGCGCGCTAGAGGCCGGGGCAATTTTCTAGCCTGATGTAAGGACGAAATGCGCCCGGAAATAATCTAGAAATCGGTGGGGGCGCCGCCTTCGCGCCGACGATTTTCAACAAAGGCTTGCAACTCTTCATCTATTGCCTGATCGATTAGCGGCGGCTCGTACTCAGCCAAAATTTGCTTCCATGCTGCGTTAGCGCGTTGATGTGTCCACAGCGCGCCAGCTTCCTCCCAGCTTTCATAATTGCTCCAATCCGATAAAATCGGCGCATAAAACGCATCACGGTAACGAGATTTCGTATGTTCGGCGCCAAAAAAATGACCGAGGGGCCCGACCTCGCTGATGGCGTCCAGCGCAAGATCATCTTCAGAAATAGGCACCGGCTGATTGGTATAGATAATCTGCTGCAAAACTTCGCAATCAATGACCATCTTCTCAAAACTTGCCGACAGGCCGCCCTCCATCCAGCCGGCTGCGTGATAGATCATGTTTGCATGCCCGGAACAGCTACCTTGCAGCGAGAAAACCGACTCCCACATGGCCTGCGCATCGGGGGCATTGGCGGCATTGGCGTTTGAGGCGCGAAGCGGCAGCCCGTAATGGCGCGCCATCTGCCCCGACATCTGCATCGCGCGCACATATTCGGGCGTACCAAAGGCCGGAGCGCCGGTTTTCATATCTACATTGCTGGTAAAGGCGCCATAGATCACCGGCGCGCCCGGGCGAACAAGTTGCAGCAAGGCAATCGCGGCCAGTCCCTCAGCATTTTGCTGGGTAATTGCCCCGGCAATCGTCACCGGTGCCATCGCCCCTGCCAAGGTAAAAGGAGAGACCACAACCACCTGCCCGCGTTTGGCAACGCGCATCGCCCCATCCAGCATTGACCAGTCATGTTTCAGCGGCGATGACGAATTGATATTGGTGAACATATGCGGGCGCGCGGAAAACTCATCGTGGCTCAGCCCGCCCGCAATCCGCACCATCTCCATCACATCTTCGATCCGCTCCGCCCCCAAGGAATAGGCGTGAACAACCTTATCGGTCAGCGTCAACATGTCATAATGCGCGTCCAAATGCCGGACCGACGCATGAATATCAATCGGTTCCACCGTATATCCGCAATTGAAATGAATGCAGTTAAAGGACTGGGCAAGGCGAAGCAGATCCTGAAAATCTGCCCGTGTGCCAACGCGCCGCCCGCGATCAAGATCCATCACATTTGGTGCTGAAGCAACCTGACCGAAATTGAAATGCCGCCCGCCAAAGGTAATCTGCTGATCCGGATTGCGCGGCGTGATGGTGAATTGTGACGGCGCTTTTGCCACCTGTTCCATAACAAAATCGCGGCCCATACGAACGTTCTTGGTCGAATAATCAACCCGGCAACCGGCAGCATCCATGATTTTCAAGGCGTCATCATTCAAAAACAGAATGCCGATTTCTTCCAGAATCCGCATGCTGGCATTGTGAATGGCCTCGACACCTTCGGCGTCAATGGGCTGGGTTGGGTCATCAAGATAGGTTGCCGGACCCCACGGCAGCTGATGGGTAAGAAAGGATGTTTGGCGCGCGGCCTCGCCGGAACGGCGGCGGCGTGTGCGCTGGCCGGTTTGATGAGTTTTGCCGGAGCGCGCGTCTTTTGCCACCTAGCACCTCCCCTAAGCGCCCAAAAACTTGGACCTGATTAAACGGTAGCAAGCCCTAAACAGTCAATTGTCCCAAAAATGACGCATGCTACCCCAAAAACCTTCATCTGCGACTTTCTGCATGGATTTCAGGGGTGGAAATGGTATGAAAGCGATAATAAAACGATACGTATTTGCCGAACTGTTGCTTAGGCGAAACCGCTGAAAAGGCAAAACGGTGGAACGTTGCAACACCGCGAAAGGAAACAATGGCATGGCAGCCCTCTATTTCGTTCTTGGCGGCGCACGTTCAGGCAAATCTGCCTATGCTGAAGGACTGGCCGACTCTTTGGCCGACTCTTTGGCCGAGTCTCTGGCCGAGTCTTTGGCTGATCCGGCGGGCGGCGGGAATTTATTCTATCTGGCAACGGCGCAAATTTTTGATGAAGAAATGGCCGCCCGGATTAAACTTCACCAGCAACGGCGCGGCCCGCAATGGCAGTTAATCGAGGCGCCGATTGACCTTGGACCTGCCCTTGCCAAAGCAGATTCTCCGGCCAATGTCATTCTGATAGACTGCCTGAGCGTGTGGATCACCAATATCCTGATCCATGAATATGATGTGGATGCAGCGCGCACGACCCTTATGGATCAGCTGGCGCGGTGTGAAGGTACAATAATTATCGTTGCCAGCGAAACCGGGCTTGGCATTATTCCCGACAATGCGCTGTCGCGGCGATTTCGTGATGCCAATGGCCACCTCAATCAAGCCATAGCCCGGCAAGCAGATGAAGTGTTTTTTATGACGGCAGGTATTGCCACAAAAGTTAAACCGCAGAAATAACATTAGGTAAGAGCCGGTCCGAGCCGGGCCCAGTGAAAGTAAAGATTTATGCGATCATTCTCCTCAGCCAGCCATATTCAGGAACTCATCCAGACCCTTCCAGATGGAGATGATAAGGCCCGAAGCGATGCGTCAACGCGCCAGAGCCAGTTGACAAAACCGCCCGGCGCGCTGGGGCGACTTGAGCAGATTGCCATATGGATGGCGTTTTGGCAGGCGCGGGTAAAACCAACACTGAACCATGGCCAGTGCCTTGTTTTTGCAGGTAATCACGGCGTTATCAATCAGGGTATCAGCCCCTTTCCGGCTGAAGTCACCCAGCAGATGGTGTGGAATTTTGAGGCAGGCGGTGCCGCCATCAACCAATTATGTATCGAGGCCGGTCTTAAACTGACTGTTACAGCACTGGAGTTGAACCGCCCAACCGCCGATTTCACCACCTCCCCTGCGATGGACCCTGATGAGGTGCTCCACGCCATGAATGCCGGGGCTGCCGCCATCGATAAAAAATGTGACTATCTGATCGTCGGCGAAATGGGGATTGGCAACACCACCTCAGCTGCCGCCCTGTGTATGGGCCGGTTCGGCGGCGATGCGGCAGGATGGGTTGGTCCTGGAACCGGTCTGGATGAAGCAGGCGTTAATCACAAAACAACAATCGTGCAGGCTGCAAATGACCGGCATGGAAGATTAAACGATGATCCGGTCTTGCTATTGGCTGCCTATGGCGGGCGCGAGCTTGCCGCGATTGCTGGCGCCGTTCTTGAAGCACGGATGCGGCGTATTCCGGTTATGCTTGACGGGTTTATTTCTACTGCCGCAGCGGCGGCGCTCACGGCTGGTAACCGCCTTGATGTGCTGGATCATTGCATGATTTCACACCTTTCGGCCGAACCGGGGCATGTGCGCCTTGCAACAGCGCTTCGCAAGCAACCGATTGTGGATCTGCGGATGCGTCTTGGCGAGGGCAGCGGCGCTGCCGTGGCAACGTTGCTGGTTCGCGCTGCTCTGGCAACGCATAATGGAATGGCAACCTTTGCCGAAGCTGGCGTCAGTGCCGAGACATAGCATGAGCAAGGATTCTAAAACCGAAACAGATGTTTTGGCGACAGAAACGCCGGCACCGGCTTCTCTTGATACCGAGCCCCCGAGGGCGGATCAATCGCTGCTGGGTGACTGCGGTGCTGCTTTCATTCTGCTAAGCAGAATTCCTGTTTTCTGGCACCGGTTTCCTGATGAATCCCCGCCTGATTTCGTCTCGGCCTTATGGGCATTCCCCCTTGTTGGGCTGGTCATTGGCGCATCGGGTGGGGCGGTTCTGCTGGGTGCCATCATGGTGGGTATTCCCCCCATGGTTGGGGCTGCGGTAGCGTTGTTTGTTGCCGCGATGTTGGCGGGAGCAATGCATGAAGACGGGCTTGCCGATATGGCCGATGGATTCGGCGGCGGCAAGGATGCCGCGATGAAAATTCGCATCATGCATGATAGCCGCATCGGAAGTTATGGGGTGATGGCGCTGGCTCTTACCACCGCGGCCCGGTTAGGGTTGTTAATGGCGTTGACCGACATTCTGGCTGGCTGGAAAAGCGTTGCCTTTATCGCGCTGGCCTATGCCGCCAGTCGGTTTGCACCGGTTCTACAACTCGCAAGCTTTCCCATCAGCCCGCATGCCAAGCTGGCACTTCTGACCGGCAAGCCCGGCGGCATCAGGGTGATCGTGGCAGCATTGACCTGGATGGTGCCCCTTGCCGGATTAGCGGGCTGGACTCTTAGCTTGATTGCCGCGCTCGCGGTCTCGGTAACCGGACTTGGCACCGGGTATCTGGCCAACCGGCAGGTCAACGGATTGACCGGCGATGTGATGGGGGCAGGCATTATTCTATCGGAGATCAGTTTTATGACAGCGCTGATTATCTATATTGGCGAGGTGGGCCTATGAATGAGGTGGGGCCCATGAGGGAGGTGGACCCCATGAGTGCGGTGGACTCCATGAGGGAGTTATGCCTATGAGCGAGCATCCCGACATTTGTGAGTTTTATTTCGTTCGGCACGCGCCGGTGGTTAAACAAAGCGGTCATGTTCCGCCATCCGATCCCCCGATCCAAAAGCAGGAATATGCAACCGAACGCCTGATCCAGCACCTGCCCCACAATGCGGACTGGCATGTCTCACCTCTGCGGCGAGCGCGCGAAACCGAGGCGTTGCTGGTTCCATCCCTCGCCCCTGCCAGCCGTACTATTTGCGATGCGTTAAAGGAAATGGATTTCGGAGACTGGCATGACGCGCCAATTGGTGAGGTCTGGAGCCAGATTGCCAAAGGGCCGCTGCATAACTGGTCATTTGTCGGGCCTGATACCCAGCCGCCAGCGGGTGAATCCTTTGCCACTATGGCCAAGCGTGTTCAGCGCTGGATGGACAGTCGCGCCGCTGATTTTCCGGCACTCCCCCCCTCACCTGATAGCAACGCGATAAGCCGGCCACGCCCGCAGATTATAATTGCGCATGGCGGGGTTATGCGGGCAGCGATGGCCTATGCGATGGGCGCGTCGCTTAGTCAGGTGGTTGGCATTCCAATTGCCCATTTCGGATTAATGCGCCTTAGCCTAATGGACCCTGATAGCTTGATAGAATCAGAACAAGCTAATGGCGCCGGAGGAGGCTGGCTTTTTGGCGGGCTTGCTGATTTGGGATAAATGTCTATCCCAAAC
>CALLKZ010000032.1:0-16059 GCA_938082345.1 uncultured Alphaproteobacteria bacterium
GCCGGTTAGACGGCTGCTACCAAATGCCAAGGAGGGGTGGCCGAGTGGCTTAAGGCGCACGCTTGGAAAGCGTGTTGGGGTTAACGCCTCACCGGGGTTCGAATCCCCGTCCCTCCGCCATAATTTTGCAAATCCTCCACCGTTTATTTTGACGAAGACGTTGTCAAAATGCCATGTGATGCATAACCGTCAAGCGGATGATTTCTGGCGAACTCTTGAAATATTTGAAGGTGTTTTGTGGTGTCATCCAGAAAAATTAGGCGCAACCAAAGGGACGGCAAGTTTTTCTGGGAATGCCACAAAAATGACTTAACGTTAACTAAATGTTAATAAAATCAATTGTTTGTTGACCATCTTGTAGAATCGCATAGGATGCATTTGTTCAAGAACCCACGGCGTTGGGTAAGGCACGTTGGGGCATATTTGCTCCGGTATGAAATCAATAACAATGCAGAGTAATATATCAATATATTGACGGTAGCGCATGTCTATCGTTCACGAAGATCACATTGTGATGTGTTTCCCGATAGTTTGATTTCTGGGGTGATTTTCTCGTTGGTCTGAAGGGACTTTGGAGGGTCATCTCGAATGATAACTAATACCACCATATCCGGTGAAGCGAGCTACCCAACTAGCGGCGTCAGCGTCGAGCCGAAACTGGTCAAACGTGTGATTCCAACAATGTTGGTATGGGGTTCGCCTAATCTCATTAAACAATGGGAGAAAATGGCAATATCGCCAGATGGAGGGGATTCATCTGACAATATTAGGCAAGGAAAGAGGTTTCTGAGAACGGTGCGCAAGGACCTTGGCCACGTTGATAGCGACCTCAAGCCAGGCGCGTTATGGGCATTACTCATAAAACCCGAAGAGAAGCAGGAGGCCTATGACGCCTGTAAGGGGCAGACCTATGACTAGGTTTGACTTCATGAAGCCGAAGGGAGGGCAATTATGAAGGCAAGAGAAGCAAGATTTTTGAATTTTCTGCAGAGCTCATCTCAGTTGGAAGTGCCAATTTATCAACGCACCTATTCATGGAGTGAAAAGGAGTGTGACCAGCTCTGGAAAGATATTTTACATGCAGGTTCTAACGATAATGTCACCGAACATTTTGTTGGCTCGGTGGTTTATGTTGAGGCAGCCCAGTCGCAAGTGACAAACAAATCATCGTTGCTTTTGATCGATGGTCAACAACGCTTAACAACACTCACCCTGATTTTGGCAGCACTTGCCGAAATTGTGGGAAATGATGAACCTGTTGACGACTTTTCTGCTGAGAAGATTAGGCACCGTTATCTTGTTGATCCGCTAGAGAAGGGCGAAAAGAGAAATCGGTTAATCCTGTCTAAAATAGACAAAGCAACTTTAAGTGCCCTTGTTAACGGTGAGCCGGAACCGCAAGACGCCTCTTATCGAATTACACAAAATTACCGTTTTCTGTTCAAGCGTGTAGCAAGTCAGCAGTATGACTTTACGGCTTTATGTCATGGCCTGAAAAAACTTTCGATTGTCGATGTGTCGTTGACCCGGGATCAGGATAATCCCCAAGTCATTTTCGAAAGCATGAATTCAAAGGGGCTTGAACTTAGTCAGTCAGACTTGATCCGCAATTATGTGCTGATGGTGCTAGAGAGCAATCTTCAGCAGCGTTTGTATGAAGTTTACTGGTATCCGATGGAGCAGATGTTTAGGGTTGCCGGCGATATAAAGGACTTTGACGCATTTATGCGTGATTATCTGACTTTGAAAACAGGCAGCATTCCGAACAAGAAAGCCGTCTATGAGGCGTTCAAAAAATACAGTCTGACCGACGATGTGGTAGAAGAAGGTGTCGAAGCGCTAGTGGGCGACATTCGTCATTTCGCGAGCTATTTTTGCGCAATGGTTCTGGGGACTGAGGAAAACTTAAAACTAAGTCGTGCCTTTCAAGACCTTGCTGGACTAAAGGTTGATGTGGCCTATCCCTTCCTGCTCCAGCTCTATCACGATTATGATACGGAATTATTAAACCTCAATGACTTTGCCGAGGCCGTATATTTAGTTGAATCCTATATTTTTCGTCGGACGGTGTGTACAACAGCAAGGGCACATAACAAGACATTTGCCGCCTTTGCAAATGCGTTGAGAAAGGCAGATTATCTGAACTCGATCAAGGCGCATTTTCTGGCGATGACTCGTGAAAATAGGTTTCCTAATGACGCGGAGTTTGAGCACGCCATTCAGCAATATGAAGTTTATAACAAACCAATTCAAAAATACTGGCTAGACCGGTTTGAAAATTTCAACAGGAGAGAACGGGTCAATGTTGATGATTACACCATTGAACATATCATTCCGCAAAACGGTGATGTTTCTTCGGCCTGGAAAAAAGAACTAGGTGAGAATTGGCAAGCGATAAAAAATGAACATTTGCATCGAATGGGGGATCTGACACTTACAGGCTATAATTCAGAATATGGCGACCGATCATTTGCCGAAAAACGTGATATGGAAAATGGATTCAAAGATAGTCCGATTAAGTTGAATCGGTATTTGGCGCAACTCGATCGGTTTGATGAAGAAGCATTATTGGGGCGATTGGCTGAATTGGCAAAAAAAGCGCTCAAAGTTTGGTCTATGCCAAAAATAGATGAGGAGTATTTAGGCAAATATTACGAAAATAATACACGAACATCGAGCTACGCGATTGAAGATCATCCCAAGTTGTTAGGGGGGGTGAGCAAAGATCTGTTTGATCAATTGCAAACGCGTATTCTCGCGCTTGATAATGATGTCCAGATGGAGTTTTTGAAACGCTATGTGGCCTTCAAATATCGGACAAATTTTGTCGACATTGTTCCAAAAATTGACCGATTAACTCTTTACTTAAATATGAAATTTTCCCAGATCAATGATCCACACGAAATATGCAAAGATGTCAGCAATCTTGGCACATGGGGTAATGGTGACGTTGAACTGCAGATGTCATCCTTTGATGATATTGAAAATATCATTGATCTGATAAATCAGTCATTGGCGAAGCAGATGGATGTTTCGCAATGACCCATTTTGCCTATCTACAGTCTGAATTTCCAACCTCACGAAAAGCCGCGCCGTAGGATGGCAACTTGTCAGTCGCGATAATCTTTGGAGATTCAGGCTTTGGCATTATTTCTATGAAGAACTTTTTCGCTGCAGCTTTGTTGCATCGTTTTGTAACAAAGCATTCAAGAACTTCCCCTTAATGATCAACGGCGCGCCAAAAGTAAAATCTTTCACCGTTTATTTTGACGGAAACTTTGTCTAAATGCCATGTAATGCATAACCGTCAAGCGGATGATTTTTGGCAAAATCTTGAAATATTTGAAGGTGTTTTGTGGTGGCATCTAGAAAAATTAAGGGCAACCAAAGCGACGGCAAGTTTGCCTGACAACACCAATTAAACGTTAGGGCGCACCTTTATCCGTCGCTCACAGGGGCCATTGCTAGGCGGCTTATCAGATGGAACTGTCCGTCCGGAGCCTCGCCGACTAGGCCTATATCGCTGACCCTAACCGGCTGCCCGATAAGATGCCCGATATGCGTTTGAAGCGCGGAGTACACCTCCCGCTGGTCAGCTGGATTTAGGCGGCCGGTCAGCGTCATGTGAAACCGAAATTCATCCATCACATAAGGATATCCCCACCGAGCAAGCAACGCATCCTGCCCAGCGGTTAGCTTTGTGCTCCGGCGATGGCGTAGCTCGTCCTCACTCAGCGGCGCGCGAAAATGGTCCAGCTTTTCCACGAGAGTGCTGGCAAGGCTGGCAAGCTTTGGGTGCGCAGCGCAGCTATCCCGGAGCACTAGCGCTAAAAACTGACCCATAAAAGCAATCTGCAAGGCCGGAATAACAAACTGCGGAATGGCAGCAACAACCAAACGCGCATGATCCACGAGATCGTCCTCGCTGGTATTGGCGGCAAGACGAAAAGGGGGTTTGAGGGTGCCATGAAAACCGTATTTGCGCGGCGTGGCGGTGATCTGATCAGGCGGCATCGGCAGACCGCTAATTTGGGGGTGCGGAAGCGCTTTGCCGCGGGTCACACTCCAGCCAAGCCACGCGTCGCCAAAGATTTGTACCGGGCTATCCTCAGCGGCCAGAAAATATAACGCATAGCGCGTAAATCCATGCCCCATTTTATTCTGCCTCTTGCCACTTTGCCGGAAATTTCGGTCCCTCGATGATACCATACTATCACCACCGCCAAAAGTGACGCGGCTGCCGGTGGGATCCCTCTTGCCGATATTAGGGTTTTGGCTGATGCCAACCTGCTGAGTTTCTCGAACTTTCCAGCATTCATGTCCCTTCGTCATTTTCAGTGTTGTGTGCGCATTGGGTTTGAGTGATATTGACCCCGCAATTTTCGTCAGTTTTATGAGGAATTCCATGACATCAATTTCATATCAGCTTTATTCCGCCCGAAATTTTGAACTGGAAAGCATCCTGCCTGAACTGGCGTCGATTGGTTTTAAAGAGGTTGAAGGCTTTGGTGGGCTGTACCAGAATCCAGAGGTGATGCGCGCCAACCTTGACCAGCACGGTCTGCGGATGAGCACCGGGCATGTTGATTTTGCGGTGCTGAAAAATGATCCGCAAAGCATGATTTCGATGGCCAATATTTTTGGCATGGATGCGTTGATCGTTCCGTTTTTAAGCCCGGAAGATCGGCCTGCGGATTTTGCCGGATGGGAGGCCTTTGGCGCTACCCTTGCCGAGGCCGCAAAGCCGGTGCTTGATGCCGGGCTGAAATTCGGATGGCACAACCATGATTTTGAATTTACTACTGCCGATAATGGCCGGATGCCGATTGAGGCAATCATGGAAGCATCGGACGATATTGGTCTGGAGTTGGACCTTGCATGGGTTTATGTCGCCGGCCAAGACCCAGCCGCATGGCTGGAGAAATATTCAGGAAGGCTGCTTGCCGCTCATGTCAAAGATTGCGCGCCGCAAGGAGAATGTGAGGATGAAGATGGCTGGGCAGATGTTGGGCACGGCGTTATGGACTGGCAAAAAATCGTGCCGGCGATGCACGCCGCTGGCATTGAACTGATGGTGTTGGAACATGACAATCCGTCTGATGCAATCCGCTTTGCCGAGCGGTCGTTTGCCACTGCCTCTTCTTTCTAGTTATGTAGTTTTTACAGAGGTATTTTGACAATGAAAAAATTAGGAATTGGGCTGATTGGTTGCGGCAATATCTCGGGCGCCTATCTAAAGCTGGCACCGCTATTCGAGGGGTTGGAGTTGCGTGCGGTCGCCGATGTAAACAGCGAAGCCGCTTCGGCGCGCGCATCCGAGTTTGGCCTCCGCGCGCTGAGGGTAGATGAAATGATGGCCGCTGATGATGTTGATATTGTCGTCAATCTAACCGTCCCCGAAGCTCATTTTGAGGTGTCTAAGCGGGTGCTGGAATCCGGCAAGCATGTCTACAGTGAAAAGCCGTTTGTGCTGCACCTTGAAGAAGCAGAGGCGCTGGCTGAAGTTGCGGCCAGCAAGGGGGTGCGCGTTGGCGCGGCTCCCGACACATTTATGGGCGGTGCGCATCAGGCGGCGCGTGAGACGATTGATGCCGGTGCGGTTGGCCGGATTGTTGGCGGGACATGCCATGTGATGTCGCAGGGAATGGAAAGCTGGCATCCGAATCCTGATTTCTTCTTCCGTCCGGGCGGCGGTCCTATTCTGGATCTTGGCCCCTATTACATCACTAATTTGGTGCAGATGATCGGCCCGGTTCGCGCCGTTACCGCAATCACTGGCACGGCGTTTGCCGCGCGTACCATTGGCAACGGCCCGCGCAATGGCGAGCAGGTTCCGGTCTCTACGCCAACGACGATTCACGCGGTCCTGGAGTTTACCAACGGTGCCATTGTCACGCTGGGGGCGAGTTGGGATGTGAAAGCGCATCGTCATAAAGAGATGGAGCTTTATGGCAGCGAGGGATCGCTTTATGTGCCGGATCCGAATTTCTTTGGCGGCGTTGTTGAGCTTGCGGACAAAGACGGCGAGGTGCGCGAAATCCACTCGGATCATCATCCGTTTGGTAAAGCAAATTCACCAGATGGCGAAATTAACCGCGCAAACTACCGGTGCGCGGGACTGGCAGATATGGCGGTGGCAATCCAGCAGGCAAGGCCGCATCGCTGTAGCATGGAGATGGCAACGCACGTCGTTGATGTGATGACAGGAATTTTGAAGGCTGGTGAAACCCGTCAATTTGTCGAAATGCGGACAAGTTGCGAGCGCCCGCCCTTTCTTGGCGCTGAGGATGCGGCGGCTCTTCTGGTCAAATAGACGGGCTAATTTTGTGTGGATCTAGCGGGTAATCCAGCCGCCGTTGGTATTGGCGCTTTGCTGACAGGCGTTGATGAACCACATGCCGTCCAGCCCGGCCTCAATCGATGGGATTTCCACATCGCATGCCTCACCATTCAGGATGCGCGCGATATCGAGATAGATATTGGCAAATCCTTCGAGATATCCTTCGGGGTGACCGGGGGGAATACGGGTCCAACGAGCGCCATCCTCCCCTAGACCATGTCCGCCGCGGGTGAAAATCTGGCGCGGTTCACCAAGGCGGGCGACAATCATCTCATTGGGATTTTCCTGCGCCCAGCTAAGACTACCCTTATCGCCAAAAATCCGCAGCCGCAGCCCGTTCTCAACACCTACCGCCACTTGACTTGCCCATAGCATACCGCGCGCACCTTGCTCAAAACGCAGCATGATATGCGCATTATCATCGACTTTTCTTCCGGTAACGAAACTTTGCAAATCGGCAGATAGCGCCGATACCCGCGCGCCGGTTACAAATTCGACGAGGTTGAAGGCGTGCGTTCCAATATCGCCAATAGCCCCGGCCCCGGCCAATACAGGGTTCGTGCGCCATGATGCCTGTTTATTGCCGGTATCCTCAATCGGTTCAGCAAGCCAGTCCTGAGCATATTCTGCCTGAACAACGCGAATCTGGCCTAAATCACCGCGCTCTACCATCTCGCGCGCTTGGCGGATCAACGGGTAGCCGGTGTAATTATGTGTCAAAAAAAAGTGGGCGCCCCCTCCGGTAACAGCTTTGGCAATGGCAGCAGCGTCTTCGCCGGTCGCTGCCAGCGGTTTGTCGCAAACAACATGAATTCCGGCATTAAGAAAGGCAATACTGGGCGCTGCATGCATATGGTTGGGGGTTACAATTGCCACCAGATCGATGCCGTCGTCGCGGGCTTTTTCAGCTTCTGCCATCGCCTCAAAAGAGGCATAAGACCGCTCAGTAGCAATTCCCAGTTCGGCGGCAGAAGCAGCGGCGCGATCCGGATCGGACGATAGGGCACCGGCAACCAGCTCATACCTGTCATCAAGGCGGGCGGCCACCCGGTGTACCGCCCCGATAAAGCTGCCAGCACCGCCGCCAACCATTCCAAGACGTAATTTTTTTGGTGCCCTCTGGGCTTTTAAGTCCGCACTCATAAGCCTAGCATCCGCTTGATTTGCGCCTCGTCGCGCGCGCCGCCAGCAAAATCGTCAAAGGCTTTATCGGTTACGTCGATCAGATGATCGGCGATGAAGGTGGCCCCTTCGGCGGCACCCTGTTCGGGGGATTTAATGCAGCATTCCCATTCCAGAACTGCCCAGCTGGAATAGCCATGCTGGATCAGTTTGGAAAAAATACCGCCAAAATTAACCTGACCATCGCCTAGGCTACGGAACCGGCCAGCGCGCTGCATCCAGCTTTGATAGCCTGAATAAACACCTTGCCTGCCATCCGGGTTAAACTCAGCGTCCTTCACATGAAAGGCGTTGATGCGGTCGTGATAAATGTCGATAAAGGCCAGATAATCCAACTGCTGAAGCAGGAAATGCGACGGATCATAATTGATCATAGCGGCTTCGTGCCCGCCGCAAGCATCAACAAACATCTCGAACGTAGCTCCATCAAAAACATCTTCGCCCGGATGAATTTCAAAGCCAATATCAACACCATTGTCGGCGTAGTGATCCAAAATAGGAGTCCAGCGGCGGCCCAACTCGGCAAAGGCCTCGTCAATCAGCCCTTCAGGACGTTGCGGCCATGGATACATAAACGGAAAGGCCAGCGCGCCGGTGAAGCTGACGCTGTGCGCGAGATTCAATTTTCTGGAGGCAATTGCGGCTTTTTTGACCTGATCAATGGCCCATTCGGCGCGCGCCTTTGGATTGCCGCGAACGGCGCTGGGTGCGAACGCATCAAAAGCCTCATCATAGACCGGATTCACCGCAACCAGCTGGCCCTGCAGATGGGTTGATAGCTCGGTGATCTCAACGCCGGCATCGGCGCAAATACCTGCTACCTCATCACAATAACCATCACTTTCGGCGGCAAGATCAAGGTCAAACAAGCGCCCGTCAAAGCTGGGAATCTGCACACCTTTATAGCCGAGATCAGCGGCCCAGCGGGTGATGTTTTCCAGCGAGTCAAACGGCGCTTCGTCGCCAGCAAACTGTGCAAGAAAAAGTCCGGGACCTTTGATGGATGATGCCATTTGATTAAGTCTCCTATCGTCAATATTTAGGTCGGCAAAAATCGGGAAAGGCCAACTTAAATATCATTTGTATTGTTCGCCATCACAAAATTCATTCTTTGAACATCAACACTACGTCTTTTGCTGAAATCTCGACTCGCCAGCCGCGTGCTGCTGCGATTACCGCAAAACTCCGCTCAGAATAAAACACTACATGCGTCGGGTCACGCCGGTAGTGCCAGTTTTCAAAAAGATCATCTTCGCCCGAAAAACACGTCATCACACCAAGAACGCCGCCCGATTTCAATAGGTGGTCCAGCCGCGTAAATTCAGCAAAGGGATCAAAGAAATGTTCGGCCGCTTCTGTGCAGGTAATAAAATCATATTGCGAGGTGAGGACGCTGGAATCAGGATAGAAAAACGGGTCATAAACCTGCACCGGAAAACCGGCTGAACGCATCATATCTGCCAGTGCAGGGCCGGGGCCACAGCCAAAATCAAGGCCAGTGTCACCTGGCGTCAGTTTTTCGATCAGTGGCGCAGCAAGCCGGGATAGAAATTTTCGATAGGCAGGATCATCAATGCGGTTATCGTGTTTTTCGTAATGATCCTGTTCAGCACTGGCGTTCAGGGAATGCGCCGCATCCAGAAATTTTGCGTGGCAGATATCGCAGCGATAATAGGTTTTTCCCTCAAAGACACGAAACCTCCGGCCAGCATCAGCATGGCAGACAATACATTGCAACGTGAAAGTGCCTCCCTGCAAATAGGCCCACAAACTGGATTGGGCCTGTCGTTTAGATATGATGCACGAAATTTTACTAATTTACGAAATCTATATTACGCGCCATAGATATCTGTATCAGCACGGCCCAGATGATTGCCAGTATAGGCAAATGGTGCGAACCTAGAGTCCAAATATTGACGATAATTTGAAAAGTAGGATGACGAAGATGAGCCAAAGCGATTCCAACGCCCCAACATATATGTTTGATGCCGCTGACAAGCCGACGCTAGCGTTGTTCGACGTGCCGCTGATTGTGGCAACCGACGATAGCGTCAGGGAATATGGCTGCCTTGTCGATGATCATGAGGGCTTTGAGATTGAAATTGTCCGGTGGCCAGCGCAGGGCTGGCGACCCGTTGATGAGGATACCGGTGATGAGGGCGGCTTTGTCGAAGGTGTGTTTCATGGCGAATGGAAGGGGGATGTTCTTTATGGCTCGAACGAGGCGGTTGGTGGTAATTATGTCCTTGGCTGGTCAACCGACCCGCAATCGGCGGCGAATGACCGGCAAACTGTCCCGCGTGATAAGGTTTTGTTGTGGCATATGAATTATCACCCCGATGGGGGCCAGCTTTTTTTCCCCCTCGACAACCAACCATTCGTGGTGCCGGTTGCGCTGCCGGGCGATGATCTGACGCCGAATAAGGTGGTTGCGTTCTGGTGTGACGGCACGCGCGGCCTCTATATCCATCCAAATATCTGGCATGAGGGAATTTTCCCAGTTGAGGATAAGCAGCGATTTCTTGACAGGCAGGGCCGGGTGCATGCCCGGGTTAGCTGTGATGTAGGCGAAGAGTTTGGCGTTTATCTCTCAGTACCGCTGGCGAAATAGCCGTAACCGCGTTTGGCGATTTTACCGGCGTGATTTTGATGCTGCCATTCCGATTAGGATTCCGCCAAGAACAAGGCTTGCCGCAAGTATGGATTTGCCGGTGATGGCTTCGCCCAAAAGCAGCGCTCCGAATGCCATGGCGATCACGGGAACAGATAGCTGAACCAGTGCAGCGCGTGTGCTGCCTAACATAGGCAGAATAGCGTACCAAGCCGCATAGCCCAGCGCCGAAGTGCCCGCGCCCGATATGATTGCCAGCACGGCGCCTTTTCCGGTGATCTGGAACGCGTCTCCCAGTATCAGGCACGCCGCAATGATAACTGGAACCGCATAGGTGAAATTCTGGGCAGTGGCGCGAAGCGGGTCGTCTGCGCGCTGCCCGATCAGCGAATATATTCCCCAACCCAACGCTGCAAAGCTCATCAGGAAAAAAGCAGACAGCGACAGATCAGGCATTCCGGTTGTACTGCTGGAAGGCCATAAAAGCAGACCAAGACCGGATAGCGAAATAATCGCGCCGGTCCAACGCCTGCTGGCGATGTGCTCACCCCTTTGGATGGCCCCTGAAAACATCGTCAACTGAACACCGCCAAAAAGAATGAGCGCCCCAATGCCTGCATCCATCCGGGTATAGGCAAAGGAAAACCCAACCATATAGGCGCTTAGCCCGGCAATAGCCCAAAAATCAGGACTCCAGGAATCGGGCTCCAAATCGTCGGGCTCCAAGTCGTCGGGCTCTTGATGGTCGGGAGTCCGGCGACGCGAAAGCAATAGCAAAAGCATGGTAGCGCCGGCTACGACCCGCAACATTGCAAATGCGCCGGCCGAAATCAGATCATCAGAAAGCGCGGCACGGTTCAAAATAGAATTGGCTGCAAAGGCGCACATCACAAGCGCGGTTGCGGCGAAAAGCCTTCCGGCTGGAATCTTAGGCCTGCTTGCGGGAGGCATTTGTGGGACAAATTTTAGAGTCATTACAATATTTCGAGAGCGATCCTTAGGTACTATTTGAGGTGGCGCGGTTTAACAGGCTGACAACCACGCCGCAAAGGGCAAGCGCTGTCAACCCGATGGTTACTTGCGCCGAGGTTACCCCAAGCGCGTCACTCACGCCGCCCATGATGATCGCCCCTGCCGCACCGCCGCCTATCGAAACCATGATCCATAACCCCATAACACGGCCGCGATAGACGTCGCTGATTTCCATTTGCACCAGCGATTGCAGCGATACGGCCACCAAGGTCACGGAAAATCCGAGAAACATGGTGATGCCTAGTGCCGCAAAAAAATGATCAACCGCCGCAAGACTGGTCACTAGAATCGGTGTGGCCAACGCCATGACCAATGCATGCTGCGGGACGGCGTTGGGTTGTTGAGCTACACTCAATGCCTTGAAAAGCGATGCACAAAGTGCGCCGCCACCGGCTACCGCTGTCATTAGGCCAAGTCCTGCCGGACCTTTTTCAAAAACGCCATCCGCCAGAATAGGTAGGGTTTCCAGAACGCTGCGTCCAGTAATGGCACACAGCCCCGACAGCAACATTCCAAGCCGGATAATCCGTTTGTTCAGCGCCTGACGCCAGCCATCCAGCAATGCTGCAAGGTATCCCTCGTCATCCTTTCGCCCTTCGTTCGTTCGCTCGCGCGGGCGCACGAAAGGAAGGACAAGAACGGCAGGCAGATACCCCACCGCAGTTACCATCAATGCCGATGGTGCGCCAATGATCTGGATCAACCCACCGCCAATAGCGGGTCCAACCAAACGCGATAGATTGAAATTCAGCGCGGTCAGGGCAATCACCGATGATAGATGCTCGACGGGCGCAAGCCGCGGTGTCAACGACATGCGGATCGGATGGTTTGCCGATGCGATAATTCCGGTGGCAAGGGAAAAGCCAGCAACAACCAGCGGTATCAGACCGTCGGCAAATGCTATGATTGAGAAAATTGCCGAAATCGTACCAACCAGCGCATAAGCAATAATGCTGGCGCGTCGTAAATCAATCCTGTCGGCGATAACGCCGAAAAACGGACTGCCAATCACGGTGGGAATAAAGTTCAAAAAGGCAACTATCCCAACAAATGCGGCTGAGCCAGTCAGCTCCCACGCCAACCATCCAACAATAACGCGCTGCGCCCAAAGTCCGTGCAGGGCGACACTCATGCTCACAAGATAAGAACGAAAAGGGGGGGATTTCAGCGCGACAAGGTTCATCGCCGCCATATAGCATTAATGTTGAGCTTGTAAAACAACCTATCGAATCCGGCACGCTACCGAATCCGGCACAATTCTTCAAAATTGATAAAATTTGTTGAAAAAAGCCATTTTTAGGCAAAAACTTTGGTGTTGATTCTGTCCGCTTTTTTCAATGTAGAGCTTGGAAGAGGCGGAATCTGCCGAAATTTATATCAAATTCTTCTGGCACTACAAAAAATATTACAGCTATAGTTAGACAGTAATATTGGAGGCACAAAATTAAAGCTTGTGCGAACTCGAAACCAACAATAATCCGACGAGGGGAAAACATGCTCGATAATTTTATTAAAAGACAGCAGATGAAACTGACGAACGGTTCGATTAACCGCCGCCAGTTCATGACGACTGTTATTGCAACTGGTGTGACCGTTCCAGTAGCAATGGGAATGGCATCTCAAGCAATGGCGGCTGCACCGAAGCGAGGCGGATTGTTCCGCTATGGTGTGGGCCATGGTTCAACAACCGACACGATGGATTCGGCCAATTCAGAAAACCATTTCACTCTGGCTCACGGATATTGCTTCGGCAACCATCTGACCGAAGTGGATAATGATGGCACTCTGGTACCTGAGCTTGCTGAAAGCTTTGAATCTGATGATGCTAAGCGCTGGGTGTTTGACCTTCGCAAAGGCGTTGAATTCCACAATGGAAAAACAATGACATCAGAGGATGTGATTGCGTCTTTCAACCAT
Source organism: uncultured Alphaproteobacteria bacterium (assembly GCA_938082345.1). Classification (GTDB taxonomy): domain Bacteria; phylum Pseudomonadota; class Alphaproteobacteria; order Puniceispirillales; family Puniceispirillaceae; genus UBA8309. The sequence continues at coordinate 13,083 of CALLKZ010000032.1, forward strand.
CACATGGGCGAAGAATCAACATCGGCGGCAAAAGGCTTGCTGACTGCTGTTGAAACTCTGACAGCCGATGGACCGAACCGCGTCATCTTCCAGCTGAAAGAGCCGAATGCTGACTTCCCGTTCATCGTCAGTGACTATCATATCTCAATCCGTCCTGCTGGTGATATGGCATCCGGAATTGGTACTGGTGGTTACATCGTGGAGAAGTTTGAGCCGGGTGTACGTTCAAAACTTAAGCGCAATCCTAACTATTTCAAAGAAGGTCGCGCGCATTTTGATGAAGTCGAGATGTTGTCGATCATTGACGTTACTGCTCGCCAGAACGCCATGATGAACGGTGATGTTGATCTGATTGACAGGGTTGATCCAAAAACAGTCAATCTGCTGGGTCGCTCACCAAACCTCGATATTCTTGAGGTCACCGGTACGCTGCATTACACCTTCCCGATGCGTTTGGACACAGCGCCATTCGATAATTATGATCTACGGATGGCACTCAAGCTTTCGATCAAGCGTCAGGAGCTGGTTGACAAAATCCTGCTGGGACATGGTGCAGTTGGTAACGACCATCCGATTTCGACGGCAAATCGGTATCATGCAGCAGATTTGGCACAGCGCGATTTTGATCCTGATAAGGCAGCTTTCCATTATAAGAAATCAGGCCATTCAGGAGCGGTTCCCTTGTCTGCAGCTGATGCAGCTTTCGCCGGTGCCGTTGATGCGGCCCAGCTGATGGCAAACTCTGCTGCCGAGGCTGGCATCAACATCGAAGTTATCCGTGAGCCTAATGACGGCTACTGGTCAAACGTCTGGAACAAAAAAGGCTGGAGTGCCTGTTATTGGGGCGGACGTCCAACCGAAGACTGGATGTTCTCAGCAGCCTATACCGATGACACCGAGTGGAACGACACCGCATGGAAAACGACTGAAGGCGCGGTCAAGTTCAACAAGCTTGTTAAAGAAGCCCGTGGTGAGCTGGACGATAATAAGCGCAGAGATATCTACGCTGAATGTCAGACACTCATTCATGACGATGGCGGAACAATCTGTCCGATGTTTGCCAACTACATCATGGCGCATGGCAAAAGCCTGACACATGATGACAACGTTGCTGCGAACTGGGATACGGATGGAGCAAAAGCAGCAGAGCGCTGGTGGTTCGCTTAAGTCCCGACCTAATATTACTCAGGCAGCATCCGCTGCCTGAGTATTTTTATTTGAAAATGTCACGGTTATTTGCTTCGTCATTCGCCTAAAAAATCATCCAAGATAAACGGCCAAAAGAAACGGAAGGTCTCAGTGCATCCAGTCTTAGTAACTGTTGTCCAGAGGTTGGGTTTGGGTCTTGCAACGCTCTTTGCAGTCTCAATAATTATTTTCACCTCTATCGAAATGTTGCCCGGCGATTTTGGGCAATCGGTGCTTGGTCAATCTGCGACAGAAGAAACGGTTGCCGCTTTCCGGCGCGAACTGGGGTTGGATAAACCTGCCTATATCCGCTATTTCGACTGGTTGGGTGCCGTTGCGCAGGGTGATCTGGGAACATCTTTTTCCGGACGAAATTCATCGGGCGCTGATCGGTCACGCGCGGTTGCCGAACTGATTGCGCCGCGCCTGTGGAATACGCTTTTTCTTGCCGGTATCACCGCGCTGATTTCAGTGCCACTGGCTCTGATGCTAGGTATTACAAGCGCGCTTTATCGAAATTCAATTTATGATCGCGTCGTCAATGCCACTACGTTGACAACCATTTCCTTTCCGGAATTTTTTGTCGCTTATATCCTTATTCTTCTGCTGTCGTCTTTGTGGCCGGTTTTGCCATCGCTTGCCAATGTTGATGTAACGACCCCGTTGGGGGACCGGCTTTTGCGGATTGCTCTGCCTGCACTGACGCTGACATTGGTTATTATCGCGCATATGATGCGAATGACGCGCGCGGCAATCATCAATCTGCTGGCCAGCCCCTATATCCAAATGGCGCGCCTGTCAGGGGCGTCGCGCAGCGAAGTGATTTTGAAGCATGCGCTTCCCAATGCGTGGGCTCCCATCGCGACAGTGATTGCCTTTAACCTTGCCTATTTGGTTGTTGGCGTTGTCGTGGTTGAGGTGGTGTTTGTTTACCCCGGTGTTGGCCAGCTTATGGTTGATGCGGTGACCAGCCGAGATATTCCGGTGGTCCAGGGCTGCGCGCTGATATTTGCTGTCACTTATATTTTGCTGAACCTGATTGCTGACATCATAGGCATTGTTACCAATCCAAGATTGTTGCATCCCAAATGACAAATGAACCTCAATCATATTCTGCTGCGGGCGAAAGCGGTGCCGTATTTGAGCGGCGTACACGATGGCAAAATATCCGTCTGGCGCTTAGGAAATCGCCTTATACTGCGCGCTTTGGCTTTGCGGTAATTGTTGTTTATATCTTTGTCGCGTTATTTGCGCCCTGGCTGGCACCTTACGGCGAGGCACAGGTTTTTCCGGAGCCTTATGCGCCGTGGGATACGACCCATTTTTTCGGTACCGATAAGATCGGGCGTGACATCTTTACACGGATGATTTACGGCGCGCGGAATACCGTTGGTATCGCTGTTGCAACGACGTTTCTATCCTTCCTGATTGGCGGCAGTCTTGGTCTGGCTGCGGCCATTGACCGGCGCTGGATCGATCAGGCTCTTAGCCGCACGGTTGACGTTTTGATGGCCATTCCCAGTCTGATTTTCGCATTGGTTCTGCTGTCCATTTTCGGCTCCAACGTGTTGAACCTGATCATCATTATTGCCGTGCTGGATGCTACCCGGGTGTTTCGCCTGACCCGCTCGGTTGCGGTAAATGTCGTGGTGATGGATTATGTTGAGGCTGCCAAACTTCGCGGTGAGGGGCTTGGCTGGGTTATGCGGCGCGAGATTCTGCCGAACATCATGCCGCCGCTGATTGCTGAATTCGGCCTGCGATTCTGCTTTGTGTTCCTGACCATCGC
>CALLKZ010000033.1:0-9347 GCA_938082345.1 uncultured Alphaproteobacteria bacterium
CATGCGCACTTCGGTATAGCGCATGGCGGCGGCGTTATCCCCGTCGATATTGCCAAAATTCCCCTGACCATCAACCAGCCGGTACCGCATGGCAAATTCCTGAGCAAGGCGCACCATCGCGTCATAAATTGCAGCATCTCCATGGGGATGAAACTTACCCATGACATCACCAACAACCCGCGCCGATTTCTTAAAACCCTGACCGGGATCAAGGCGAAGCTGGCGCATCGCAAACAACAGCCGGCGGTGAACAGGTTTTAGCCCATCGCGTACATCGGGAAGCGAGCGCGAGGTGATCGTTGACAGCGCATAGGCAAGGTAGCGCTCACTTAGCGCGTCCGAAAAGGGAGTGTTGATAATTTGCCCTTGAGCTTCGTGTGAATCGTCAATCAGACTTTCGTCACTCATCCGCTAAGCATCCTGTCACTTAATCGTTGTTTTACCGAGTGTACCCACAAATCGTTGGGGGTGTTATACCGTCAAACCACCATATATGCCAGTCACCATATCGGATAAACGACGCCTTTGTGGCGGTAAATCGGCGTGATGAGCGGCAAAAACACGGCGTTCAAGGAAATGTCCCGTCAGCTCCATTCCCGCATCATAATCATGCCGGTTGCAGGCGACACCTCCCAAAAAGCGCGGCAGGGCCAGCATTCTGCCAGCATACTCACCCGCGGCATTCTCACCCACGGCACGGCCCGATTTCGGACTGACATGCGCAAGGCGCGCACTCTGTCCGGTAACCGCACAGCTCGCCAGATTTAGCGAAAATCCGGCGGCCTGTAATAATCCCAACTCCCAGCGGATATAGCCCTCAAGCCAGCGATGCTCGGGATCATCAATACACACCAGATCAAACAGCGCCTCACTCGCAGCGAATAGCTCCGGCTGTGCCTCGCGCTCCGGCAGGCAGCCCTCAAGCAAGGCACAGGCCGAGGCTACACCAGCAAGACGCAGCGGATCATCCAGAAAAAGCGCGGGAACAGATTTGACAAGCTCAACCTGCAGCGTGCCAAGCTGTTCGGGCAAACGCGCGCGCCACTGCGCTGACACCCGGTTGCCCGGCTGCAGGGTTCCGCGAAGACGCGATGACGCCCCGCCCCGCACAAGGCCTGCATGACGCCCCTGACCGGCAGTCAGCAAATTCACCAGCGCGCTAGACTCGCCGTGCGGGCGCACCGATATAATCAGAGCATCTTCAGCCCATTCAGGCATCGTAATCCAGATCCCAAACCGTATAGCGCGCCGCATCATCCATCCAGTCCTTGCGCACTTTTACATGGCTGAGCAGATGAATCCGGCGCCCCAGTGCCTCTTCCAGTTCCACCCGCGCGGCTGTGCCGACACGCTTGATGGTCTGGCCCTGCTTGCCAAGAATGATTCCCCGGTGGCCATCGCGCGCCACATACACCGTCAGGTGAACGGCGGCGCTGCCATCTTCAAACTCTTCCCATTTTTCAGTTTCGACGGTCAACTGATAGGGAAGTTCCTGATGCAGGTTCAAGAACAGCTTTTCGCGCATCATTTCGGCTGCCAGAAGACGAAGCGGCATGTCGGACAGGTCTTCGGGATCAAACAGATAAGGGCTGGCCGGCATTTGCTCGGCAAGCCAAGTTTTCAGATCTTCAATGCCATTTCCCGTTTCCGCAGAAACCATGAAAATGCGCTCAAAATCATAGGCTTTGGACAGCTCATCGGCCCGGGTTAGCAGGCGTTCCTGCGGGGCAAGATCAATCTTGTTCAGAACCAGCGAGGCCCGGCGGCCCGTCGTGGCCAGCTGTTTAACGATTGTGTGCGTATCATCATCTATCACGCGCCGCGCGCAATCATGCAAAAGCAGGACAACATCACCATCTTCCGCGCCCCTCCAGGCAGCATGAACCATGGCACGGTCGAGGCGGCGCTTAGGCTTGAAAATTCCCGGGGTATCGATGAAAATAATCTGCGCATTATTCTCCATGGCGATACCGCGAATCCGGCTGCGCGTGGTCTGCACCTTGGGTGTCACGATCGACACTTTTGATCCAACCATGGCATTCATCAAGGTTGATTTACCTGCATTCGGCGCCCCGATCAGCGCGACAAACCCAGCTCGCGTCTGATGCGCTGCCCCGGAATCAGAATGTCCGTCCTCTTCAAGATTTTTTGTCTCGATGTCGCTCTCCACAGTTTCAGGCTGTTCCCGTTTTTTAGGCATTTATGTCTCCGCGCCCGAAATAAGGGCAAGAAGCAAGGCGGCGGCGCGCTGTTCCGCCTGTTTACGGCTTCCCCCGCTGGCTTGCTGTTCAGGATAGCCTTCAAGATGCACCGCAAAAATCATCCGGGGGGCATGGTCAGGTCCGGTTTTTTCAACCAGCCGGTATTTTGGCAGAGCATTTTCACCCTGCACCTCGCCGCCCCGCTGCATCGCAAATTCCTGAAGCAATGATTTGGCGTCTTTATCACCATTCGTCACCGAACCCCGATCCAGCGGCCAGTGGGTTTTAACCAAACGGCGCGCGGCTTCCAGCCCTGCATCTATATACAGCGCCGCAATGAGGCTTTCCATCACATCAGACAGCACCCCGTCATTCAAGGCGGCATCCATTCCGGACTGCACCTTGATATAGCGCGCAATGTTCAGGTCTCGCGCAACCCCGGCCAACGCCGACTGACGGGCGGCGGCATGAAGCCGCAAAGACAGATCGCCCTGATCACCTTCCGCGCATTCGGTAAAATAATACTCGGCAAGAATAAGACCCAGAACACGGTCACCCAGAAATTCCAGACGCTCATAGCTTTTGCCCGGCCCCAGATTTGTATTGGCACTCGAATGCGTCAGCGCCTCAAGCAGCAGCGCCTGATCGGCAAATTTATGGTCCAACAGCGCCTCAAGCGCCGCCACATCCGCATTTCTATCAGGATCGCCGGTCAAGTAATACCATCTCCGATACGGCCATAGCGAATGGCAAAGGGCCATTTCCAGACTTCCCATAGGCGCGATGTTCCATTGTGACTGAAGAACAGAAACTGCGCCTTACCAATCAGATTTTCAAACGGAACCATATCAACCGACGGGGTCCGGCTATCATTTGAGCGGTCGCGGTTATCGCCCATCATAAAGAAATGGCCTTCGGGAACGGTATAGACGCGCGTGTTATCCAGCGTGCCCTTATCGGTCATCTCACGAATACGGTGGGTTCCCCCATCCGGAAACGTCTCTTCAAATTCCAGATATTGCATGACGGCAAATCCGTCCGCCGCCGTGCCGCTGCCGCTGCGGGTGCGGGTTACTGGCGCGTCGTTGATATGCAAAATGCCCTTGCGGACCTCAATCCGGTCACCCGGCAGGCCCACCAGCCGTTTGATAAAAGCCACCGATTCATTCTTTGGCTGACGAAACACGATCACATCGCCGCGTTCGGGCGCGCTGCCCAGAATGCGCCCCTCAAAGGGAAGGAAGGCCAGCGGAAAGGAATAGCGCGAATATCCGTAGGAGAATTTTGAGACGAACAAATAGTCGCCGACCTTTAACGTGGGGATCATCGAGCCCGACGGAATGTTAAATGGTTCAAACAGCAGCGAGCGAAAGCCAAGGGCCAGCAAGCCGGCAATCACAATAGTGCGGATCGGTTCAAAGCGGTTTTCTTTTTTCTGGTCACTCATCTGCTCTCACTCACCATGGATTTGCGTTGGCTAACCACTGAAATGGTAATGAAGGCCACCGCGTAAGGCGGCTCATCGCTCAACGAAATGTTAATCGTCGGGTTATAACCATCCGGCGTCAGTCGCTCAAGCGCCCTTTTGCACGCGCCTGTCACCGCGATAACCGGTGCGCCGCGTTCATCATTGGTGATTTCGGCCTCTCGCCAGCCCAGCCCGTCAATTCCAGCTCCGGATAAAGCTTTGTAGACGGCCTCCTTGGCGGCAAATCTTTTGGCGAAATAAAGCGCAGGATCGGCGCGCCTCCGGGCCTCAATGCGTTCGGTATCGGTAAAAATTCTGGCCTCGAATTTTTCACCGAATCGGTCCAGTGATCCGGCAATTCGCCTTGCATCAACAATATCAGTGCCAATCCCGACAATCACAGAACCGGCCTTTCCTGAAATCGGCATACCCCGCCGGATAGGTCTAAACCCATTCCGCTATTTAAGAAAAAATTATGCATCGGGGGCATTAGCGCGCGCTTCCTCTATAAGTCGCCGCATTTCGGCAATTGCCGCGCTCATCCCCACAAAAATACTCTCACCAATCAGGAAATGTCCAATATTCAGCTCACATATCTGGGGTATTGCCGCAATCGCGGCAACGTTTTCATAGTCTAAACCATGACCGGCATGACACTCGATTCCCAATTCCTCGGCAAGAATGGCAGCGCGTTGAATACGGGCAAATTCGGCTTCGCGTCCGGCCACATCATCGCAATAACGCCCGACATGCAGTTCCACAATATCCGCGCCGACCGACGCTGCGGCGCGAAGCTCATCCTCCTTCGGCTCAATAAAAAGCGAAAGGCGGATACCGGCCTCCTTAATCGGGGCTAGATGCCACAGCAGTTCATTTTCACGCCCGGCAACGGCAAGCCCGCCTTCGGTGGTAACCTCCTCACGGCGTTCGGGAACGATACACGCAGCGTGGGGACGCACCGCCAAAGCTATGGCGACCATTTCTTCGCTGGCAGCCATCTCAAAATTCAACGGGATTGAAATCGCCTCACGGATTGCCACAATATCATCATCACGGATATGGCGGCGATCCTCACGAAGATGCGCGGTGATGCCGTCTGCACCCGCCTCTTGGGCCAAGATAGCCGCGCGCACAGGATCAGGATTAACGCCGCCGCGCGCATTGCGAACAGTGGCAACATGGTCAATATTCACGCCAAGACGAAGATAGCCGCTATCACTTTTATTGTCGTTTTCTGGTGTGCTGTTCATGTTCCAGACCCTCCCCGTTTTGCGTCATCTGAAGCTGCCTTAGCGATAGCAGCAGCGTTGGCTGCCGCTACCCGCCGCATTGCGTCATTGTCATTCCGGGGCCCGTCCGAAGCGCGCAACCGCCGAACAGCGGCAAGTCGGCGCTTTCGGTGTTCGCGCCACCCCTTAACCGCCCAATAGACAAATCCAAAAGTTGCAAACCAGGCGATTATTCCGAAAATCAAACATCCAACCAAGATCGGGGCGAACAATATGCCTATGGTTGCCGCAGGATTGGCGAGAAACATACCGATGAACGCCTGCATTGAACTTGCCATCTGGCTAGTCTCACCGGTAGCAAACCATATCACCCCCGAGCCAAGCTGATATTCCAGATAAAAGAATAGCGGAAACGTCCACGGGTTGCCGACTAATGTTCCAAACAGACACGCCAACATATTACCGCGCGTCACAAAGGCCAACATCATCCCCAGCAATAAATGCAGGCCAATAAAAGGGCTAAATGAAACCGAAACACCCCAAGCAGCCCCAATCGCGATCGAAGTTGGTGTGCCCGACATCCGCTTAACGCGCTGCAAAATATAAGAAAAAAGACGCCCGAAACCACGCGCAGGCCAAACGAGGGTGCGAATTAGCTCTAATCTAGAACGTCTATTTCGGCGCTTGAACATAATGTTAGTCTTTCGGTAGGCCAATCTTTCGGGGGGGCCAGTTCTTTGGTGCCCAGACTTTATTAAATCGGACTTGAGTGAATTGCGCCGGAGCATAACACCAGCACGCGGTCCTTGTAACATTTACCTTTGCGGCAAAAAGGCTTTTGGCAGAAATTTTGAGGTTTTTTCTTTTTCGATTGGCCCCGTGCTGGCGAGGTTAGGACCCTGTTCTGGCACTACTGGCACGTTCAACACTTTCAACAAACTTATTTGCCTGCATAACCGCGATAATAGCGCGCATATGTTCGACATCATTCACTTCTAAATCCAGTTCCAGTTTGAAAAAATCAGGGTTTCTTTCGGCCAGATGAATATTGGAGATATTGCCGCCCTGCTGAGAAATTGCAGCGGCCACCGATGCCAGCGAGCCGGGCTCATTCGTCAACACGGCGCGAAGCTGACCATTGACCGTTCGCATCCGATCATTTTCCCACAAAACATCCAACCACAATTCGGGCATATCGTTGAAATTGCTCAAAATCGAGCAATCAGCCTTGTGTACGGTAACACCTTTGCCAGTTGTGAAAATTCCAACAATCTCTTCGCCCGGAAGAGGATGGCAACACCGCGCGATAGTCACCGCAGCGCCGGTATTATCGCCCCTGATTTTCAGCTTTGGCTCGCGGCTTGCCTTCCCATTTTCGAGTTTTGACTCCGCGCCGGACTTGCCAGATTTACCAGCACCGCGCTTGCCTTTCGGACCGCCCTTTATTTCCACATCGGGATGCATGCGTTCCAGCACCCGAAGCGCCGACAGCTTATCCTCGCCAACCAGTGCAAAGACTTCCTCAATACGGTTGACCCCAAAGGCGGCAAGTGACCGTTCCAAAGCACGGCTGCGAAAGGGAATATCATGCGCCCGAAATGCCTTTTCGATCAGCGTTCTGCCGATACGGCTGAATTCTGTAACGCGCTGGACTCTCAAAAACCGCCGGATGGCAGATTTCGCCCGGCCTGTTTTAACAAAGCCTTCCCATTCGCTTTTTGGCTTTGCATCATCAGCCGTCAGGATATCGATCTGATCCCCGTTTTCCAGTTCCGTTGCCAACTGGCGCGTCCTGCCGTTGATCCGAACACCGGTGCAGGTCTCGCCAATTTTGGTGTGTACGGCATAGGCAAAATCGACCGCCGTAGCGCCGCGTGGAAGGCCAATCAGATCACCGCGCGGGGTGAAACAGAAAACCTGATCATGATACAAATCCATCTTGGTATGTTCGAGAAACTCATCCGCGCCAGCTTCTTCATCCAAAATACCAACAAGTTCCTGTATCCAACTGTATTTGGTATAATTATTTTCAATATGAGGTTCTTTATAATTCCAGTGCGCAGCCACCCCATGTTCGGCAACCCGGTGCATTTCGGGCGTTCTGATCTGAATTTCAATACGGTTATTCTGCGGGCCAAGAACCCCGGTATGAAGCGACTGGTAGCCATTTCGTTTAGGGGTTGAGATATAGTCTTTGAACCGCCCCATGATAGTCGGATAATGCTGATGAAGTTGGCCAAGCGCGCGGTAGCAATCATTAATGCTAGGCACCAGAATTCTGAATGCCATGATATCGGCAAGCTGGTCCATTGTAACGGCTTTGCTCTGCATTTTACGCCAAATTGAATAGGCTGATTTCAGGCGGCCACTAACACTGCACTCAATGCCAATATTTTCCAGCGTTGCTTCTAGCTCAACACTGATTGTGGGAATGACAATTTCTGATTCCGACGTCATGAAATCCAGACGCGTTTTAATGCTTTGGCGCATTTCCCCTTCCAGAATTGAAAACGCTCTGTCTTCAAGCTCGTTCTGGATGTTGGTCAGCCCGATCCGTTCAGCAAGCGGAGCGAAAATATCCATTGTTTCGCGCGCGATGCGCTGCTGCTTTTCCGGCTTTTTGATGAAAGATAGCGTGCGCATATTATGTGTCCGGTCAGCAAGCTTAACCAGCAGGACGCGTACATCCTCGCTCATTGCCAGCAATAATTTCCGGAAGTTTTCTGCCTGAGCGCTGCTTGGCGATGACTGGATTGCCAGCCTGCTGAGTTTGGTAACACCGTCAACCAACTGCGCCACATCGCCGCCAAACTTATCATCAAGGTTAGCCAGCGTGACGTCGCAATCCTCAACTGTGTCATGCAGAAGCGCGGTAATCACCGATTCTTCGTCAAGGCGCATATCCACCAATAGATTGGCAACCGCCACCGGATGGGTGAAATAGGGCTCCCCCGACGCGCGCTCCTGCCCGTCATGTGCATTACGCCCAAATTCAAAGGCGCGCCGAAGACGATCACCATCAACGGTAGCGTGGTAGCTCCGCATTTTTTCAATAATAGGGTCTGCTGTTCCGATCATCCCACACTAGCCGACAAAGTTAACGCCAGCGTCATGTCTGGAAGGAAACGCTGACTGAGTTGCCTCAATCTTCGCCGGTCATTTGAGAGAGGTCAACATCCTCAAATCCCGGATCTGTTTCGCCTTCAGGAGTGCTGACATGCATTCCGGCTTCTTCACCCTCGGCTTCGCTGTAATCGCCGATCATTTCTGACAGATCAACTTCGCCAACAGCGGCTTCTTCAGCGGCAGCGTCATGCTCTTCACGCGCCGAAAGCCGCTGCATCTTTTTGACCAGCCCGTCATTCAGCCCGTTGATATCCACGGTTTCTGCTGCAATCTCACGCAGCGCAATCACCGGGTTCTTGTCATTGTCGCGCTCAATCGTAGGCAGATCGCCCTTCAAAATGCCGCGAGCCCGCTGCGATGCGGTTAAAACAAGGTCGAAACGGTTGGGGATTCTCTCAATGCAATCTTCAACGGTAACGCGTGCCATTATGGTCTCCCGAAGGTGTTTCTTTCAGCTTAACTCAATTTTAAGCCAGCTTAATGAATTAAACCAGCTTATTAGGGACTCATTACCCTGATTGATCGAATTTGCCCGAGGTTTGATCGATTTCGCCCGTATTACCGCAAATAAGACCAACACGCAAGCCACTCTCACCCTCGGCCCGGCTTGCCGCCTCATATGTCCCTATCCGACCGTCAAACTTATTCGACCATCAAACGGCGCACCGGATTTTCTGATCATCGGGCAATGCTGCAACAAGGTCACTCACCCCCTGCAGCAATTCCGGATGAACCCATTCGGGGGCCAAATCGCGAAGAGGTAACAACACAAAAGCACGTTGATGAAGGCGGGGATGCGGGATGGTAATGGCCGCATCATTCCGGCAGATACCGTCATAATCCAGCAAATCAATGTCCAGAACACGCGCCTCATTCCGCGCACTGCGAGTCCGGCCAAAATCATTCTCAACACGGTGAATGGATGTCAGAACTTCAATCTCGCCAAGCTCGGTTGACGCTTCGATAACGGCATTGGCAAACCAGGGTTGGTCAGAAATCGGAACCGGCGCGGTCTCGTACCAGGGCGAGATTTTGACAACATCAACGCCCACATCTCCCAGCGCCGCAATCGCCGCCTCACATCCGCTTCTAGGAGTCTCGAACCCACCGGGCGCAAGATTGGCACCAATGCCCAGAAAAATTCGTTTTCGCGTCATACTTTCACTCCGGACCAGAAAATTGGACGAGGCAATCAGCCCTAATTAAAAAAATGAACCCTGAAAAGGGGGGACTAGTCAAAAGCCTATTTCAAAAATGTTAATGTTCATATATTTGAAAAAGAGGAGTAGGAATTAAAGACTTAAATATTAAATCCGGCGACAT
>CALLKZ010000034.1:0-5326 GCA_938082345.1 uncultured Alphaproteobacteria bacterium
GCTACCAGGCTGCGCTACACTCCGACGGTCCCGTTTGTATTGCCTGAAAGCGGGATTGGCAAGCTTATAACGGCAAGATTTACGCATTCGGTGGCTTTTTTTGTGCGGTTTAATCCAAGGTGATGCCGATCACCCAGATGATCCCACCGGAAGCACCAGACGCGCCCCCATGCCAATGCCAAGCCGCTGCATCGTGCCGGCATTCAATTCCAGCACATAGCGGGCCGGCCGCTGCGACTTTCGGGAGGTTAGAGTTTCGGGCGGCACATTCGGAATAAAAGATACAAGCCGCCCCGCCTCATCGAAAAACAGCATGTCCAGAGGGATCAACGTGTTCTTCATCCAAAAGTTTCGTTGCCGGGATTGAGGAAAAATAAACAGCATCCCACTGCCCACTGGCAAGACCTCAAGATGCATCAACCCGAATTGATGCTCGGACGGCGTTACCGCAAGCTCTATATCGAAGGTCAGAAAAACACCGTCACCCCGGTCCAGTTGCAACGATGATCTGGCGAATGACGGGCGGTCATCCGCCTGCTGCGCCAGTACCGCGCCGTCTGGTACTGTTAAGGCGAGTGAAAGGATTACGCTGCATAAGGCCCAGCATAGCGGCATCAATCGTCTCGCGGCCCTGAAATGGAACCGGAGGACAAATTGGTGCTTCATGCTTTTAAGGTGCAAAGGCGTATCCTATTGCCAGAATAAGGGCCAGCAGCGCGGTTTGTACCATTACCGCCCGCCCCGGTACGGTTGGCCCAGTGATTGGAGCATGCATAACTCTTTCAATCAACGCCCAGATCGCATCACAATAGCCGGTTACAACCTTAATAAAGCTTTTCCAGACCATCATTACCCCCGCCAGTACCGGACGCCCGACCGCAGGTGCCAAACGGCGATAAAACCAATCTGAATTCAACACAACCGAAGGTATTTCAGGGGGATATAGGCCAAAGCGAATCAACGCAACAAAGGCTAGTGTCGCGAATATCAGCAATTGCATCTGGCCAACAACATGGCTTGCATCATAGGGATGATAATCAATTTCGTAGGGCAAAATACTGTAAAGCGGATCAGGATAAACCCCGATACCAACGCATAATAGCGCGGCAATACCCATCGCAATCCGCATTCCGACTGGCGCTTCACCCTCAGCAAAAGTGGTTTTTTCATAGCTGGTATTATGGGCGAAAAAGGCAAAATAAGGGATTTTGATACCCGAATGCTCCAACACCCCGGCCGACGCAAATAACAGCACCAGATAGGCCCACACAATGCCGGTATCGCCAAGCGCTGACATGGTAAGAGACTTTGCAACAAACCCGCTGAATAACGGGAAAGCCGAAATAGACATCGCGCCAATAATACAGCACACCATGGTAAAGGGCATGTGCTTGTACAACCCACCAAGCGCCGACGCCTTAATCGTACCAACACGGTGCAGCACCGCGCCCATGCTCATAAACAGCAACGCCTTATAGATAATATGGACAAAGGCATGCGCAACCGCGCCATTTAAGGCCAACGGCGTTCCAATACCGACCGCCACAACCATAAACCCAAGCTGGTTATTCAGGCTGAAGGCAAGAACCCGCCGAAGATCATTTTCAATCACCGCAAAGAACACCGGAAGCGCTGTCATCAATGCGCCAATCCAGATCAGCATGTCGGTCCCCGGAAATCCCCGGGCCAGCGCATAAATGGCAAGCTTTGTGGTAAAGGCCGATAGCGCAACCGTTCCGGTGGCCGTTGCCTCAGGATAGGCGTCCTGAAGCCACCCATTTAAGAACGGGAAAGCAGCCTTAATACCAAAGGCAATAAAGATCATCCAAACACCGGCCGCCCCCGGCCCGTCAAAGTCAAACTTATCAAAGCCGATACCATTGCCTGCTGACGCTAGAACCGCCGCGCCAGCCAGCAGCAAAACCCCGCTTGCCACCTGAACCAGCAAATACCGCATTGCGGCACTGCGCGCCCGGTCCGTTCCTGCGGCAAGTATCAAAAACACCGATGTAATTGCCGTGGCTTCCCACCAGAAAAACAGCGTGATCAAATCACCAGCATGAACAGCCGCAATAGCCGCCCCTGCATAGGCGAGCGACGGCATATGCTCACTCCATTTCCGGTCATGCCAGCTGTAAATCACGTTCAACGCGGCAGCAATATGGAAAATCAGAGCAAAAGGAAAGGTCAACGCATCGCTGCGATAGATCAGCAAATCATGGCCCAGCACATGCCACACAGCATGAACCCCGGCCCCTGCCATCAAACTGGAGGCAGATAGCGCAATTGCCGCCAGCATCCAGATTTGGCGTGCCACATGGGGGATCCATGGCAACGCAATCGCTGCGACAATCATCACCAAACCGGGTGGCAGTGCGTCAAGTTGAAATGAGACAGTTGAGATCATCGCGCTAGTCATCGTAAAAATCCTCACGCCGCATGATCACCAGCCTTAAAGCACGGCCAGCATATACAATCAGAACAAAGGCCAGAAAGCCGTAAATCGCCGGAAATAGCGGGATATCTTCAAGCGCAACTTCGCCATGCCGATGTACAATAAATTCCAGAACGACAAGCACGACCGCGATCGCCAGAAGCACGCGCGTAAAGCCACTTCCCAGTTTTTTCAGCGCATTATCATCGCTCACCATGCGTGCCTCCTTCCCGCTAGCCTGTCATTGCGCGCGCCAACGCGGCAATATAATCGACAAAAAAGAACAGCAGCACCGACAGGCCGGCGGTCAATACCGGCGGTAAAACTGTCAGCGGGTGACTGTCCACCTTCACATCTTTTATTTTTGGCTTGAAAAACCCGCGCGCCACCGGCTCCAGCAGGTAATAAATGTTCAACAGCGATGAAATACCCAAAACCGCCAGAACAAATAGCAAGTCGGCATCAACCGCCCCTACCATCAGATAGAATTTGGACCAGCTTCCCCCCAACGGCGGAATGCCGATAATTGAGAGCGAGCCGAGGAAAAACGCACCAAAAAGCCATGGCATATCGCGGCCATACCCATCCAGATCAGAAATTTTGGTGATATGGGCCTTCACATAAATAGCACCGGCCACAAAGAACAAGGTAATCTTACCCGCCGCATGCATAACGATATGCAGCGCCGCCCCCTCTGCCGCCATTTTAGAGGCAATCGCAGCGCCCAGAACAATATAGGAAAGCTGGCTAATCGTCGAATAAGCAAGCCTCGCCTTCAAATCATCCTTGGTAATCGCAACACAGCTAGATGCCAGAATGGTGAATGCGGTCAGCCACACCAGCCAGCGCGAGCCGCCGGTTTCATGCAGAAAATCAATGCCGAATATATAAACCGCAACCATCAACAGCGTGAACACACCCGCTTTGACCACCGCAACCGCATGAAGCAAGGCAGAGACCGGCGTTGGTGCCACCATGGCGGCAGGCAACCAGCGATGCATCGGCATGATAGCCGCCTTGCCAACACCAAAAGCAAAGGCCGCAAGCAACCACGGCACCACCGCTGGCGGAATGGCTCCAGCCAAAATGCCGCCCGGAACGAAATCCAGCCGCCCGGTCATCACCCAAACATAAATAACCGCCGGTAGCAGCAGAACCACCGAAGTTCCGACCAGAATGCTCATATAAAGACGGCCAGCATCTCTGGCAGCCTTGCTTTCCTTGTGCGTTACAAGCGGAAAGGTCGAAAAGGTCAGAATTTCGTAAAAGACAAAAAGAACCAGAAGATTGCCCGACCAGGCAATCGCCATCGCGGCGTGAACAGCAACAGCATAAAAAGCGGCAAAGCGCGTCTGGTGCTTTTCATGGTTGCCGCGCATATACCCAACCGAATAGATCGCCGCCAGAACCCACAAGCCCGAGGCCACCAGACCGAAAATCGCGCCAAGCGGCGTTACCGCAAAGCCAAGACTGATACCGGGCGCAAGCTCGGCCAAGCTCCAAGACGGCGTGCCGCCTGCCAGAACATCAGCCGCCACATGCAACGCCGCAATGAACGTCACCACCCCGCCAAGTGGACCGGCTATATCACGAAAATTCCTGCGAACAGCCAGAAACGGAGTCAGCAACGCAACAATTAGCGGCGCAAAAATACCCGTTAGCAAAGCTGTCTGGGGGCTCATCAACACGGGTCTATACCCCTCCAACTAAATGCATTGCCGCGCGCCCTGCCGCCGCCACAAACGGGGCTGGCGCCATCCCCAGCCATAGAGTGGCGAGGGCCAGAATCCAAAGCGGAATATACAGCGCCGGTTGCTCATCGCCGGAAGATTTATGATCCTCGTCCTGATCGGGGCGCTGCCATAGCACCTCGACAATTTTCCACAGATACGCAACCGACAACGCGCTGCTGGCCAGAACCAGAACCAGAACCACGATCATATCCGCCTCAAGAAGCGCGCGGACAAGATAAAGCTTTGAGATAAAACCCGCGGTCAGCGGCAGGCCGATAAGACCAAGACCGCAAATCAAAAACCCTGTTGTTGTGATAGGCATTCGCCTGCCAATACCGGCCATAGATTGAAGACTGATCCGCGATCGCTCGGCAATGAAATAACCGCCAAGCGCCATAAACATACCGCCCTTAATAAGGGCATGATTACCAATATGGATGAATCCGGCAGTCAGACCCGCAGTGGTGGCAACACCGAAAGCCAGCGCAATATACCCAATTTGCGCAACCGAGCTAAAGGCCAGCAGCTTTTTGATATCATTCTCATAAATCGCCAAAATGGTGCCGCTGAAGATGCCAGCAATGGCAAGCGGGATCAAAACCCATTCCAGCGCAAAACTGGTGATATCAGGAACCCCGCCAAATACAGTGAAAATCACCCGTGCCAGAACATACAACGCGGCCTTTGTGGCAATTGCAGCCAGTAAGGATGAAACGGCTGACGGCGCATAGGCATAGGCTGCAGGAAGCCAGATATGAACGGGAAACACTGCCGCCTTTACCAGCAATCCCGCGATCATAAAGCCAAACCCGACCATCACCACGGTGTCTTGCGAGGCATCCGGAATGCGCGTCGCCAGATCAGCCATGTTTAAGGTGCCAGTCACCGCATAAATAAATCCGACACCAATCACATAAAACGTCGCGCCGACCGCACCAATGATCAGATAATTATAGGCCGCAACAAGTGCCCGCCGGTCACGCCCAGCCCCGAGCGCAATGAGAATCACCGAAGACAGCGCCGAAATTTCAAGAAAAACAAAAAGATTAAAGGCATCGCCAGTCATCACCAGACCCGCCAGCCCGCCACAAGCCAGCAACCAAGCCGAATAGGCCTTTGGGACATCCTTTTCAGCGATTTCAGAGGGAAGCGCAACCCG
>CALLKZ010000035.1:0-16772 GCA_938082345.1 uncultured Alphaproteobacteria bacterium
AGGGGCCCAGCCGAAATTCCGCCCCCTAAAAACCTTTAATCCAACTTGATTCCTTGCCAGCAGTATCACGCCCACAACAACACCAAACCCCTCGGCAACCAGCGTTGCCCATGCCGCGCCAGCAACTCCCATTGCTGGAATGCTGCCCCAACCAAAGATCAAAACCGGGTTCAATACCGCATTTATCACCAGCGCCAATATGGAAATCACCGTTGGCGCAACAGCCTGTCCGGTGGTGCGCAACGCGGTCATCAGCGTCGTCACAAATGGCAGCAAGATCAGCACCACCCAGATAATCGACGCGTACTCGCGCACATAGGTCATTTCAATGGGTGTTAGCCCGTAATACCGGAGGGCGATAAAAATCGCGACCGGAAACAACAATATCGTGACCACTCCTACAGCCAGTTTCAACAATAATGTCTGCAGGATAATCCGGCTAAGCTGGTCGAGCTTTTTAGCCCCAAAACTCTGGCTGAACATCGCCAAACTTCCAACGCCAATAATTTCATTCGCCGAGAAAATCAGAAACAGAATGGAGGAAACAACCGCAATCGCCGTCGACGCACCAAGACCAATCCGCGCCACCCAAAAAATATCAACCAGTTGAAAGCTGTAATTTAGCGCATAACTAATCGTGGCAAGGGCGCCGACGCGAAGGGCGGTATCAGAAAACCTGTTCCGTATCATCTTCATGGCGGCGACTTTGCTGTTGCTATTGCGTTGGTCTGGTCAGCGTGATTTTTAATGCAGCACGATATCGCCGGTCCGCGCATTATTAGTATTGCCCGCGTTAATACAATCGCCGTAGGGGATGTAAATAAATGCCGTCCATGGATAGACTATGATTTGCTTGCCGGTAAAGACTGGCCGGCTATCAAAGACTAGATTCTCTGTTAACTCTGGCAAGGATTGGACCCTTGACGATGATACTTGATGCCGCAATCCAGACCCATTACGGCGCGCCCGGTCTTGCTGACCGCATTCTGGGTGCGTTGGCCAAACGCGGCACTACCAGCGCTGAAATCACCGCTGAGGCGTTGGCCCCTTTTGATGAATTTCACGTTGGCGGCATTGTTGCCACACGGCGTTTTGCCGGACGAATGAAGTTCAAACCCGGATCTCGCGTTCTGGACCTTGGTTGCGGAACCGGTGGGCCAGCACGCATTATCGCATCAGAAAACAAATGTCATGTCAGCGGCATTGATTTAACCGGCGAATTTATTAATGCGGGGCGCCAGTTGACCGCGACAACCGGTCTGTCTGACGCTGTATCGCTTTATCAAGGCAGCATTCTGGACCTGCCCTTTGATGAAGGAGCGTTTGATGCGGTGATGATGATGCATGTCGGGATGAATATCGCCGATAAATCAAAGCTGATGGCAGAGGCATTTCGGGTGCTGCGCGTGGGCGGAATCTTTGGCATTTATGACATAATGCGCCCACCAAATGAGGGGGCCAATAATGAGGGGTCCAGTGATGATTGTAACAGTGATGATTGTAACAGTGATGATAACACCACAATCGTTTTTCCGCTGCCATGGGCCCCTGATGCATCGGTTAGCGCGGTTGAGCGTGTTGACGTCTATAGCGAGGTTGCCGAGGCTGCCGGATTCTCACTGTTTGCGCAGTATGATGAAACCGGTAATGCAGCCGCCTCTCTGGCACGCATGACCGATAGTGGTCCCGCCAATAATGCCCGGAATCTGCCAGATAGATTCCACAATCTGGCAGCGCATTTCGCCGATGGTCGTCTGGTTACTACCGAAATATATTTTACACGGCCTGAACGATGATTGGTTTTTGAGCTTCGGCAGGAGCCCTGCTAGATGACGGCGCGCTCAATCAACGGATCATTGTTGATAATCCGTTCAACCCCTAATCTGGACATATCCAGCTCACGGAATTCTCCGTAGGTGATTAGCTCGCTGATCCCGCGTCCCATCGCCGGAGATTGTTGCAATCCATGGCCGGAAAACCCATTCACAAAAAGGAAATTCGGCAAGTCCGGATGCGCTCCGATGATGGCGTTCTGATCCAGCGTATTATAAGCATAATGCCCGGCCCAGCTACTAATCAGCTTGATGGCCTCAAAAGCTGGACTCCGGTTGGCCAGCGCTGGCCATATTTTTTCCTCCCAAATATCGTGATCAAGCGCAAAATCATCATAATCGACGGCGTAATCCTCTTCTGGCGCGCATCCTGCCATGAAATACAGCCCATCGGTCCGGCAATGTATTCCTGATGGATCAATCGTCAGCGGCAGATCACCGCCCAGCGGAACCGCAGAATCGAAAATAAAAGTGTAGCGTTTACGCGGTTCAACCGGAATTTGCAGACCGGCCATTGCCGCGGTTTTTGCACCGCGCGGGCCAGATGCATTGACCAACATTCCCGTTGCAATCGTCTCACCGCTAGCAAGTCGCACGCCGGTAACGCGGCCAGCATTTACATCAATGCCGACCACTTCGTTCAACAAATAGGTCACCCCGTTTGCGCGGGCCGATTTACCAAGCCATGTGAACATGGTCCCGCCGTCAAAGTAACCCTCATCACGAAGGTTATGACTTCCCAGAATAATATCATCGAGATGATAGAACGGATAGGCCTTGGCGATTTGCTCGACGGTCATCAACTTGGTTCCGGCCCCACATTTCACCTGCAACGCGCTGGCCTCTCGCAGCGCATTTGCAAGACCCTCATCAGCGGCAAGATACATATATCCAAAAAAGTGAGTGTGAATGTCCGGGACATCCTCACCGCCACCCATCTGGTCCCGAAAATTACGAACAAACTCGGCACCAAACTGTGATATCTGGATGTTCAACGCGCTGGAAAATTGCTGGCGCATACAACTGTTGGTGTGCCCGGTAGAGCTATTCTCGTAACTGCCATCGCGCTCAACAACCAGAATCCGGCCATCAAAATCAGGATTAGCAGACAGGAACCAAGCCACCGATGAGCCAATCATCGCACCGCCTACAATCACCACATCATAGTGCAACCGGTCCGGGGATTGAAATTTTGTCGAATCCACCATTTATCAAAGGGTCCTAGAAACCGCTAAGCACGGGCAATATTCCCGCCAGCCTGCGTCCAAGCGACAAAGCCGCCCGGAATATGCGCATAAGCACCTTGCCCGCGGTCCGTCGCGATATTAACCGCCATAGCAGACCGCTCGCCAACCGCGCAATAAAAGACAATTTTTTTATCACCAGCCTGTTCCAACACCGCTAGATGCTGGTCCAGCGCGCTGTAAGGTGCATGCAGAGATCCCGGAATAACACCCGATTTCACACGCTCACCCTCCTCACGCAAATCAACCAGCAGCATGCCGTCAGCATTACTCTTAATCACCGTTTCGGGGGTAATGACGGGGACTTCGTTCTGACGATCAAGGTCTAGCCCCATCTTCATATTTTCTGGAACCGCCACATCCATCATTTTAGGGTTAGCCAGTTTTAAGGTGCTCATCAACTCAATATAGGCGTCGCGCGACGGCACCTGCAGACGCGGGTTACAGGATTTTTCCTCGCCGATTGTCGACACGGTATCCCCCTTATAATCATGCGCTGGATAAACGAAAGTGCTGTCGGGAAGCGTAAGCACGCCGTTGAACAGCGAATCATATTGCTGGCCGGCATCTCCATTTTGAAAATCGGTCCTGCCAGTTCCACGAATCAACAAGGTATCACCAGTGAAAATCCGGTCATCCATGCGAAAACAATAGCTGTCGTCAGTATGGCCGGGGGTGTGCATCGCTGTCATTGCAAGACCTTCGATGGTGACCCGCTCGCCATCAGAAACGCGCATCGAGACAACATCAACCGGCGATTGTTCGCCCATCACTGTCACACAGTTTGTGCGGTCACGCAGCGCGCCCATCGCGGTGATATGATCGGCATGAACGTGCGTGTCCACCACTTTGACAAGCTTTAGATCGAGTTCTTCCAGCAACCCTATATAACGATCCGTCTTTTCAAACACCGGATCGATCAACAACGCCTCGCCGCCCATCCGGCTGGCT
The DNA here is from genome assembly GCA_938082345.1 of uncultured Alphaproteobacteria bacterium. GTDB lineage: Bacteria > Pseudomonadota > Alphaproteobacteria > Puniceispirillales > Puniceispirillaceae > UBA8309. Next base: position 4,028 of record CALLKZ010000035.1, read on the forward strand.
AGCAGATAAGTATAGGTTGAGGAAATCGAATCAAAAAGCTGACGAAAAATCACGGCCAACATCTCCCTTGACGCATAACGAGGAACTCTACCCCTGAAATGTGCCGATATTTACCCGTAGATGCAAGGAAGTCCACCCTCAAGCTCTGTCCCTAAAACAGACTAACAAAATACTTGTTAACAAAACCTCGGACCCGCTATTAAAACCTAGGACCAGATAGCAGGGGCGTTACACGTCCGACCAAACGGCGAATTCATTTCCCATCGGTTCGGTAAAGTGAAACCGGCGACCGCCCGGAAAACTGAAAATCGGTTTAACAATCGTACCACCATGCGCTGCTATCAGCTTGGCAGTTGCCACAAGATCATCGCTGTAGAACACGATTAAAGCGGCGCCATCTTCTGCCTTGGATGACAATGCCGCGCGGTAAAATCCACCGGACATGCCAATTCCCTCGGAAAAACCAGCCCCCTCGGAAAAACCAGCCCCTTCGGAAAAACCAGCCCCCTCGGAAAAAGCTGTATAATCTGGGCCAAAATCTTCAAATTGCCAGCCAAATACCGCCTCGAAAAAAGCCTTGCTATGCGCCAGATCGACAGAGGCGAATTCGATATAATCTATCTTATGATGATCAGAATTAGACATGTGAAAGCGTAGCTACATTTAAGCCCTGATCACAAATCACATTTCTATGAGGCAATGTTTGGTTGCGGCTGAATCTTGTTCCAGTAGGGGTCCTTACCATAGCGCGTTGACATAAAATCAACAAAAGCCCGCGTTCGCTTTGGTAGAATCGTGGTCTTTGGATAGACCACATGCACATCATATTGCAGCCATTCATAATCGGTCAGCACAGGTTGCAACAAGCCGCTATTGATGGCGTCATAATGCAGAAAATTCGGCAAGCACGTAAACCCAAGTCCCGCAATCGCCGCCTCGCGCAGAACATCCCCATTGCTGGCAGATAGACGCGCCGCAACGCGAAGAACCCCGGGTTTGCCGTTCGGAGCAATGTAGCGCCAGTCATTCGGGGTTTTTTCGTTTGAATAAACCAGCGCCGGCGCGTTCTCCAAATCCTCGGGCTTGGTTATCGCCGGATAACGCGCCAGAAAATCAGGTGCGGCACATGGAATGTTGCGCACTGTCGAAATTTTCTTTGCAATCAGGCTGGAATCCGAAAGAATTCCGATGCGAATGGCAAGATCAAAACCCTCGGCAACCAGATCAACCCGCTTGTCCGACAGATCGGTTTCGATGCGGACATCGGGGTGCGCATGCATGAATTGCGCAATCGCCGATGACATATGCGTGACACCGAATGAAAGCGGCGCGCTGATCCGCAAAACACCGGCAATCCCACCACCAGAATTTAGCACTTCTTGCTGGGCGGCCTCCAGCTCTTCGAGTACAATTTTACACCTCTCATAAAACCCTTGGCCGACCTCATTCAGATACATCCGGCGTGTGGTGCGCTGAATCAAGGGCGCTCTGAGGCGGATTTCCAAATCCTTTAATCGGCGACTGACTGCGGATACAGCTATCCCCAGCCGGTCAGCTGCTTGGGTGAGGCTGCCGGTTTCGACAACCATCACAAACGCTTTGATTTCTTCTATCTGGCTCATAATTATGAAGCTTATATTATTATTATTAAAATTAGAATTATATTTTCCTTAATGACGTCTTTTTAATGTAGATCGCAACAATTAAATACTCATCAAGCCATGGGGGACCTCCCCCCTCCCATGGCTTTTTCTTTTTCTTGTCCACGACAACACCACGCTGGCGCCGCGTTGGCGCCCTGCTGATAACAACCGAAAGCCTGTCAGGATGCCCGGTAGCATCAGAAACATTCTTCGAATTGACGCGAGCATGCGCCGCCAGAACTCGGTCAGCCGGATGCTTGCTGATGAGATGGTTGCAGCTATTCGCGACCAGCGACTGGCAAAAGATATCACCAACCGTGATCTTGCTGAGGGAATTGGCATTGTAAATGCCGCGTGGATTGAGGCTGATCGCACCCCTGAGGAAAACCGCACATCGATTCAGCGCGCTTTGCTGGCGCAGTCCGACGCGCTGCTGGCCGAGTTGCAAGCCGCCGATGATATTATAATCGCAACACCAATTTATAATTTTTCTATTCCGGCGGCGCTGAAGGCGTGGATTGACTTAATCTGCCGCGATAACATCACCTTTACCTATGAAAATGGTCGTCCGCGCGGGTTGCTGGCGAATAAAAATGCGACTGTGATTGTCACCTCTGGCGGCACTATTGCCGGAACCGAGTTTGATTTTGCTACCAACTATATCAGACATGTTCTTGAATTTATCGGTATTGAGGATGTGACTGTGATCAATGTTACTGGCCTTTCAAATCGTCGACGCGCAGTTATTGACGAAGCGCGCGAAGCGATCACGCTGGTAACCGCTGAGCGCATCGCCGACATGCGCTCATTATCTGCTGCCGAATAGCTAGTCGCTCCTCTTCATATTACTCTGCCTTTTAATCGTGCCAGTTTATGCTGGACGAAAGCCACGATGATAACCAAAATTATCTCGCATAATGTTTTGGTAAATTGATTGGTAAGGGCCGAGCAGGAGAATAGGCATGAACGAAACAAAACCTATGAGCGACTGGGCGGCCCGTGCCCGCGCGGTTCTTCCCGCAGGTGGATTTGGTAATTTTGAACCTGAGCTGTTCATTCGGTCAGGTGCCGGATCCCGCGTCATTGACGAAGACGGCAACAATTTTATCGACTATATGATCAGCTCCGGCCCAATGATCCTTGGCCATGGACACCCCGAAGTGAACACCGCGATCAAGCAGCAGGTTGATATCGGCACAACCTATTTCGCCAATAACGCCGCCGGGGTTGAACTGGCTGAGGTGATTTGCGACGCCGTTGCCTGCGCACAGCAGCTTCGATATGTCAGCACGGGCGGCGAGGCGGACATGTATGCTATGCGACTGGCGCGCGCGCATACCGGCCGAACCAAGATTTTGAAATTTGAGGGCGGCTATCACGGAATGAGTTCCGAGGCGCTGATGAGCCTTGCTCCCTCGCGCATGCAGAATTTTCCGCGCCCTGTTCCCGATTCCGCTGGCATCCCAGACTCCATCCATGATGAGGTGATTGTTGCGCCCTTCAATGACGCCGATTTTGCAGCTGCTCTGATTGACGAATATGCAGATGAAATCGCCGGGGTGATTGTCGAGCCACTGCAACGCACGATTCCACCTGTTCCGGGCTTTCTTGAAGCGCTGCGCAGCAAAACCACCGAGCATGGCATCATTCTGATTTTTGACGAGATTGTGACCGGCTTTCGGCTGGCCTATGGCGGGGCGCAGGAAAAATATAATGTGGTTCCCGATTTATGCACGCTTGGCAAAATTATCGGTGGCGGTCTGCCTCTTGCCGCGATTACGGGACGCGAAGAGGTAATGCGGCACTTTGATAAAGCCGCTGTTGGCGAGGATGGGTTTACCTTTCAGACCGGCACGCTTAGCGGTAATCCGCTGGCATCTATTGCCGGGCTCAAGACACTGGAAATTTTGCGTCGACCCGGAAGCTATGAGCGGCTGAATGATCTTGGCACCAGGTTGATGTGCGCCATTTCAGACCCGCTTAGCGCCCATAATATTCCGCACCAGATTGTTGGCGACCCGACACTTTTTGATGTAGTTTTTACCGGTAATCCGGTCACCAACTACCGCGATATTCTGACGAGCGATACCAACCGCGCAGCCATTTTCAACGCAGCGGTTCGCGAAAAAAATGTTTTGAAACCTGCAGCAAAACTTTATACCCATCTGGCGTTAAGCGAAGATGATATGGCGCTGTCAATTGAGGCATTTGCCTATGCAGCGGATAAGGTTGCAGAACACGGAACAGCCGCAAAATTGGAGCCAACATAAGATAGATTGGAAATTGAGCTGACACAAAGCGATAGCATCAACAAAAGCAGGATTGAGGCAAGCTGGATGCACCGGCTTGCTGATCAATTTGACACACCATATATGCACGCTCTTGGCACTTTTCTGGATCAGGAAACCACTGCTGGAAAGCGTATATATCCCCCCGCCGATGCGATTTTCCGCGCTTTTGAGCTAACCCCATTTCCAGCGGTAAAAATCGTGATTCTGGGTCAGGACCCCTATCACGGTCCGGGCCAAGCGCATGGTCTCAGCTTTTCAGTGTTACACGGCGTTCGCCCGCCGCCGTCCTTGGCAAATATTTACCGTGAGCTGGAAAGCGACCTTGGTATTTCCCGCCCCGATCACGGCAATCTAGAGGGCTGGGCGCGCCAAGGCGTGCTGCTGCTGAACAGCTGTCTGACGGTTGAGAATGGGCGAGCCGGGGCGCATAGAGGCAAAGGCTGGGAGCAGTTTACCGACGCCGCCATCCGGGCGTTAAATGATGCACGCAGCAATCTGGTATTTATTCTTTGGGGGCGCAAAGCTCAGGAAAAGGGCGGAGTGATCGACCAGCAGCGTCACCACATTATCACCAGCGCTCATCCCTCGCCGCTATCGGCCCGAAACGGTTTTTTTGGTAGTCAGCCATTCTCACGCGCCAACCACTATCTCACCAAAACCGGTCAGACGCCCATAAACTGGGATGCCGCCTGAATAAAAACTGCGGATAAATTTTTGCATACAGGACCGATGATACCGGCGTAGAGTTAGCGTATGACGATGGCCCCGCCCCTGATCAAACGCTCGCCGCAACTTGGCATCATTTTTATGATTTGCTGCGCGGGGACATTTGGTCTTCAGGACGGGTTATCTCGACTGTTGGCAGAGAGTTATAATCCCATCACGGTCGTCGGGATTCGCTATTGGTTTTTTGCCCTATTCGTCTTGGCTTTCAGCCAAACACGCCCCGGTGGCATTCAGCGTGTGGCAGAAACCAGACACCCTGTTCTGCAAGTCATTCGCGGCCTGCTGCTGATCAGCCAGATCACCACCGCCGTCTGGGGATTTACACTTGTTGGGTTGGTTGGCTGGCAAGTGATTTTTTCCAGCTACCCCCTGATGGTTGCGGCGATGTCGATGCCCTTTCTTGGGGAGCGCGTTGGCTGGCGGCGTTGGCTTGCTATTGCCGCAGGGTTTTGCGGCGTTGTAATTGCGCTAGATCCGCAAGCAGGCATGTTCCATTGGAACACGCTGATCGTGATTTTCGGATCGGTTCAGTTCGCTGCCTACAGTATTTTAACGCGGTATGTGGGACGCGATGATTCTGCCATGACCAGTTTTTTCTGGACCGGCATTGTCGGAGCTATCGCCATTTCACTGGTCATGCCGTTTTTCTGGAGTCCGCCCATTGGCTCTGACTGGGGGTTGATGGGGTTACTGTGTATTACTGGTGTTTCCGGTCATTTCTTTATGATCAAGGCGCTAGAACAAGCCGAGGCGAGCCTTCTCCAGCCGTTTGCCTATCTTGGAATGGTTACATCGGCGGCAATCGGTTATTTCGCTTTTGGTGATATTATCACTCCGGTGATGTTTGGCGGCGCGGTGATCATTGTGGGCGCCGGTTTATTCACCTTTTGGCGCGAGCGTAAATCGATCAGCTAACTGTTCAGCCTTTACCGGTTCCTGATATCAGCTTCCTTGACCGGCATCACGCGGTGTTGACACAGCAACTGTCATCCAGCTGCCATCAAATTCGCCGCCTTCGACGCGTTCAACCGTCCAAGCAAAATAAAGAATACGGCCTTGCGGCGTTTCCATGAAAACATCGAAATTCGCCAGATTTTCCGCAGTTGATACGGACTCAATCCGATGACTGGCATGGTTAAGCATCACACCATAGGCACGCCCTTTCATCATTCCGGCAAAGCGTTGCAGAGGACCGGTCATCATGCGGTTTCGGGGATGCGCAAAGGCCCATGTCTGGGCAATTCCAAAATCAGGTACCGGATTATCATTAAATTGCAGCGCCTTCATCTGGATCGCAACAACTTCGCTGGCTGTGATCGACGGATCTGGTAGAACCAGATCGCTGGCCCGGGCGGCAAACTGAAAGGCGAAAAGGCTGACCAGTAAACCGGACAGCATTGTCATAATAACTGACGAGAATTTAAGTGAACGCATAGCGGACCTCCATCATAGAACTATCAGCATCTTCTGCTGGATTACCCGCGTAAATGAGATTTCCAGCCTACCGCCTTTAAAAGATGGGGCATGCGCCCCACTTTTACAATTATGGCGGGCGCATTAATGCTTGTGACATTCAGTCACCCCGCCCGAAGGTTTAAATTTTTTGGAGGCCGGGAATGAACATCCTGATCCAAGGAGCGGGGCGCGGACTTGGTCTTGCATTGGCGCACCGTGCACGCGCAGCAGGCAATCATAAATTGTTCCTGACGGCACGCACCCCTGAAAATGCGCAGGGATTTGCCGAACTGCCGCCTGATGCTAACACCATTTGGCTGACGTTGGATATCACCCAAGATGCCGAGATCAATGCGGTCGGTACAGCTATCAAGGGCGAGGTGGAGCGCCTTGACCGGGTAATCTGCACCTCGGGGATGTTGCAGGGGCCAACAAATAGCCCCGCAGACGAAATCAAACCGGAACGCCGGGTCGCCGATCTTGACCGCGCGGCTTTGCTGCATCTCTATGCGGTGAATGCGCTGGGGCCGGTTTTGCTGGCGCGCGAATTATGGCCAGTACTTCGCGGTAAGCATCCGCTGCATTTTGCGGCCATTTCAGCACGGGTGGGATCAATCGACGATAACCGGCTTGGCGGCTGGTATTCCTACCGTGCCAGCAAGGCAGCGTTGAACCAGCTAATGCGAACATTGTCGATTGAACTGGCGCGCGCCAACGAGATGGCTTGCGTGGCAACGCTGCATCCTGGCACGGTTGATACCGATTTATCACGGCCATTTCAGGCGAATCTACGCCCCGAAAAATTGTTCACCCCCGCCTATTCCGCCGATTGCATGTGGCAGGTTCTAGACAATCTTAAAGCTGCGGACACAGGCGGGTTTTTTGCCTATGACGGCAGCAGCATCCCCTTCTAGCCATATTGATTTATTTTATTTGGGCAGATTTTGGTCGTCCGCAATCCGTCCCCGCATGGTTAGCGGCAATTGTGCAAGCATGAAAATAGCGCTGGCGGGCGCGGCAATAAACGTTTTGTAGGATACCCATCCGGCCTCATCCAACAGCCGCCATGCAGCCTCGTTCCCCACCGCTAACACCAGGAAGAAACATCCCCAGCGAAAGCTGAGGCGCTTCCATGTCGCGTCGGTCAATGAAAACTGACTGGCGAAAAACAACCGCATCATTGCCCGCCCCGTTGCCAGACCGCCCAGAAGCACAACTGCGAACAGCCCGTTGAAAATAGTCGGTTGGATCTTAATCATCACGCCGTCATCAAACACCCAAGCGGCAGCGGTAAAGGCGGCTGACATTAATAGCGAGAAAAGCGGAAAGGCAGCTATCCGACCTTCGCGTTTCCACACCGCGCCAAGGATAATCACCCCAATCCCGACCGATAACGCCGCCGCCACCATCAACCCGAAATAGTGATATCCAACAAAGAATGCCAGAAGGGGTAGTATTTCAAAAAAGAAAGCACCAAGCTTCATTTCGTCAAAATCGCCTTTCGCTATTTCTTCGTTTTTCCAAGAAGCGCGTTCTGGAAGTCACGATCCCTGATATCAGGCCCAAGCCAGATATCCATAATAGCGCGAGATAGGGCAGGATCATCAATAACGCTGACCGGCTCGCCGTTACCCAGCAAGGTCAACCGACCATCGGGCGTATGGATAAAATCTGCAAAGGACCCCTTATCCATGCTGATAAAGGCTTTCTCCATGGCCGGAATCCAGGACTCTATGGTGGCGGTGTCGGCGGCCTTCTGACGCTTCATTTCCTTAACCGTCTGGCTGACAATCCGGTCTTCCTTGGCATTTATCAGATAGGTCAATCGCAACGCATAGGGCTTATCCGGCGAATAAATGCCATCAGGAGCAAACAACTCGGCATCATAGATTTTGAAAAACAACACCTTAAACCGCGCCTCACCAACCAGCGCGACGTTCGGCACCAGCGTCTCAATACTGGGGGACTTTACATCAGCCTCATTGGCACTGGCGGTGACGCTGATAATCGGCATCAATAATACGGCAAACAGCAAACACCGAAAAAAATTTATCATGTTCATGCCCCCTTATGGCCGGTCATGTGCTGTTATTCTGACCATTTTGACAAATCGAGCGGCCCGATTGCAGCTGCGGCTTTTCCGCGAATAAACACCAGAGTTACCGATCCTATCTCAACGCCAAATTTACTGATAAAGGCACGGTTGATCGCCACATCCTGATCCTGACGATATATCCAGTCATCAAAATGTACCTCCAGCGCGGTTCCTGACATTTCGAGAACAACATCATATTCCCAATTCAGCGCATTGCCCACGACGCGCCCCTTGGCGGTACCGCTGACATCACCAGCGCGCCCTTCATACATGCTCGCCCCGTCAGGACCAATACCAGTTTTGCTTATAGACCATGTACGGTCCGCACGTTCGCCATCATCATACAGAAACTCTTCGGCCAAGGTCAGCGTTTCGCCCTCGACTACGCCGGTCATATTCACCCGGAATTGACGGCGCAGATTGCCAAACCTATCCTCAAAAATACCGTAAGCGACGCTTTCACCGGCAAAGAATTCAGCAAGGTCCAACGCCGGTTTCCGGTCAGCAAGCACCGTCACATCTTTTCGTGCGCAGGCCGAAAGCCCGCCAAGCAACCCGATGCAAACGAAAAACGTAACCAGCAACCCGCCTATTCGCCGCGCCAATGTCGGAGCTGATTTTCTTTTATACCCTATCATTCTTGCCTCTCCTTAAAGATACTCATTCGAGACTGGTCAGAAACCGGGTGGCATCGGACTGTATCTCCACAACGCGTTCGGGTGCCATTCTATCCAGCGATTTATACATCATGCCAAGCCGAGCATTGCCGCCAAGGTGATCGCGGTTTCGGATCATAAAATCCCAATATAGATAGTTGAAAGGGCAAGCTTCGTCACCGGTCTTTTTCGCCACCTTAAACCGGCAATTTCCGCAATAATTCGACATTCGGTTAATATAGGCACCGCCCGCAGCATAGGGTTTGCTGGCCAGATATCCGCCATCAGCAAACAACACCATTCCCGAAACATTAGGAAGCTCCACCCATTCATAAGCGTCGGCGTAAACCACCAAAAACCACTCATTTACCAAGCGCGGGTCAATTCCCGCCAGCAGCGCAAAATTACCCAGCACCATCAGCCGCTGGATATGATGCGCATAGGCATATCGCCTTGTGGCATCCACCGACTGAGCTATGCAGTTCATCTCGGTTGCGCCCGTCCAGTAAAAATCAGGAAGGGAGCGCTTTGCCTGCAAGAAGTTCAAACTCGCATATTCCGGCATTTTCAACCAGTAAATTCCACGTACAAATTCCCGCCACCCCAGAATCTGCCGAATAAACCCTTCAACAGCGTTCAACGGTGCCTTACCCGCATGATAAGCCGCCTCGCCAGCGCGTATCACTTCGCTCGGCTGCAACAATCCACAGTTCATATAAAAGCCAATATGGCTGTGATACATCCACGGTTCGCCCTCGATCATTGCATCCTGATAAGTGCCAAATAGCGGCAGCCGCTCGGCGATGAAATGATCCAGAACGGCGAGTGCCTGATCACGCGTAACCGCAAATCCGAAATCATCCAGATCGCCAAAATGATCTGAGCAATGCTCAGCAACCAGCTCCAGCACTTCGGTGGTGATTTCATCCGGCGGGAAAATTTTAGGCTTAGGAACGGTTAGCGACAGGTCGGGAGAGGCCCGGTTTTCTGCATCATAATTCCATTTACCACCAATTGGTTTCCCGTCTTTCATCAACACTTCATGATGACGGCGCATCTCGCGGTAGAAAAAATCCATACGAAGCACTTTGCGGCCCTCAGCCCAGTCCGCAAACATTTCATGCGGGCATAAAAACCGGGTGTCGGGGCGAATCTCAACATCAATCTCAAACTCGGCCTGCCAGTCACGCATTGCTTGCAAAAGGCGAAACTCACCGGGTTCGGTCACCACCAGCCGGTCAGGTTTATGCCGCGCCACGGCGCGGGCCAATTCCCCGCCCAAACTTGTGCCCGAACTAGATGTGTCCCCAAGACGGATATAATCAACGGTGATGCCGGCCTCGCGTAATTCACCGGCAAAATGGCGCATTGCCGAAAACAGCAAGGCAACTTTGCGTTTATGATGTTTGACGTAGGTGACTTCCTCATGCACCTCAGCCATCAGCACAATATCCTTTGAGGCATCAATGTCGGCAAGGGCAGCGAGCCCATGCGATAGCTGATCACCAAGAACAAGTCGCAATGCGGTCATGATAATTCTTTCAGCGCCTGAAAGGCAGCAAGGGCTGCTTCGCGCGATTCTTTGAGATCAACGACAGGCCTTGGATATGTCTTGCCAAGCTGCACGCCAGCATCGGCCAGCACTTCATCAGGGGCCAGCCATGGCGCAAACAGATATTTGTCAGGCAGGCCTGCCAGCTCAGGAACATAGCGACGGGTGTAGCTGCCATCGGGATCAAATTTTTGGCCTTGTGTAACCGAATTAAAAATCCGGAAATAGGGCGCGGCATCGGCTCCGCATCCGGCAATCCACTGCCATGACGCGCTGTTGCTGGCATGATCAGCATCGACCAAACAATCCCAGAACCATGCCTCACCATGATGCCAATGGAGCCGCAAATTCTTCACCAAAAATGACCCTGTCACCATGCGCATACGGTTGTGCATATAGCCGGTCTGCCTCAGCTCTCGCATCGCCGCATCGACAAAGGGGACACCTGTGCGTCCCCGCTGCCACGCCTGCAGCAGATCGGCATCATCCCGCCAACCGAACCTATCGAACTTTGACTGCAGATTGGTGCGCCGCAAATCAGGATTGTAAAATAACAGCGCATGAGAGAATTCACGCCAGCCAAGCTCCGAGCAAAAATTATCGACATCGCTACTTGGCACATCATCCCGGGCACGGGCCGCCTGCCAAACCTGATTGACCGATATCTCGCCCCAATGCAGATGTGGCGATAATCGCGATACATTTGGTGCCGCCGGAATGTTACGCCCGTCCTTATATCCGTCCAGCCCTTCATCCAAAAACGCGTCCAGCCGCGCCTTTGCCCCTACCTCACCAATTTGCCAGTGCGGGGCCAACGCCTCGTCCCAGCCTTGGTCCGGCAGCAGGCCCAGCGAGGTGATATCACTTGCCGGCGGTTGATCCATCGGGGTTATCTGCGGCGCTGGCATTGGCTCACGCGGCGGCGCTGCTGCAAGACATCCGCGCCGGTAAAAAGGGGTAAACACCTTAAAGGGAGTGCCATCATTCTTGGCGATTTCCCAAGGCTCCCATAACAGCGAGCCATTGCTGCTGACGGCCTCAACGCCGTCATCTTGAAGGCGCGATTTCAGCTCTGTATCGCGCTGAATCCGCCATTTCTCATAACTTCGGTTCCAGAAGACAGCATCCGCGCCTGTGGATTTGACCAGTTCGGGCAACAGTATCAGCGCGTCACCTGCCGTCACATAAAGCGCACCATTCAAACTGGATTTCAGCGCGGTAAGCGAATGATGCAACCACCAGCGGCTGGCGGCACCTATTTTGTCCGCACCGGAATTCACATCATCAAGAATAAAAACCGGTAAAACGCGGCCCCGCGCTGCTGCCGCTGCCAGCGCAGGATTATCCGCAAGACGCAGATCCTGACGAAACCAACAAATCGAAAGTGGTAAGACCATAATAACCTTCCTTCAACCGCGCCATTGCCGCGCAGTTCTTGATAGCAAATAATTGTCCCGAAGTTTTTTTTCCAGCCCCAATTAGGCGCTTAGCTACCAGCGATGACGGGCCTGAAAGCGATGACGGGCCTACCTATCAGCGACAACCAATTGTGTTTGCACTCCCAGACCATCAATCGACAGGGTCATGATATCGCCAGCCTTTAAGAACACCGGATTCGGCTTCATTCCCGAGCCGACACCTGCTGGCGTCCCGGTGCCAATGATATCTCCTGGATGCAAACTCATCAAATCAGACAAATGCGCGATGATCTGGCGAACGGTAAAAATCATGTCGGACGTATTGCCATTTTGCATGCGCTGGCCATTAACATCCAGCGTCATCTGCAACTTCTGTGGATCTGCAACCTCATCGCTAGTCACCAACCACGGGCCAATCGGGCCAAAACTATCGCAAGATTTACCCTTGGTCCATTGGCCGGTTAGCTTGGTCTGGTAAAAGCGTTCCGAGACGTCATTCACGATGCAAAATCCGGCGACATAATCCAGTGCTGATGCTTCATCAACATATTTGGCATGCCGTCCGATGACCACGCCAAGCTCTACCTCCCAGTCAGAATGGGTTGATCCGCGTGGCAGAACTACATCATCATCCGGCCCATTAATCGCCGAATTGGCCTTCATGAAAACAATGGGATGCTGGGGAATGGCGTTGCCAGTCTCACGCGCATGATCGTGATAATTCAGACCGATACAGATAAATTTCCCGACATTGCCAATACAAGGACCAAGGCGCGTTGCATCTGAAACCTCAGGCAGACCGGAAAGATCAAGACTGCGCAACCTTTCCAGTACGGCAGGGTCCAGCGTTTCGCCATCGATGTCGTTCACATGCTGCGACAAGTCGCGCAGGACACCAGCATCATCTAT
>CALLKZ010000036.1:0-3566 GCA_938082345.1 uncultured Alphaproteobacteria bacterium
AAACAGTGCTGCCAGCACCGATCAGCGTGTCCTTGATCATCTCAAATTTGCCTTCTTATTTCTTTCAGGGCTTATTTCTTTCTGGTCTTATTTCTTTCTGGTCTTATTTCTTTCTGGTCTTAACCCTTGCTGGCGCCCAGCGTAAGTCCTGCGATAAAATGTTTTTGCATGAAAAAAAACATAAGGACAGGCGGAACTGCCGCCACCAGCGAGCCAGCCGAAACCAGATGATAGGCAGCAACCCACTGCCCATTAAGTGACTTTAGGCCCGATGTCACCGGCATCGCGTGATTACCTTGAATCAACACCGTTGCCCAGAAATAGTCATTCCAGATGAAGGTGAAAATCAACACACATAGCGCAGCAATTGCCGGACGTGTTAGCGGCAAGATAATTTTCCAGAAAATCTTAAATTCCGAGGCCCCATCAATGCGCGCAGCTTCCAGCAATTCGGCTGGCAGCGCGCGGATGAAGTTGCGCATGAACAGCGTGCAAAACCCGGTCTGAAAGGCAACATGAAACATCACCAACCCGGTGACCGTATCATAAAGACCCATGTTGAAGGTCAGATCGCGCACCGGAATCATCAGGATTTGAAACGGGATGAAGTTCCCCGCCACAAACAAAAAGAACAACACCAGATTGCCGCGAAAACGATAGGCCGCCAACGCAAAACCGGTCATGCAGGACAGTGCCACCGCGCCAATCATCGTCGGTATTGTTATGCGCAGGCTATTCAGCACATATTGCAACATCGGGGTATTGCCAAAAACATCGGCCAGATTGTTACCAAACTCCCAGGTGCTGGGCACCCCCCACAAATTACCCGCCGTAATATCTGCGGCCCCGCGAAAAGCGGTCATCATCACGCCAATCAGCGGCACCAGCCATATCAGCAGCACTACCGGCAGGATAATCTTGTAGCCATTGCGGATGATCGGACGCGTATTTTTAATCGGGGTCGGGAACATCGCCTATAACCCCCTTTTTTCGTCAAGATACATTCGCCAGATAAAGAAAATGATATAGACCAGCATAATGGTAAACAGAATGGTGGCGATCGCCGATCCATACCCCATCCGGTACCCATATTCGCTGAGCGCAGTCTCAAACATGAAATAGGCGAGAACGTTGGTTGAACCCCACGGCCCGCCTTGAGTCATAATCGCAATCATATCAAAACTTCGAAGCGCACCGATAATGGTTACCACAACAGCGATGAATGTGGCCGGGCGAAGTTGCGGTAGAATGATGTTCCAGAATAATGAGATGCCTTTGGCCCCATCCATCCGGCCTGCCTCAATCAGATCGGGATTGATGTTGTTCAGCCCGGTTAAATACAAAATCATGCAATAGGCGATTTGCGGATATAACCCGGCAACGATAATGCCGTAGGTGGCCCAATCCTCATCCGCCAGAATTGCCCATCCCTCAAGCCCAATCAGATTCAACAGGGGTGCAATCACACCATAATTAGGCTCATAAAACCAAGTGAAGATCAGTCCTATGACCACTTGCGAAATGACAAATGGAAAGAAGAACAGCGATTTGATCGCGCGGATGCCAAAGACCGTCTGGTTTAAGAACAACGCCAGTCCAAGACCAATGGGTAGCGCCAGAATGAACATCACAAGCCAGCGAACATTGTTCCAAAGCGAGGTATAGAACTGCTCGTCATCGGCCAGTTCTATATAGTTGGCAAACCCGACATAACTTGCCGGGGACAAGCCGTCCCACTCATAAAGCGAGATTAATATTGACTGAAAAATTGGATAAAGAACATAAAGACTGAACAGACAAATACCGGGCGTCAGGAACAACCACGGGGCCACACGGGCCTGATTGCGCCGCCACCAGCTGGACCGCCGTGGTTGTGCATTTCGATTTGCCGAAACTGAATTCAGTATCATCACTTAACTTCACAATTTTTAGAAAATAGAAGAAGTCCAATAATCTGCCTATAGTCGGGGATTATCGGTAGACATTAAAAACATAGACTGTATCGGGGCAAGACCATAGCTTGCCCCGATAAAAAGTTTGGCCCGATTCAAATATAGGCCCCCTCTAAATATTGGGCCCCCTCTAAATATTAGGCCTATTTGTAGACACGCTTGCGGGTTTTCTCCAAGCGCTCAAGAATAGCCTGACGACGCTCGGGCTTCACCATATATTCCTGAAAGCCCTTCATTCCAGCTGACGCCATTTCAGCCGGCGCATCACGGTCATAGAACTGCGCCATTGCATAGGCGCTGTTCAGCATCTGCTGACCGGCTTTAAGGAATTTGTCATCCGCAACAGCCGCTTTGTTATTGATCGGCAGTTGGCCAAGGATTTTATTGACCTCTTCCTGCACATCCGCACGCGCCATGAAAATCAGGAACCGCTTGGCGTCCGTCTTGTTCTTGGCACCTGCTGGAATATGCACCGTATCCGTTGGTGCTTCCTCGGCCATTGGAATGCCCGGGGTGATTTCAGGGAACTGGAAAAACCCAAGCTGGTCATCCGTCAGGCCGCCTTCGCGCAACGGTGCTACAGCAAAGTTACCCATCACATACATCGCAGCTTCACCCTTGACCATCGGGGTTAGCGCTTCTTGCCAGCTGTAAGCCGCGTGGTTTTCAAGGAAGTAGCCAGGCTTTGCCAGACGGTCCCATGCATCAAACACCGCGTTAACGCGGGGGTCGGTGTAGGGAACGTTGCCGTTGGTCAAATCCATGTGGAATTCATAGCCATTAACGCGCAGATCCAGATAATCGAAGACCCCGGCAGCGGTCCACAGATATTTCGTGCCAATGGTGATTGGCGTGATGTTGGCTGCTTTCAACTTGGCACAAGCCGCAATAAGCTCATCAAATGTGGTTGGTACAGCGATGCCCATCTCTTCGAAGATGTCTTTGCGGTAATACACGCCCCACTGATAATAGGTATAAGGCACACCCCACTGACGGCCAGCGATTGTCATGGATTTTTTGGCATGATCCATCGACGATGTCAGCTCGCCATCCTTCCAACCGCTATTGTCCCAGATGTCCGATACATCTTCAAAAAGACCCGCTTTGACGAACGGGCGCATCCGGTTACCAGCGTACCAGTTGGCAACATCCGGCGGATTGGTGTTCAAGAAGTTGCGGATCGACTGCTTATAACCCTCATGGTCAAACAGGTTCCACTCAACTGTCACATCCGGGTTTTCGCCCTCAAATTTTTCAATGATGTATTCAAACGCTTTTTTGGGCGCCGGATCGGATGTATCCGTGTTCAAAACCAGCGTTCCAGCCATTGTGCTTGTAGTTCCACAAGCCACAACAGCAGCAAGCAAAGCTGCAATCGTTTTTTTCA
Source organism: uncultured Alphaproteobacteria bacterium (assembly GCA_938082345.1). Lineage (GTDB taxonomy): Bacteria > Pseudomonadota > Alphaproteobacteria > Puniceispirillales > Puniceispirillaceae > UBA8309. The sequence continues at coordinate 3,340 of CALLKZ010000036.1, forward strand.
TGTGTTCCTCCAGAGTAAACGCTTTCACAATCGAAAGCATACATGCCGCCAAGTGGCTCCCACCGGCACCGGTTGTGAGTAAATTCCTCACTTACGCGTTTACTCTGAACGTGTTTACAGACGTCTGGCCTCCGGTAAACTTGAAATATACTCCGGAATCGTCATATGTTTTTAATGAAATTTGCAGACGCCCGATCTAGGGAGCCTTACAAATGCGAGTCAAAATA
>CALLKZ010000037.1:0-14850 GCA_938082345.1 uncultured Alphaproteobacteria bacterium
AAAGAGGTGAAGGCACTGATGCGCTCAAATCTGAAAAAAGGTAGCTATCAGGCGTGGCGCAAGCGGGTCCGCAAATTTTCTGACCGCAGAGAAAATTACAAATAATGCGGCCCCAAATGGCGTAACCCGAATAGCGTAACACGAATGGCGTAACCCGAATGGCGTACACCAAAACAGTTAGAGTCAACCGGTGAGCTTCAACCGGTGAGCTTCAACCGGTGAGTTTCGACCGGTGAGTTTCGACCGGTGAGTTTCACACCCTAATATTGTAACCCCAATATTCCAGAAAAATGGTCGGAGTGGCGGGATTCGAACCCACGACCCCTTCACCCCCAGTAAAGTGCGCTACCAGGCTGCGCTACACTCCGACGTTGGCTTTATAGCCGCCCCGGCGAGGCCGTGCAAATCACTTTTTATCTCACCAATAGCCGGATGCCGCTATTGGCATCTTCCGGACTTACCCGAATCGTTGTTTTTGGGGTTTTTTATTTTTCGATGTCGGCGCGGAGCATCGCAAGGGATTCGCGCGCCGAATCAAGGCAACTCAACGCCTCGGACAATCCTGCGGAAAGCGCATCTGTGCCATTGATGTGCGCGCCGCCAGTTGGCTTCACGCTCAAATGCTTTTGTGCACCCTTGATGGTAAAGCCTTCTTTATACAAAAGATCGCGAATACGTTCGAGCAACGCGACATCAACCGGGCGATAATACCGGCGGCCGCCGCTGCGTTTCAACGGGCGAAGAGAGTTGAATTTTGTTTCCCAGAAACGCAAAACATGCGCCGGAATATCGAGGTGATCAGCCACTTCAGAAATTGTGCGGAAAGCGTCGCTAGATTTTTCCGTCATGACCCACTGTCAACCCGCTCTTTCAAAATATGTGAAGGGCGGAATGACAGAACACGTCTAGGAGTAATGGTGGCTTCAACGCCGGTTTTCGGATTGCGGCCAACGCGTTCACGCTTAGATTGTACGGAAAACGTTCCAAAAGAGGACAGTTTGACCTCTTCGCCATTTTCAAGGCAAACGCACATTTCCTCGAGAAAGGTTTCGACCAGTTCAGCCGATTCATTTCGGGAAAGACCGATATTCCGGTAAACGGCTTCGGTAAGATTTGCGCGTGTCAATGTCTTAGTCATAAGCATAAGCTAATGTGATTTGTGAAGTGTGTCAATTCACTGAACAGCCAAGATACAAATAATTTATCCCGGCATGCGGTAATTTATCCCGGCATACGGTAATTTATCCCTTTATACGGGGAGTTACCGACAAGAGTTAAAGCAGTCAACGATCTGAAGGTTTACCGTATTTGACCAAGGCCGCGCCCCACACCAGTCCGCCACCAATCGCCTCAAACGCCAGAATATGACCGTCCCGAATGCGTCCATCGTCAACCGCAACCGATAGTGCCAGCGGGATTGAGGCCGCCGAGGTGTTGGCATGCTGATTCACGGTTTTGACAACGCGGTCATCGGAAAGCGCCATTTTTTTCTGCATACCTTCGATGATGCGAATATTCGCCTGATGCGGTACCAGCCAATCAATCTGACTGACATCCATGCCGGCAACCTCAAGCACCTCATCCATCACCGAAGATAATTTTTCAACAGCGTGCCGGAAAACCTTGTTACCCTCCATCCGCAGATGACCAACCGTGCCGGTAGATGAAGGGCCGCCATCAACATACAGAATGTCGTGATGCGCCCCGTCGGTATGAAGACAACTGGCAATAATACCATAATCGGTTGGCGCGTCGGCTTTCTCCAGAATAACAGCCCCTGCCCCATCGCCGAACAGGACACAGGTTGAACGATCTTCCCAATTCAGGATTTTTGAAAAACTCTCTGCACCGATGACCAACGCCCGCCGCCCACGGCCAGAACGCAACATCGCATCGGCAACGTCCAGCGCATATACGAAACCGGCGCATACAGCCTGAATATCAAAGGCAATAGCCCTAACCGCACCAAGACGGTTTTGAATTTTGCTGGCAGTTGAAGGAAACGTGTCATCCGGCGTTGATGTAGCAACGATAATCAGATCAATATCAGCGCCGCTCATACCGATCCGCGCCAGCGCCTGTTCGGCTGCATTAAACGCGAGATCAGATGTTTTTTCACCTTGGGCAACGATATGGCGCTGCTCAATTCCGGTGCGTTGCCTAATCCACGCATCGCTGGTTTGAACTTTCTTGGCAAGTTCATCATTCGTGACAATATTTTCGGGCAAATATGATCCGACTGACGTCATCAGAATTGAATCTTCAGCCATCTTCTTTCTTCTGCTCCAAATTGTCTTTCTTTTGCTCCAAAATGATGTTCGCCCGCGCGATTGCTTCGCTAACATCAGGAAGAAAGCCATGATCAACGAGTTCAGCCGCCACCGTGATAGCATTGGCGAACCCGACCTTGTCAGTGCCGCCATGCGATTTCACAGCAATGCCGTTAAGGCCTAAGAAAACCGCCCCATTATAGCTTCGGGGATCAATATGACGCCGCATATCCTTAAGGGCTGTCCGCGCCAGCAAATATCCGATTCGTGATAGAATGGATTTTTTCAAGCTGCGCCGCAAGAGCGTTGTAAACATTGCCGAAATACCTTCGGCTGTTTTCAAAGCGATATTGCCGGAAAACCCGTCAGTTACAACGACATCCAGCTCACCATTAACCAAGTCTGACCCTTCAACGAATCCCTGATAGTTCACACCCAGTTCCGGTTCGGACAATTGTCTGGAGGCAACCCGAAGATATTCATGGCCCTTTTGCTCCTCCTCACCGACATTCAGCAATCCCAGCCGCGGCGATTGTTTGCCCGTCAGACTGCGATAGAACGCTTGGCCGAGAATAGAGAACTGCACCAGATTTTCGGCATCACATTCAAGATTGGCGCCAAGATCGAGCATGCAAACCAGCTCGCTCTTTGTCGGAAAAAATGCAGCAATCGCTGGCCGGGTAACGCCCGTCATGGTGCGCAGTTGCAGCTTTGACATCGCCATCAGCGCACCGGTGTTACCGGCAGACACAACCGCGTCAGCCTCACCATTGGCGACGCTGGCGATGGCCAGCCACATCGAGGTATTTTTACCGCGCCGCACCGCTTGAGACGCGGTATCATCCGGCGAAACGGCATCTTCGGTGTGGATGATCGAGGAATTCGTCAGATGACGGGTGCGTTTGATCAGCGGTTCAATACGCTCTTCATCCCCAAAAAACGTAATCTGGAGATGCGGATTGCCGGCGCAAACGATATCAGCGCCGTTAACAACGCATTCCGGAGCATTGTCACCGCCCATCGCATCAAGCGATATTCTCACTTTAGGGGTTGGGGAAGTCACTTGCCGGGCATCCTCTGATCCGAATCATTTTTCATGCGAGGTTTTTATTCAGAAGATTTCAATGCAGCCAAAGCCGCAAACGGATGAGTATCCTGATTGCCGCCCGCCTCAAACGATTCTGGCACACCATCGGTACGGGGCCAGGGATTTACCGCCAAAGCAAGCGACTGCGCAACAATTTCTCCAATATCTATAGCGCCATCCACAAGTGGTTCGGCGCCATCGAGGCTGACATCTATCTCAGTCCCGTCATCGGTGGCGCGAGCATAGCGTTCTTCTACCTCAAAATCCACTAATTCCGGCACAGGCTCTCCAGTGATAACGCAGGCCTGTGTTACATCTGCCTTCAGCTTTCCCGAAACGCTCCAATTATCCGGACCGGATTTCGTTATTTTGACAAGAGCGGAAAGGTTGGAGAGGTCAATAAACCCAAAGCGCTCCGCCAACATGGTACATTCTTCCGCCGAGGCAATAACACGCCCGCGCACGCCGCCACTGGCCGCAAGGCTCTCAACATCAATCGTGGTATCCAAGGACATGTCTCGCATTATTTTATCTGCAATCATTAATGATTATCGGAAATGATTATCGGACAGGGTATTTCATGATAGGCTTGGGTATTTCATGATAGGTCTGGGTATTTCATGATAGGTCTCGGTATTTCATGATAGGTCTGGGCGACTCATTATAGCACGGGGCGCCTCAATTTCAGACGAGCTTGCCGGCAAGAAGATCAGCATCGTCAATAGCTGCGATTTTTTCATTCAGCGCCAGAACAAAATCAATCAAGGCTTCATCCGGGGCGCTCTGACCGCGAAGAAGATTCCGCTCCAAGGCGGCGCCAAGGGCGGTGCGGTCATTGGCATCCAGCGCAGTTGCATAAGCGTCAAGGCGTCCCATAAAGGCTTCTGCCATGATGCGCACCCGCTTCGAGACGCCAATATCGCCGGCCCCCATTTCGCGAAGGGAAAGATCCATATCAGCAAACATCGAATCAAACAGATTCTGGCTTAACTCGCTCGCCCCAATGCCCGAATCCGCCGATTCTGAGCCTTTTTCACTTAGCATTTTTAACCGGCGCATTGTCAGCGCCACCACCAATGCCAGCGCATCAAACCTGCCATCGACGGTGTCGGCAACCCCATGCGTCGCGTAGAACGCCGGGTTGCGCGCCATTTCAACGGCATTTACATATAAAAGCTCGGACGCTTTGGTTTGCTTGCGCTGCCCCCAACCAAGCATATTTTCAAGCCATCCAGTTTCTTGGCTTTTATTCATCTGTTCATCCTACTAAGGTACATTGGTTGGCGTTTTTAAAGTCTGTATCGAAAACTTCGATACAATCTGCTTTTGTGACCGGTATCGCCCTAATCACATTTGTTCTTATTCACATTTGTTCTTATTCACATTTGTTATTTAGTCCTAAGTTATCTAGTACCATTCTATCGGCACTACCAATTGGCGGCGCTTCGCTTTGAATGGTACACTTATCAAACCGAACTAATAATGCAGGAAGATCATAATGACCAGAGGCTTGTTTGACGCATTATTGAATGTTGGATCGAATGCCGGATCAAATGTCGGTCGGCATTCCAAGTGGCTTGCGACATTCTTTATCATGCTGGCGCTTGGCGGCTGCGGGGAGCGTATATCATCGCATGGCCACACTATTGAGGCGGCTGAGCTGGACCTGATCAAGCCAGGTGAGACAACGCGTTTTGATCTTGAATCAACGCTGGGGCGGGCCAGCTTTGAGGGAGCCTTCGGTTCCGGAAAAATCTATTATGTCAGCGAGATAATGGTCGAACCTGCTGCTGGAAGAAAGCGGATAACGTCGCGCACAATTGTGGCAATCACTTTTGATGACGACAATATTGTAACCGACGTTGAAATTCGCGACGAGACAACAGGAAATGTCATCGCGCATCTGGATCAGAAAACCCCAACACCGGGCGATACCTATTCGGTTGCCGAACAGATGTTCTCAACGCTGCGACGCAGAGGAGAATAAACCAGCCATGTAGGCAAGCTTTTATTGGCTTATAGTAGGTTAAGTTGGTCTCTAGGCCCGAGAATTGGCCCGAGAATTGGCCCGAGAATTGGCCCGAGATTAGGCCCGAGAATTGGCCCGGGAACTGGTATTTGACATTTCGACGGTTCGCGCGCTTCTTGCCAACCGATCAAGCACCGCGTTGATAAACCCAACATCGCATCCGCAAGCGTCAGCCAGCGCGGTATATTCACTGACAACCGCGCGCGCCGGAAGATGCGGCATGCTGGTTAACTCACACGCGCCGGACCGCAGAATCGCAAGGTCAATTTCGGTCAACCGGTCCAAGGTCCAGCCATCAGCCAGACAGGGGGCTAGCTGTTCATCCAGAACAGCCCGTCCAGTCTCAACACCTGCCGCAAGTGCTGAGAGATGTTCCCCGTCCAAATCTTTGACACGAAATGATTTTTTAATATCGTCAACATAGTGCTGAAGGAACACCGGCATAAATTCGGTGAGGCTTTGCCCCGACATCTGACCCTGATAGGCAAGCTGCACGGCGGCAAGCCTAGCAGCAGATCTTCGCCGGACAGGAACAGCTTTCAAAGGTGCCTTGGCATCAGTCATCAAGGGCCATCGCTTTTTTCAACTGCGCCATTTCCAATGCTGCCTGAGCGGCCCCGCCACCCTTATCTTTTCGGGTATGATCGGCGCGGTCCCATGCCTGATCTTCGTTTTCAACCGTTAAAATTCCGTTACCAATGACAAGATTATCCGCCACCGACAAATCCATTAGCGCGCGGGCAGACTGGGTGCAAACAATGTCATAATGTGTGGTCTCTCCACGAATCACACACCCAAGCGCGATATATCCGTCATAATGCCGCGTTCCGCTTTCAGCAAATGCAATGGCAGCCGGAATTTCCAGCGCGCCCGGAACGCTAATCCGCTCCCAGCTGGCTCCAGCGGCCTTTAGCGCGCGCTCGGCCCCGTCTACCTGTGCATCGGCTAGCTTTTCGTAAAAGCGCGCCTCAATGATCAGAAAATGTCCGCTCATTACGTCTCCTCGGGGGCATCGCCATTCAGCAACTGCCTACCCACAATTTCAAGATCATACCCGTCAAGGCTGATTACATTTGCCATCGTATTCGACAGCAGAATCATCTTGTGCACCCCAAGCTCGTTCAAAATCTGTGCGCCGACACCATATTCGCGCAACCCCTGCGTTGGATCATGAACCACTGCCCCGGTTAACTTTGCACTGATAGTCTCGGAAAGACTGGTGTTCGTCGATTCGCGGAGCAGCACGACAATGCCGCGTTGTTTGTCGGCAATCGTCTGCATCGCCGCATCAAGTTCGCGCCCAGTGCGACGCTCCGAGACCTCGCCTATCACATCGGACATCATATCCAGCCTGTGCATCCGAACCAGAACAGGCTCTGGCGTTGAAATATTCCCTTTAATCAGGGCGATATGCTCAACTCCTGAGATTGTGTTTTCAAAGATCATCAAGCGCCAATCGCCGCCAATACGCGCGGTAATGCCCGTTTCAACTGCCCGTTGCACCAAAGTCTCGCTGCTCCGACGATAGGCAATTAAGTCGGCAATCGAGCCAATTTTCAAATCATGTTCCTGGGCGAAGCCGATCAGATCGGGAAGCCGCGCCATCTCGCCATCATCCTTCATGATCTCGCAGATCACCCCTGACGGCTTTTCATGACCGGCGGCGCGCGCGATATCAATGACCGCCTCGGTATGGCCGGCCCGCACCAAGGTGCCGCCATCACGGGCCACCAGCGGGAAAATATGCCCCGGGGTGGTAATGTCTTTTTCCGAGCATTGCGGGTTGATTGCCGTGCGGATTGTATGCGCGCGGTCAGTCGCAGAAATCCCGGTGGTCACGCCCTCCCGCGCTTCAATAGACACGGTAAAGGCGGTTTGATGGCGACTTTCATTGCGCCGTTCCATCAAGGGCAGTCCCAACGCCTCAATCCGCGAGCGCGTTAGGGCAAGACAGATCAGCCCGCGCCCATATTTTGCCATGAAATTGATTGCGGCTGCATCGGCCCATTCACCAATGATACATAAATCACCCTCATTTTCGCGATCTTCATCATCGACCAGAATGAACAGCTTGCCTGCCCTCGCATCGGCAATGACATCTTCGATAGGTGACAGACCAATGCTGCCTTCTCTTACTTCAACTTTCATCAGCTCCACTTTCGGCAAGCCGCGCAACGTAACGCGCCAGCATATCAATTTCCATATTAACAGGCTCACCAGCGACGCGCTGCCCAAGCGTTGTAACCGACCAAGTATGAGCGATAACATTAACGCTGAAATCACTCTCCTTCACTTCATTTACCGTTAGCGAGACACCGTCAAGCGCTACCGAGCCTTTGGGCGCCACAAAGCGGGCCAGAGCATCAGGCGCGCGAAGCCAGACGCAATGGCTATCCCCAACCGCTTCAACGCTGATAACGCTGGCAATGCCGTCAACATGGCCCGAAACAATATGACCGCCAAGCTCATCCCCGACACAAAGCGCGCGCTCAAGATTAACCTGATCGCCAATTTTCCAGTCGCCAAGTGTGGTCACCCGCATCGTCTCCGCCGAGGCAGCAATCTCATACCCGGTCTTATCGCACGATATAACAGTCAGACAAACGCCTGAATGTGCGATGGAAGCGCCGATGGGAATTGCCGAGCAATCCCATTCTGCGCCAATCCGCAGCACCCGGTCGCCCTCATCGATGACCGACTGAACGGTCCCCATAGCGGTGACAATACCTGTGAACATTGAAAAAAGGTGCCTTTCGGTTACATCGCGTCGTTCTAGACGATATGGGCCGCACGTTCCAGCATAATGAAACGATCGGGGCCAAAACTTCCTTGGCTCACCAGATTAAAGGCTGGTTTTGGCGGCAAATCGTCGATTTGCATGCTGCCAATCACCGGAATTCCATCACTGCCGATCAGATGTGTGCTTTGTGTCCAAAAGATGCGATCGGGCAGTTCCGTCTGCAATAGGCTGGCAGCTAGTTTTCCGCCCGATTCGACCATTAAATTGCCGCACCCAGCCCCGGCAATGGCCCGCATTACCGGCTCTAGCGCAAGGTGGCCGCCTTTGTCTGACGCGGTGGGGCAGACCTCTACCCCTGATTGGCGCAAGGCTTTGATCCGGTCAGGCATAGCATCTTCACGGCAAAAAACCGTCAGACCTATCGCTGGCACAGATTCCAATAGCTTGGCGTTCGCTGGCAGGCGCAAATTGCTGTCCAGAATGAAGCGGTGCGGGCTGTCGGCTTCCAGCCCGGCTATCCGGCAGGTAAATTCAGGATCATCCGCCAGCACCGTTCCAATCGCCGATAATAGCCCGTCTGCACGGCTGCGCTGAAGATGGATATAGCGGCGCATGGCAGCGCCGGTAATCCAGCGCTTAGCACTGTCATGCAAGGCAATCATCCCATCAAGCGATGTTGCTGTTTTTAAGGTAATCAGCGGGCGGCCAGCCGTCATTCGCATCAGGAATCCGGCCATCACCCGGTGCGCGGCCAAGGCCTCAACCCCGGTCTGAACAACAATGCCGCTTGCCCGCAACCGGTCAATCCCCTGCCCGTTCACGCGGGGATCAGGGTCACGAACGGCGATGACAACACGGGCAATTCCGGCGGCAATTATGGCATCGGCGCAAGGCCCGGTCTGGCCAGTATGCGCACAGGGCTCCAACGTCACATAGGCGGTAGCGCCGCGGCTGGCATCACCCGCCATTTGCAAGGCAGCAGTTTCGGCGTGCGGCCGGCCTTGCCGCGCGGTATGGCCAACGGCGATCAGGTTTCCGGCTGTAGAAATGATTGCGCAGCCAACCGGTGGATTGCTGCCGGTACGCCCTTCGGCTTGCCGCGCCGCAGCGATGGCAACGCGCATCCAGCGCCTATCTATCTCGGTTGCCATCTCGGTCGAACTTTTCATCTTAGCAAGTCCGTTATGAAGGGCTGTTATGTCACGATTAGCAGCAGGACCAAAATCCGGATCACTCGCCAAGCTCTTTCTCCACGAAAGCTTCGAAATCTTTGGCTTCGCGAAAATTGCGATAGACCGAGGCAAACCGGACATAGGCAACCTGATCAAGGTCGGCCAGAGCCTTCATCACAAGTTCACCAACAATCTGCGAGGGAACATCCCCTTCGGAATAGCCTTCGAGCTGGCGAACAATATCATTAATCGAACGCGCCACTTCATTGGGATCAACATCCCGCTTGCGAAGCGCGATTTGAAATGACCGGTTCAGTTTATCCCGTTCGAAAACCGACCTGCGCCCGCTGCGTTTCACAATCGTGATTTCACGAAGTTGAACACGCTCAAACGTGGTAAACCTAGCCTCGCAGCTGCCGCACAAACGCCGCCGCCGGATGGCCGCCCCATCTTCGGCAGGACGCGAGTCTTTTACCTGCGTATCTTCACTTCCACAAAACGGACATAGCATACTCTTCAGCCACGCAATATATTGACGATGAAGCGAGTGTACACACTATTGATAGATTGGGAAAGCCCGACAAAGTTCACGAACCTGCTCACGAACACGCTGTTCAACCGCTTGATTATTATCAGGATTTTTGGAAAGACCATCAAGGACGTCACCAATCAGATGTCCAATCTTGGTAAATTCTTCCTCGCCAAAACCGCGCGTGGTACCAGCAGGAGATCCCAAGCGCACGCCTGACGTGATCATCGGCGGTTGCGGATCAAAGGGAACCCCGTTCTTGTTACAGGTCACACCGGCATTTTCCAAAGACACTTCAGAATTATCGCCGGTCAGCCCCTTGGGGCGAAGATCAACCAGCACCAGATGCGTGTCGGTACCACCAGAAACAATATCAAGGCCGCGCTCAATCAGCGTCGATGAAAGGGTTTGCGCATTGGCAACAACCTGCTGGGTATAACGCCGGAATTCAGGACGCAACGCCTCACCAAAACCGGCAGCCTTGCCAGCGATGGCGTGCATAAGCGGGCCACCCTGCAGCCCCGGGAACACCGCAGAATTGAATTTCTTTCCCAACGCCTCATCGTTCGTCAGGATAATACCGCCGCGCGCCGCACGAAGCGTTTTATGCGTGGTTGAGGTTACCACATGCGCATGCGGTACCGGATTTGGATGGACACCAGCCGCAACCAGCCCTGAGATATGTGCCATATCAACCATCAGATAGGCTCCGACCTCATCAGCAATCTTGCGGAAAGCGGCAAAATCCAGAGTGCGGGGATAGGCAGAACCGCCAGCCAGCAGCAGTTTTGGCCTGCATTCCTTGGCCTGCGCCAGCAGCGCATCAAAATCTACCTGAGATGTTTCGGGGTCAACGCCATATTGTTCGGCCTTAAACCATTTACCCGACAGATTTGGCGCCGCGCCATGCGTAAGGTGACCACCAGCGGCAAGCGACATACCCAGAATCGTGTCGCCGGGCTTTAGCAACGCGAGGAACACCGCCTGATTGGCCTGCGCCCCCGAATGCGGCTGAACATTGACAAAAGCGGCATCAAATAACTGCTTTGCGCGATCAATAGCCAGCGTTTCGACGACGTCAATATGCTCACACCCGCCATAATAGCGGCGACCGGAATACCCCTCGGCATATTTATTTGTCAGAACCGAGCCTTGTGCTTCCAACACCGCCGTACTGACGATGTTTTCTGAGGCAATCATCTCAATCTGATCTTGCTGGCGAACCAGCTCATCACCGATTGCAGCCGCCAGAGCAGGGTCGGATTCACGTAAGGCAGAAGAGAAAAATCCGTCCATCACACCATGTCCGTTAACGTTTGGTCCGTTAATGTTTGGCCCGCTAATGTTTGTAAGATCCTGGTCGTCCATTCTATCTCTCCTTCAACGGAACTAATCCCGTTTGGCTCTCCTTCAACGGGACTGATCCCGTGTGGTGCGCGCTTTGTAATGTCTTGGTATCTTAATTGGATGTTTTTATCGGCAATTTCAACCAGATTGTTGGCTACCATAAACGCATTTTATAACAAACCAAGCTTTTCGACACGTCCGGCGTGCCGTCCTCCTGCAAATTCAGTTGCCATAAACGCATCAACACAATCGAGTGCCACGGCAATCGTGGTCAGGCGCTGACCAAGAGCCAGCACGTTGGCATCATTATGCTCGCGGCTGAGGCGCGCGGTAATGGCGTCTGTTACCAACGCCGCCCGCACCCACGGAAACCGGTTCACGGCGATTGAAATTCCGATACCGCTGCCACAAATAGCGATCCCGCGGGCCGCACTATCATCTTTCATTGCCTGTGCCAGCTTGGCACCGAAATCAGGGTAATCCACCTTATCCGCTCCGTTTGGGCCAAGGTCTTGGATTTGGTACCCCGATGCCAGAAGATGTTCCGCAACAGAGCGGCGCAAATCGATACCAGCATGATCCGAACTCAAATAGATCACGCCCTGTTTGTTGCCAGCATTACCTGCGGCATCACCACCGGCAGGCTTGTCAGTTTGTCGGGTGCTATTTTTGCTCATTATCTGACCTTGGGTCATCGGGTTCGGATTAGGGTGTCGTGATTTTTATGGTAAACTACTATCTATGGTCAGGCTCGCCAACCTATCTTTAGGTCGATAGCGCGTCAGGATCCGGCTATTCCAATCGATAGCCATTCAAACTCAATAACCATATAGATCAGCACAAATAACAGGGCGGCGATGACCGTTGCTGCCACCATTTTACGCCGCAGCATAGGGCGCGCCGGAGCCGATGTTGCGTGCCCGGCCTCCGGGCTATCAACAGCGCGAACGCCAAACGGCAGACTCATCAGAAAAATCCACCACCACAGCAACAAATAGACAACAAAACCAGAGACTAAATCCATCAGATTTTCACTTCTTCAAGTTCGATTAACGTTCCACAAAAATCTTTGGGATGGAGAAACAAAACCGGGTTGCCATGCGCACCGGTTTGCGGCTCACCGCTGCCTAGAACACGCGCACCGCCAGCAATAAGCGCATCGCGCGCCTCATGAATATCACCCACCTCATAACAGATGTGATGCAGTCCGCCATCCGGATTGCGTTGAAGATATTTAGCAATCGGTGAAGCCTTGCCAAGTGGCTCCATCAGCTCAACTTTGGCATTGGGCTGGGTTACAAAGACGATGCGAACGCCGTGTTCGGGCAATTCTTTGGGTGCGCTGCACTCGGCTCCGAGCATATCACGCCATTTCGCCGACGCCGCCTCAACATCAGGCACGGCGATAGCGATATGATTAATATTGCCAATCATCATCAGGTCCTATGCTACGTCCGGTCCTATGCCACATCTGCATTATCGGCATCACGCAGCCGCAAAATATGAACATGGGCAATCGGGCGCAGGCCAAACATACTGCGCGCCACGCGGCGAAGCGCCTGCGACGTCACCTCTTGGACAGCCTTATCATCGCGCCGTGCTGTTCGGCCCAAACCAGCGAGCGCATCCTCAATCGCCAAGCTGGCAGAGGCCACATAATCAGACGCCGAACCAACATCGCTGATCCCGGTTTGCGATACCGCCGGAACCGCACATAAAGCCCCGGACCCGTTTAGAATAACGCTGGCGGTAACCACGCCATTCCACAACATCCGGCGGCGGGCGCGCATCATATCCGACTGAATCTCGACGATCTTGCCCTTTTCGTGCGTCAGGGCACCGGTTTTAACATTATCAATAATCTCGGCGCGAGGTGGTTTGCCGCCTGCCCCGCCTAAAAACCGGATCATCGTGCCATTATCGGGGATCAGCGTTTGCGATACCTGACAGCTCTCGGCAAGATCGGCATGGGCCAGAAGATGCCGCGCGGTTCCGTGCACCGGAATGGCAATCGCTGGCCGGATTAGGCCATACATTTCAACCATTTCATCACGCGAAGGATGCCCCGATACATGGATGGGAGCATCATCATCGGTGATCAGCCTGATCTTGCGCCGAATAAGCGCGTCCTGAACGCGTGCAATCGCCGGCTCGTTCCCCGGTATCTGACGCGAAGAGAAAATGACGGTGTCACCCGCCTCCATGGTGACAGATTCATGCTCACCAACGGCGATTTTGGCCATCGCGGCGCGGGGCTCACCCTGGGTTCCTGTGCAGATGATAACAATGTTATTTTTGGGCAGAAGATTAATATCACCTTCGGCAACAAAATCGGGAACATCGCGAAGATATCCGACTTCCTGCGCCGCCGAAATGGCGCGCTTTAGCGCCCGCCCGACAACCGCAACCGACCGGCCATTCGCCGCAGCGGCGCGAATAATTGACTGGATACGCGCAACATTACTGGAAAAACAGCTGACCGCAACACGGCCACTGGCCGCAGAAATTACCTTTTTCAAGCCAGCCTCGGCCACCGCCTCAGACTGGGTGCGCCCTTCGACCATGGAGTTGGTCGAATCGCCAACCATCGCCAACACACCTTCATCCCCGATCTGCGCCAGACGCCCTGCATCAGTATCCTGACCAAGCCCGGGCGTTGCATCAAATTTCCAGTCGCCTGTATGCAGAATGGTTCCCGCCGAACAGCGGATTGCCAACGCGGTAGGATCGGGAATTGAGTGCGCCAGCCCCACCATCTCCACCTCAAAATTGCCTATTTCAGTCACCGAACCCGGGCCTATTTCAATCAGCGGAATATCCAGCTGCTTGCCATTTTCCGCCAGCTTCCGGCGCAACAGAGCCAACGTAAAAGCACTGCCATAAACAGGACAGCGTAACCGCGACCACATATAGGGAATGGCGCCAAGATGATCCTCATGCCCGTGCGTTAGCACCAGCCCTGCCAGTTTGTCGGCGCGCTCTTCGATAAAGCTGAGATCAGGCAGAATTATATCAATGCCGGGCGTGCTGTCATCGGGAAAGGAAATTCCCAGATCAACCATCAGCCAGCTGCCGTTAAAGTGATACAGGTTGGCATTCATACCGATCTCGCCAGAACCGCCAAGCGGAACAAAAAGCAGATCTGAAGATTTATACATCTAACATCCGTTCTGGTTTGCGCGCCCCTCGCCTCGATTACGCGCATAGATTTCAAAAAGGCCCTTTACGGTCAGATAAGGGTCGACCGCGGCCAATCCTGTTAGATGTTGGGCAAACAGGCTGGCAAGTCCCCCTGTGGCAATCGCAGGGACATCTCCATGTTCTTGGCGCAGTCGCATCAAAAGACCTTCGATCATGCTTACATAGCCCCAGAACACGCCAGATTCCATGGCTGACACAGTATTTTTTCCTAAAACTGGCAAATCTTCGGAAAAATCCCGTAACTCCAACCGCGGCAATTGCGCCGCCGCCTGCGCCAACGTCTCAATCGAAAGCGCCACACCGGGTGCGATAATTCCGCCCTCATAACTGCCGTCAGCCGCTACGAGGTCCAGCGTTGTCGCCGTGCCAAAATCCAGAATAATCGCTGGCAAATCATAATGAACCTGCGCACCGACAGCATCCGCCAGCCGGTCAGCGCCAGCCTGTTCGGGCTGGTCAATATTTACCCGAATTC
>CALLKZ010000038.1:0-5669 GCA_938082345.1 uncultured Alphaproteobacteria bacterium
TGAATCCAACAAGGCGCCAAAGGGCCTGAATGAGGATGTCATTCGTTTTATTTCGGCCAAGAAAGACGAGCCGGAATGGATGCTGGAGTGGCGGTTGAAGGCGTATCGGCGCTGGCTGACGATGAAAAGTCCTGATTGGGCAAAGCTTAATATCGCGCCGATTGATTATCAGGATAGCTATTATTATTCCGCGCCAAAGGCTGCTGAAAAGCTGAAATCGCTTGATGAGGTTGATCCCGAACTTCTTGCAACTTACGAAAAACTGGGCATCCCTCTGAATGAACAGAAGATGCTGGCGAATGTCGCGGTTGATGCGGTGTTTGATTCTGTGTCGGTTGCTACAACTTTCCGTGAGGAGCTGTCCAAGGTCGGGGTGATTTTCTGCCCCATTTCAGAGGCTATTCGCAATTATCCCGAAATGGTGCAGCGTTATATGGGATCGGTTATCCCGGTTGGTGACAATTATTTTGCCGCGCTGAATTCGGCGGTCTTCACCGATGGCTCGTTCGTCTATATTCCAAAGGGCGTGCGGTGTCCGATGGAGCTATCGACATATTTCCGCATTAACGAGCAGAATACCGGCCAGTTTGAGCGCACCCTGATCATCGCCGAAGATGAGTCCTACGTCAGTTATCTTGAGGGATGTACCGCCCCGCAGCGCGACGAAAACCAGCTTCATGCAGCGGTTGTTGAGTTGGTTGCGAAAACTGATGCCGAAATTAAATATTCGACTGTCCAGAACTGGTATCCGGGAGACGAAAACGGCAAGGGCGGGATTTATAATTTCGTTACTAAGCGCGGCGTTTGCCGGGGGGACCGGTCCAAAATCTCATGGACGCAAGTTGAAACTGGCTCGGCTATTACCTGGAAATATCCGTCCTGTGTTCTGCGCGGCAAAGACAGCGTTGGTGAGTTCTATTCGGTGGCCCTGACCAACAATATGCAGCAGGCTGACACCGGCACGAAAATGATCCATATCGGCGCGGGCAGCCGGTCAACAATCATTTCCAAAGGTATTTCGGCCGGAAAGTCGCAAAACTGTTATCGCGGGCTGGTTCATATGCACCCGACTGCCGAGAACGCACGAAACTTTACCCAGTGCGACTCGTTGCTGGTTGGCGATAAATGTGGTGCGCATACCGTCCCCTACATTGTTTCACGCAACCCCAGTGCGAAGATTGAACATGAGGCGACCACCTCACGGATTTCCGAGGATCAGCTGTTTTATTGTTTGCAACGCGGGATCGCAGAAGAGGATTCGGTGTCGCTTATCGTGAACGGATTTTGCAAGGAAGTCATGAAGGAACTGCCGATGGAATTTGCCGTGGAAGCGCAAAAATTGATCGGTATCAGTTTGGAAGGCTCAGTCGGTTAAACCCCGCTTTGTTCATTCCGTCCTGATGGTTTGATTGGTGTCTTGTTAAGATCGGCTGGTTGATGCAACCCCGATCACTTGAAATGGAATTATAATGACTGCTTTGCTTGAAATTCGTGACCTTCACGCCTCGGTCGGTGACAAACCGATTCTAAAAGGCATTAATCTGACGATAAATACCGGAGAGGTGCATGCCATTATGGGCCCAAATGGGTCCGGTAAAAGTACGATGTCTTATGTGCTTGCAGGGCGCGACGGGTATGAGGTCACCGGCGGTGATATCCTGATGAAGGGGGTGTCGTTGCTGGAGATGGAGCCCGATGAGCGCGCGCGGGCCGGAATGTTTCTGGCGTTCCAGTATCCGGTTGAACTTCCGGGCGTTGGCGGGATGAGTTTTCTGCGTGCGGCGATTAATGCACGGCGCGTTGCGGCGGGCGAGGAGGAAGTTGACCAGCTCGGCTTTGTAAAGATCGTCCGCGAAAAGGCAAAAAATCTCGGAATCAACGACGATATGCTGAAACGCGCGGTTAATGTGGGCTTTTCTGGCGGTGAGAAGAAACGGTATGAAATCCTGCAAATGGCCCTTCTTGAACCCAGCATGGCGGTGTTGGACGAGACGGATTCGGGTCTGGATGTTGATGCGCTGCGGATTGTGTCTGAAGGCGTGAATCTGCTGCGTGATCCGGCGCGCTCAATGCTGGTGATTACGCATTATCAGCGTCTTCTTGATCATATTATTCCCGATTTCGTTCATATTCTGGCAGCAGGCAAAATTCGCCGGTCAGGGGGTAAGGAATTGGCGTTTGAAGTAGAGGAATCTGGATATGCCGGCATCGATGACGCTGCCTGATCTGAGCGCAGTCTCGCCAAAAGGCGCCATTCGCACGGCTGCGCTTGCCAACTGGCACGCGGCCGGCTGGCCCGGGCCAAAAGCTGAGGCATGGCGCTATACAGCCCTGTCAGCTTTGCAGACACGCACGCTGGTTGCTGCCTCCCCGGAAAGTGCAGCACCGGATTATGGCGCGTCTGATGGCGCAGCGATGGGCGGGTCCATCGGGGCGCATATGATCCGCTTTGTGAACGGAATTATTGACCCTGCTGCGTTCAGCAAAGTGCCGCAAGGCCTGACCTTTACCGCGCTTGGCGATGATGAGGGCGCGCTGGCCGCGCTTCAGGAAATGGCCCCGCATGGTCATCCGATCAGTGATCTGTCGCTGGCCGTGATGAGTGCAGGGATTTGCATTGATGTCAGCGGCAAGGTTGAAACGCCGTTAATGTTGGTTTTCGAGGGCGATGATGCCTCGCTATCCGCGCACCCTGTTATTCTGCTTCGCATGGCAAACGGGTCCGGTTTGCAGCTTGCTGAATGGCACCAGTCTTCGGTTGGCCTTGCTGCCCCTCTTATCGGCTTTGATATCGGCGATGAGGCACGTCTCGAACAGGTGAAAATCCAGTGTGAGAGTGCCGATACCACGCATCTTTCTGCCACCGGGGTTCGTCTTGGCAAAGGGGCGTCGATCGCCGGGTTTGCCATTAGCGTCGGCAGCGCATTGGCCCGCTTGGAGACGCATGTAGCATTGCTGGGTGAGGGCGGTGATTGCCAGCTTTCGGCCATCTATATGGGGCGCGGTACCCAGCATCAAGACATTACCACCTATATGGATCATGCGGTTGCGGGCTGTACCTCCAACCAGATTATCCGCGGGGTTCTGGATGACAGTTCTCGCGGGGTCTATCAAGGCCGCGTTCATGTCGCTCCGGATGCGCAGAAAACCGATGGCCAGCAAATGTCGCGGGCGTTGTTGCTATCGCGAAAAGCCGAGGCGGATGCCAAGCCTGAGTTGGAAATTTATGCCGATGATGTTGTGTGCGCGCATGGGGCAACGGTTGGAGAGTTGGACGCAACGCAGCTGTTCTATCTGACCAGCCGCGGCATTCCCCGCGAGGCCGCGCGGGCTATGTTAATTGAGGCATTCCTAATTGATACGATTGAGACGGTCGAAAACAAAACGCTAGCCGGATTGCTACGACCTGTTGCCGAGGCATGGTTGGCGGAAATGTGGACCGAGATGGAGCAAAATAATGGATGATGTTCGCCGCGAGTTTAACCTTGAGGCCATTCGCGCAGATTTCCCCATTCTGTCTCGTGAAATTCATGGTAAGCCTCTGATTTATTTGGATAGTGCAGCGTCGGCGCAAAAGCCGCAGCAGGTTTTAGATGCGTTGATGTCGGCCTATTCTGACACCTATTCAAACGTTCACCGCGGCCTGCATTTTCTGTCTGAAGCCTCAACTGACCTTTATGAAGGGGTGCGCGGCAAGGTTGCCGGTTTTATCGGCGCGAAATCAGCCGATGAGATTGTTTTGACGGCAGGTGCCACGATGGCGCTGAACTTGATTGCCCGATGCTGGGCTGAGCCGAGGTTGCAACCCGGCGATGAAATCCTGATCAGCATTGCCGACCATCATGCGAACATCGTTCCGTGGCAAATGGTGGCCGAAAAGACCGGCGCGATCCTTCGGGCCTTTGAGTTAGAGGAAGATGGCAGCTTTTCGATGACAAAATTCACCGAAATGCTCACGCCGCAAACGCGGATCATCTCGGTTCCGCATGTCTCAAACGTTCTGGGGACAGTGTTCCCGATCACCGAGATGGCTGCACATGCGCGTGATGCTGGTGCATTGATGGTCGTTGATGGCTGTCAGGGTGTTATCCATATGCCCGTTGATGTGGTCGCTCTTGGCGCTGATTTTTACGTGTTTTCAGCGCATAAGCTTTATGGCCCCAACGGTGTTGGGGTGCTGTGGGGGCGCGGTGAAATTCTGGCTGAAATGCCGCCCTTTATTGGCGGCGGTGATATGATTGACCGCGTCACCATCCAGAAGAGCACCTATGCCGAACCGCCGGTTCGCTTTGAAGCTGGCACGCCCGCAATCGCCGAGACCATTGCGCTGGGGGCGGCCGTTGATTATGTGCAATCTATTGGTATGGACGCTATTCGGGCCCATGAACAACAGGTTCTCAGCTATGCGCATCAGCGGTTATCGGCGGTTGAGGGGCTGCATCTGGTTGGCACGGCAGCGGGCAAATCCGGGGTTGTTTCCTTCACTATGGATTGCGCGCATCCGCATGATATTTCGACGATTATTGATCATGATGGAATTGCAATTCGCGCCGGTCATCACTGTGCGCAACCGTTGATGGACCATCTCGATCTGCCATCCACAGCACGGGCTTCGGTTGGTGTTTATACGCGGTCCGAAGATTTTGACGCGTTGGCTATAGCGCTCGAAAAAGTACAACGGATTTTTAGGTAGGCAAGGGTAATCATGTCCGCAGCAGGCGATAAAATGAAAGAGGGGGATCAGATCGATAATCCCTATCTTGTTGATGGTCAGGGCCTTACTGATGGTCCGGGTTTGGCCGATTTTCTGCCCGACACGTCGCAAGGATATACGGCAAGGGCGGGAGAACAGCTTACCAACCCGTCAGGTCCTGCGGACGCGATTAGTGTCGAAGATGCGTTGAAAAGCGTTCATGACCCCGAAATTCCGGTGAATATTTTTGATTTGGGTTTGATTTATGACGTTGAACGCAAGCAGAATGGGGATGTTGACATCTCTATGTCGCTGACCGCTCCCGGATGCCCGGTTGCTGGTGAAATGCCGGGGCAGGTGGCGCGCGCCGTCGCTGAGGCCCAAGGTGTGGGTGCGGTGACGGTCGAACTGGTCTGGGACCCTGCTTGGACGCCAGACCGGATGAGTGAAGATGCCAAGATGGCTTTGGATTTGGGGCTTTAGATGTGATGCGCCCGGGTGCTGTAGATTACCCCCGGGTGCTGTAGATTACCATTTAACCAAGGTAGGAAATAAGGGACGAATCGATGTTTGAACCTGGCAAACCAATTGTAACGCTGACTGATGCCGCTGCAAAGCAGGCCCGCCAGCTTCTTGACGCCGGTGATCAGGGAATCCTTGGACTTCGTATCGGGATTAAGACGGCTGGCTGTTCGGGCCTGCAATACGATGTACAATACGCCACTGAAGCCAAAGTTTTTGAAGATAAGATTGAAGAGAAAGGCGTTACTCTTTTTATCGACCCCACAGCCGTGATGTTCCTGATAGGATCGGAAATGGATTGGGAAGAAGGTAAATTCGCCTCGCGTTTCGTTTTCAATAATCCGAATGAAGCAGCCCGTTGTGGCTGTGGTGAAAGTTTTACTGTCGCCGAAAAAGCCTGAGTTATTTGTCGTTTCTTCAACCCGTATATCCAGACCTGCGCCGTGCTGGGTTT